>CALWXZ010000122.1 GCA_944385625.1 uncultured Flavonifractor sp. | reverse complement strand
TGAGCAAGGCCATTGTGGAGATCTCCTCCTCCAGCCTGACCACCATCTCCGGCCTGGTGGCCCTGATGCTCATGCAGCTGCGCATCGGCTTCGACATGGGCATCGTGCTGGCCAAGGGCATCGTGTGCTCCATGCTGTGCGTCTTTCTGCTGATGCCCGGCCTGCTGATGGTGTTCCGGGGACCCATCGACCGCACCCGCCACAAAAACCTGGTGCCCAGGATCAACTTCTGGGGCAAGGCGGTGGTCAGGCTGCGCTTCGTGCTTCCCCCCATCTTCCTGGCGGTGGTCATCGCCGGGGCGGTGCTGTCCAGCAACTGCGTCTATGTCTTTGACACCAACGACGCCGACTTCGCCAACAAGCCCGACTGGCAGCTGGCCGCCGAAAAGGTGACCGATACCTTTGGCAAGAAGAACACCATCGCCATGCTGGTGCCCCGGGGGGACTATCAAAAGGAGGGGCGCATCCTGGAGCGGGTGGAGGCCCTGCCCCAGGTGACTCAGGTCACCGGCCTTGCCAACATCGAGGTGGAGCCGGGGCGGATGCTCACCGACGAGATCTCCCCCCGGCAGTTCGCCGAGCTGGCCGGGGTGGACGTGGAGCTGGCCCGGCTGCTCTTCCAGGCCTACGGCCTGAGCGTGGAGGAGTACGGGGCCATCTTCCAGGACCCGGACGACTACTCGGTCCCCCTGCTGGATATCTTCCAATTTTTGCTGGAACAGAAGGACAAGGGGGTTGTGAGCCTCACCGGCGACCAGGCCCAAAAGGTGGAGGATTTGCAGCAGCAGCTGGACGTGGGCCTCAAGCAGCTCCAGGGGGACAGCTGGTCCCGGCTGGTCTTTGTGGCCGACGCGCCCACCGAGGGGGAGGAGACTTACGCCCTGCTGGACGAGATCCGCTCCATCGGTGAGGACTACTACGGCGACGTGGTGCTGGTGGGCAACTCCACCAACGCCTTCGACCTGGCCAGCTCCTTCTCCGGCGACAACCTGAAGATCAGCGTGCTCACCGCCCTGTTCGTCATGGTGATTTTGCTCTTTACCTTCAAATCCGCCGGTCTGCCGGTGCTGCTGGTGCTCACCATCCAGGGCTCCATCTGGATCAACTTCTCCTTCCCGGTACTTACCGGCACCAATCTGTTTTTCCTCAGCTACCTGGTGGTCAGCTCCATTCAGATGGGGGCCACCATCGACTATGCCATCGTCATCACCAACCGCTATCTGGAGCTGAAAACCCGCGTGGAGCCCCGGCGGGCGGCGGTGGAGGCCCTGAGCCAGAGCTTCCCCACCATTCTCACCTCGGGCACCATCATGGCGGTGGCCGGCTTCCTCATCGGCGGCATTTCCACCGACGCCACCATCGGCTCGGTGGGCCTCACCCTGGGCCGGGGCACCGTCACCTCCATCTTCCTGGTGATGACCGTGCTGCCCCAGCTGCTGCTGCTGGGGGACGCCATCATTCAGCGCACCGCCATCTCCCTCAACCGGGACCGGTCCCAGCGGTTCAACAAGGGCACCATGCGCCTGGACGGCCACGTCCGGGGTCATGTGTCCGGCTTTGTGGACGGCGAGTTCAAGGGCGTGATCCACGGCAGTGTGGACGCCCTCATCGAGAGCAAGTATCAGGAGCTCCAGATCGAAAAAGAGGAGGATCGGCCATGAAGCACAACCGACGCATCCCCGCCCTGGTGCTGGCGGCGGCCCTCCTCTGTTCCCTGCTGCCCCCCGCCCGGGCGGCGGGGACGGTGACCATCGGGGACGAAAACGCCTTCCTGGACTTTGCCCGCAGCTGCACCAAGGATACCTGGTCGGTGGGGGTGACGGTTCAGCTCACCGCCGACCTGGACCTGGGGGGTACCGACTTTACCCCCGTCCCCGTCTTTCAGGGCACCTTCCACGGCAACGGCCACACCATCACCGGCCTGTCCTTCTCCGGCAAGGGGTCCAAAGTGGGCCTCTTCCGCACCCTCACCGACAGCGCCCTGGTGGAGGACCTGACGGTGGAGGGTGCCCTCTCCCCCGGCGGCACCGGCGGCCAGGTGGGCCTGGTGGCCGGAGAGAACTACGGCACGGTACAAAATTGCACCGCCAAAGGGACCGTCTCCGGCCAGGAGGACGTGGGGGGCGTGGTGGGCCTCAACGGGGAGGGCGGCGCGGTGACGGGCTGCGCCAATGAGGCCGCCGTCTCCGCCCCCGGCAGCGCCGGCGGTATCGCCGGGCAGAACCTGGGGACCATCACCGGCTGCACCAACGCCGGGGCGGTCAACACCGACCCGGACCAGGAGGTGCCCTCCAACTCCGGCGGCATCGCCGGGCTGTCCCGGGGCACCATCACCGACTGCTCCAATTCCGGCACCGTGGGCTACCAGCACCTGGGCTACAACGCCGGGGGTATCGCCGGGCTCCAGTCCGGGACCATCACCGGGTGCAAAAATACCGGCTCAGTCCTGGGCCGGAAGGACGTGGGCGGTATCGTGGGCCAGTTCGAGCCCAATGTAGCGGTGCGCTACGGCGACTCCCCCGCCGACAGCCTCAACGACAGCCTGGGGGCTTTGTTTGACGAGATGGAGGGCTTTGCCGACCAACTCAGCGCCATGGCGGCCCAGGGGGTGGCCGACGCCCAGGCCATCCAAACCGCCGTGGGCCAGATCCGGGACCGGGCCCAGCAGGCCGGGGATCGGGGCTTTGCCGACTACAGCGCCATGATCGATGGGCTGGACGGCCATGCCGCCGCCCTGGGGGAGGCCCTGGACAGCCTGCGGGGCCATGTGGACGCCTTCTCCAACGCGGCCGGGGCCGACCTGGACGATCTGCTGGACGGCGCCGCCCGGCTGCGCCGCAGCCTGGACCGGATGCTGGACAGCGCCGACAGCGCCCTGGTGGAGGCGGTGGAGGCCCTGGACGGCACCGCCGAAGATATTGAAGGCCAGGTCGATACCATCCGCGTCCATTTGCAGGCCATGTCCCGGGAGCTGGACAGCCTGGGCGGCTATCTCACCCAGGTGACCGGCCTTTTGAAGCAGCTGGATCTGGAGGGGGCCCTGGCCGTACCCTTCCCCGCCCTGGACCCGGCGGGCCACCTGTCCGCCATCGCCCAGGCCCTGGGCAAGCTGCCCGGGCTGGTCAGCGACCTCACCGGCCGGTGGGAGAAGCTGGCCAAGAACACCTCCCAGGAGCTGGAGGAAGCCCGGGACCAGGCCGACCAGGCCGCCCGGGCCATCCACGCCGCCGCCAGCCATCTGGTGGGGGCGGGCAGCGCCCTGTCCAAGGACAGCAAGGTGGACCTGGATACGGTCAGCAGTGAGACCACCGCCATCCGCACCCTGCTGAAGGACTACGCCCACCAGCTGGGGGAGCAGACCCAGGCGGCGGCGGACGACATCGGGGACCAGCTGGACGTGATCCAGGACCGGGTGGACCGGATGACTCAGGCCGCCGGGGCGGACAACGCCGCCCTCCACGCCTCCGCCCAGCGGGTGATCGGGGCCCTGGACCAGGTGCGCCAGGCCATCTACGACATGGGCCGCCAGCCTCAGCTCACCACCCAGGACCTGTCGGGGGAGCTGACCCAGGGACCCGGTCTGGTGATGGACTGCGCCGCCGCCTGCACCGTGGAGGGGGATACCAACGTGGGCGGCATTGTGGGAGACGTGGGAATGGAGGTGGGGGATGACCCGGAGGCCACCTTCGACGTGGAGGACCTCAAACTGCTGGCCGACGTGTACGCCACCCTCAGGGCGGCGGTGCGGCAGTGCCGCTTTGACGGGGCGGTCACCGTGAAAAACGACTGTGGCGGCGGCATCGCCGGCCGGTGTACCGCCGGGGCCATCGTGGACTGCGCCGCCCGGGGCACGGTGGAGACCGGCGCCGACTACTGCGGCGGCATCGCCGGACGCACCAGCGCCTCGGTGATCCGGTGCGCCGCCCTGGTGGATCTCACCGGAGGCAGCTGGCTGGGGGGCGTGGCCGGGCTGGGGAGCACCCTCACCGACTGCAGGGCCATGGTGCGGGCCCAGGGGGACGGGGAGTACCGGGGGGCCATCGCCGGCCAGGCCGACGGCGCTCTCACCGGCAACCGCTACCTGCTGGAGGAGCTGGCTGGGCTGGACGGGGTGGATGTGACCGGCCAGGCCCAGGGGATGGACTTTGACGGCTTTTCCCGGTTGAGCGGCATCCCGGAGGACTTTCTCACCTTCTCCTACCGCTTTGTGGCCGACGGGAAGACCGTGGCCGAGATTCCCTTTTCCTACGGGGCCGACCTGGACCAGGGCCTGGTGCCCCAGCCTCCCGTCCGGGACGGGGCGTACGGGGTGTGGCCCGACTTCCCCACGGAGGATTTGAGGCGCTCCATGGTGCTGGAGGCCCAATTTACCCAGCCCACCGCCACGCTCTCCTCCGGCGAGGAGTTCCCCGAGCTGCTGGTCCAGGGCGCCTTTGACCCCCAGGCCAGCCTGAATACAGAGCCCCTGGACCAGCTGCCCGCCCTGTCGGGCTACCGGAGCGTGGCCGGGTGGTCCTATACCGTGGAGGGCAGTCAGGAAGATACCGTAACCCTGCGTCTGCGCTGTGCCGACGCCCACAACCCGGCGGCTGCCGTCCGGCAGTCCGACGGCGGCTGGCAGGTGGTGGAGGCCAGGCGGGACGGCAGCTATCTGGTCTTTGACGCCCCGGCCAACGGACAGGTGGCGCTGCTGGAGCGCACGGCGCCCAACGCCCTGCCGGTGGTGCTGCTGTGCTGCGCCGGGGCGGCGGTGCTGTTGATGGCGGCGCTGGTAATCCATCGGAGAAGAACGAAGCGGGTATCCGCCCACTAAGCAAGAAGGGGAGCGCTGTCTTTTGCAGCGCTCCCTTTTGGTTTACAGATTGAGCAGCACCAGGGCCGCCAGAATGATGGCCAGGCCCAGCCACTGCCGTCTGCCCGGCCGCTCCCGGAAGGCGGCCACCCCGATGAGGCTGACGGCCAGGATGGTGCCGGCGCTGTAGGTGGGGTAGACCAGCACGGCGGGCAGCCCGGTCAGCGCCCGCAGCAGGAAGAACACCGAGCCGTAGTTGGGGATGCCCACCAGGCAGCCGTACACCACCTCCCGCCAGCCCAGCCGCTCCTTTTTATACAACATCAGCCCCAGGCACACCGCCAGGGCCACCAGGAAGGTGATGAGCAGGAACCACCCGTCCAGCGCCCGGCTGCCCACCGCCTCAAAGACCTTGGCCAGGCTGTCGGTGAGGCCGGAGCACACCAGCAGCAGCAAAAGGCCGGATTTGCTGCCCACCGCCTCCCCGGCGCTGCCGGTGCGGATGATCCAGATGGCGGCGCAGGCCAGCAGGAACCCGGCCAGCTGCACCCCGGTGGGCAGTTCCCCAAAGGCGGCCACCGCGAACAGCATGGGCACCACCAGACCCAGCCGGGCAAAGGTGGCCGACAAAATCACCCCGTTTGTGCGGATGTTGCCCTGGAGGATCACCAGGGTCAGCAGGTACAGCAGGCCCTGGGCCGCGCCCAGCCCCAGGGCGGTCCAGCCGCCGCCCTCCAGGGAGAACTGCCGGGCGGGCATGGCGGCGTAGGCCAGAATGGCGGCGGACAGATAGTTCATGGCAAAGCGCCCGTAGGTGCCCGCGGCCCGCCGCTCTCCAATCCGCAGCATGGCGGACACCGCCGCGCTGGACAAAATGGCCAGCAGAAGGTCCAGCATGGTTTGTCTCCTTCCTTCTCAGCAAAACAGCGGCCCATCCCGCCGGGAGATGGGCCGCTGTGCTGTGTGTGGGATTACTTGTTGCCCTTCAGGGCCTTCATCCGGTCGGCGTGGCTCAGGATGCGCTTGCGCAGGCGCAGGGACTGGGGGGTGACCTCCAGCAGCTCGTCGTCGGCCAAAAACTCCAGGCACTGCTCCAGGGACATCTGGCGGGGCGGGGTGAGGCGGAGGGCCTCATCGGAGCCGGAAGCCCGCATATTGGTCAGCTGCTTCTTCTTGCAGATGTTGACCGAGATATCCTCCTGCTTGGGAGTCTCGCCCACCACCATACCGGCGTACACGGGCACGCCGGGGCCGATGAAGAGCACGCCCCGCTCCTGGGCGTTGAACAGGCCGTAGGTTACGCTCTCGCCGGTCTCGAAGGACACCAGGGACCCGGAGTTGCGGCGCTGGATCTCGCCCTTCATGGGGGCGTATTTCTCAAAGACGGAGGCCATGATGCCCTCGCCCTTGGTGTCGGTCAAAAACTCGTTGCGGTAGCCGAACAGGCCCCGGGAGGGTACCAGGAACTCGATCTTCATCCGCTCGCCCACGGGGGTCATCTCCAGCAGGTCGCCCTTGCGGGAGCCGATCTTCTCGATGACGGAACCCACCGCGTCGGAGGGCACGTCCACCACCAGGCGCTCGATAGGCTCGCACTTTTTGCCGTCGATCTCCTGGAAGAGCACACGGGGCGGGGAGACCTGGAACTCATAGCCTTCCCGGCGCATGGTCTCGATGAGGATGGACAGGCTCATCTCGCCCCGACCGGCCACGTTGAAGGCGTCGGTGGAGTCGGTCTCGGTGACCCGCAGGGACACGTCCTTCATGGTCTCCCGGAACAG
>CALWXZ010000121.1 GCA_944385625.1 uncultured Flavonifractor sp. | reverse complement strand
GCGGCCTTGAACTTCTTGCCGCCGGGCACGCCGCCGCCGATGTCCTCCACCACCGTGCGCAGGGTGGTGCCCATGGGGACCTCCACCAGGCCGGTGTTGGTGATCTTGCCGCCCAGGGCAAAGACCTTGGTGCCCTTGCTCTTCTCGGTGCCGATGGCGGCGAAGGCCTGGGCGCCGTGGTTGAAAATCCAGGTGATGTTGGCGTAGGTCTCCACGTTGTTCAGCAGAGTGGGCCGGTCAAACAGGCCCTTGACGGCGGGGAAGGGGGGACGGGTTTTGGGCTCGCCCCGGTGGCCCTCGATGGAGCGCATGAGGGCGGTCTCCTCGCCGCAGACGAAGGCGCCGGCCCCCAGCCGCAGCTCCAGATCAAAGTCAAAGCCGGAGTCAAAAATATTCTTGCCCAGCAGGCCGTACTCCTTGGCCTGGCCGATGGCCACCTCCAGCCGCTTGACGGCAATGGGGTACTCGGCACGGACATAGATATAGCCCTGGTGTGCGCCTACGGCGTAGCCGGCGATGGTCATGGCCTCGATGATGGTGTGGGGGTCGCCCTCCAGCACGGAGCGGTCCATGAACGCGCCGGGATCGCCCTCGTCGGCGTTGCAGCAGACGTACTTGATGCCGTCGGGGCTCACCGCGTCGTGGGTGAACTGCCACTTGAGGCCGGTGGGGAAACCGGCGCCGCCCCGGCCGCGGAGCCCGGAATTTTTCACGGTGTCGATCACCTGCTGGGGCGGGATGTGCTCAGTGAGGATCTTGCCCAGGGCGGCGTAACCGTCCACGCCGATGTACTCGTCGATGCTCTCGGGGTTGATAACGCCGCAGTTGCGCAGGACGATACGCTGCTGGTGCTTGTAAAACTGCGTTTCAGTCAGAGAAGTGACAGCGCCCTCCTCATTGACGTTCTTATTGAGCAGCCGCTTGACAATACGGCCCTTGACAATGTGTTCCGAGACGATCTCCTCCACGTCGTCCACCGTGACGTGGGTATAGCAGGCGCCCTCCGGATAGATGGTCACGATGGGACCCAGTGCGCACAGACCAAAACAGCCGGTGCGGACCACCTTGGCCTCTTTGTCCATACCCTGAGCGACCAGCTGCTTTTCAAATTCCTCAATGATTTTCAGACTGTTGGAGGAGGAGCAGCCGGTGCCGGTGCAGACCAGAATATGGGAACGGATAAAACTCATCTCTTCACCCTCCCTTATTCGGCTGCGCCAATGGTGTACTCTTCCACCACCCGGCCGTTTACCAGATGCTCACTGACAATGGAGGCCACCTTGTCAGGGGTCATCTTCACATAGGTTACCTTTTCCTGGCCGGGTACATAGACCTCCACAATGGGTTCCAGGCGGCACACGCCGATGCAGCCGGTCTGGGACACCGTCACGTTCTTCAGCTCCCGCTTGTTTACCTCTTCCAACAAGGCGTTAAGGACGGGGCGGGCGCCGGCGGCAATTCCGCAGGTGGCCATACCCACGACTACACGGATACGGTCGTCCCCTGCCTCCCGCAGGTCGATCTGACTGCGCATCCGATCCCGGATGGCCTGCAGTTCTGCAAGTGTTTTCATGCTTTCATCCCCTTATGTTCTCGTAACAGCGTTTCCTGTTCCTGTAAATAGTCCCTGATCCAAAGGATAACCTCCGGTTCCGCAAGGGAGATCTCAGGTCCCAGCTGAGCCCGCAGATCCTCCGTGGTCAGCTGGAAAGAGTGATTGTCGATGGTATGGATGTAGTGCAGCTCCAGCTGGGGCGTACCCTGAAGAAGGAGCGTGATGGTGCCGGCCATGTCACCTACCGGCGGGCAGTCAATGTGCCCGGGATGGAAGAGGGCGGTGACCGTGGTGCCCACACCCTCGGTGCTTGCAATGGTCAGGCTGCCGCCGGTCTGCTCCGCCGCCATCCGCAGCAGTGGAATTCCCAATCCCATTTTGCGGGCGGTGCGGGTGGTGGTGAAGGGATCGGTGACCCGGGCCAGCAGCTGGGCGCTCATCCCACTGCCATTGTCCACGATGGTAAAGACAATCGCCTCCCGCGTCTCCGATAGGGTGAGCTCAATCAGAGAGGCCCTGGCGGCAATGGAGTTCTGGGCAATATCCAGAATGTGCAGCGCAATTTCCTTCACGTTTATACCTCCGTGGTCCGCCCGGTACAAAAGGACTTACGGGCGGCCGGAGGCCGCCCCCACTCATTTGTACATATCCAGAATGGGACCCACCTGGTCGGGGGTCAGGCGGCCATAGACATCGTTGTTAATCATCATGACAGGCGCCAAACCGCAGGCGCCCACGCACCGGCAGGAGTCCAGGGAGAATTTGCCGTCTGCGGTGATGGAGCCGGGCACAATGCCCAGCTTCTGCTCCACCGCATTCAAAATGGCGGCGGCGCCCTTGACATAACAGGCGGTGCCGAGGCATACTGAGATCTGATATTTGCCCTTGGGGTTCAAGGTAAACTGGGCATAAAAAGAGGCCACCCCGTACACTTCTGATAGGGGGATGTCCAGCCCTTCCGCCACGATAATCTGCACCTCTTCAGGCAGATACCCGAAGATCTCCTGGGCGGCCTGTAGGACAGGCATCGTAGCGCCTGGCTGTCCCCTGTGTTCGGCGATGACCTGCCGCAGGCGTTCCTCCTGCTCAGGCGTCCCACGATAGGGAACCACGGTCTTGCAGTTTGGCATGAGTGCGTCCTTCCTTTCTGAAACAATTAGTTTAGTTTTACTTTATCAAGGCACTATTATAGCGAAAAAAAGGAACTTGTAAAGACTTTCCATTGTTAAAAATATAAAACTAATTAGTTTAAATTGAAGTATTGCACAAAAAGGTCGGGAGTAAAAAAGAACCCTGTTGTAGCATCAGTACTTTTTCTGATTAGGGAAAAATACGGATGAAGCCAACAGGGTAGTGGTTACTTTATGGAAAGTATAACACATTAAAGTGTGATTGTAAAGAAGGTTATGACGGCGGACCATCAAAACCGGCAGGCCAGCCGCCGGATGACGGCCTGCGGGGTGCATTCTGGCAGATCCAGGGTGTGCTCCGCGCCCCAGATCTGATCCAGGTAATGGGCGTCGGAATTGGTAAGCAGCAGCAGATCTTTCAGGTCGGGCCGCCGGGCCAGCGCCGGCGGGCAGCGGTGGGACAACTCCGCGGCGGTAAAGCCCAGGTCCGGGTCCCACAGGCCCAACACCCCCAGCAGCGAGAAGGAGGGGCGGTCGATATGGGAGGGAAAGGCGGCGCCGCCCCAGTGGGTCACCAAGCGGGGAACGTCATGGAGGGGAATATCGGTGCTGCCGGCCAGAAAGGCGGTTTCAATGCCCAGAATGCCGTCCTCATCGTCCATCCGAAGCTGCTTGCCAAACCGCTGAGGGTCGTTTTGGATGGGGGGGAGGTGTCTGGCGATCTCCCGGGAGAAGTCCTCAGCCCGCACGGAGTCAGGGAATAGGCACACCACATGGATCTCCTCCCGGGTGCAAAGTTCCATTCCCGCCAGGACGGTGAGGCCGTGGGCCTGGGCGGCCCGGCAGAAGGAGGCGCAGTTGCCGCAGCTGTTGTGGTCGGTGAGGGCCACGATCTCCAACCCGGCCAAAGCGCACATGGCGGCCAGATTGGCGGGGGTCATCTCGTCGCTGCCGCAGGGCGACAGGCAGGAGTGGAGGTGAAGATCGTAATAAAACCGCAAGAGACGGCCCCCCTTTCAGAAAAAATGTCTTCTTTTCCGCTCAGGCCAGCGCCTTTCCCAGCCGGCAGGCGGCGGAAAAGGTGTCCAGGCTAGTACCCAGCAGGTTGACCGCTTTTTCCCGAGACCGGCGGAGCAAATCGGCGTCAGGCTGGACGCCCTCCGTCAGTATGATACAGGACACGTCGGCCATCAGGGCCACAGCGGCCACATTCTGGTTGGACATGATGGTGAGCCAGGCGCAGTCCTGTCCTGCCCGGCTGATGACCCAGCTGAGCAGATCCCCCGCGTAGCCGCCGGCTACCGGCCGCTCCGGCTGAGCCAGGTGAAAAACCGTAAGTTCCATGGAAGGGATCAATTCCTGTACCGTCATGGTGGCATACCTCCTCTGCCTGGTAAAACAAAAGGGCGCGTTACAGAATCCGGCTCTGCAACGCGCCCAAAACCCTACCGTTTTGTGGGTTCGGCTTGACGGCGGCGGAAGGGGGGCGGCAGGTAGTCGTCCGCCTCCTCCTTACCGGCCATGGAGCGCATCCGCTCCCGCACCTTGAAGATACAGTCGTCTTCCGACGCCCGGCCCAGGATCACATCCTCCGCAAAGGCATGACAGGAGGGAGCGCCGCAGGACCCGCAGTGAAGACCGGGCAGGTGAGATTCCAGCTCCTGTATCCGCAGCTGCTTGCTCAGTGCCGCTCCCAGATCCTGATCCAACACAAAGGTGGGCAGGTACTGTAATTCCTTATCCCGCCGGACGATGTCCCGGTCCGTCCCCTCAAAAAGAAAACGGTTGCGGGAGACCGGCTGCCCTTTCATCAGGCTTTTCAGGCGCATTTTGGCGGCATAGGGATTTTCCACCGTAAAGCACCCGCCTACACACCCCTGTGTGCAGGCGGACAACTCCAAAAAGTCGGCCTCCGGAAGGCGGCCGTCCTCGATCTCCTCCAGCATACGGATCACATTGTTGATGCCGTCCACCGCAACGCACCGCTCCCGCAGACGGGCGGCGCTTTCGCCGCCGCAGGAGGCCCACCCCATTCCGATGATGCCGGAGGAGAGTATGGGCTCCACCGAGTCCAGATGCTTCATGGGACTGAGCAGACGCAGATAGATATCCCGGATGGCAAAGGCACCGTTGAGGACCGGATGACGCAAGCCTTCGGACTCCCGGGCCGCGGTCACCTTGGAGGAGCAGGGGACAATGGCAAAGACCCCGATCTTCTCCGGCGGCAGGCCGGTCTCCCGCTCCGCCTCCCGCCGGGCCAGAATGGCCGCCAGCTCCATGGGCAGAATGGTACAGGCCACATGGCCCATCAGCTTGGGAAAGCGCATCCGGATCAGCCGGAGCACCGTGGGACAGGAGGCGGAAATCAGCGGCGAGACGGAAGCCGGATCTGCCGAGATGCACTGCCGCTCAAAGTCGGAGAGCATCTCGGCGGCCTTGGCCACCTCATATACCTTATGAAAGCCGATCTTTAAAAGAGCGTTAAGTACGATGTCGATGTTGTCCAGATGATGGAACTGCCCATAGAGGGCAGGCTCCGGCAATGCAACACAGTAATCATACCCGCCCAGCACGTCCAGACTGTCGCCCACCGATTTGATCGCCTTGTGGGGACAGATACGGATGCACTCGCCGCAGTCGATGCAGCGGTCGGGCAGGATGGTGGCTTTGCAGCCCCGGACGCGGATGGCCTCGGTGGGACAGCATTTGATGCAGGAGGTGCAGCCCCGGCAGCGGCGGCTGTCCAGCACCACGGAGTGCCTCATAGCCATGGCACCGCCTTACCTCCCTTCGCCAGAGACCTCATTCACTGGGGAATTTTGATCTTGACCGTGACGGTGGTGCCCTTGCCCACCTCGGTGTCGATGGTCATCTCATCGGAGTACCGCTTCATATTGGGCAGCCCCATGCCGGCACCGAAGCCAAGCTCCCGGGCGGTGGAACCGGCGGTAGAATAGCCCTCCTGCATGGCCTGCTCCACGTCGGGGATGCCGGGGCCGGAGTCAATCATGCGGATGACGATCTGATCCATCTCCACCTCCACCTCGGCCTGACCGCCGTCGGCGTGGATCACCATATTGATCTCGCCCTCATACATACAGATGGAGGCTCTGCGGATCACATCCTGAGGCAGGCCCAGCTTTTTCAGCGTGAGTTTCATCTTGCTGGAGGCTTCGCCGGCCTCGATGAGGTCGCCGCCTTCCACAGGGTACACAAGTCTAATCGTTTCCATCGCAATTCCCTCGCAATCCATTGTAGTAAAGCAGGCCGCAGGCCTCGTACATCCGCTTGGGACAGGTCATGACCACGATGTCGCGCTCCGCAGCCAGTGTGAGGATGTCTTTTCCCGGAACCTTGCCCCGGACAAAGACGATGCACTTCATCTCCACCATATCCGCCGTTCGGACCACCTGAGGATTGACCAAACCGGTGAGCAGCAGGGCCTGATTTTTCACAAAGGCCAGCACGTCGCTCATGAAATCGCTGCCGCAGGCGGACATGACCTCCCGGTCCAGATGATCCTCGCCCCACAGCACTGTGGCATTCAGGATCTGTTTGATGTCGGAAAGCAGCATTGCCTTCTCCCCTTCCGTGGGAAAACTAAACTCTCAGTTCATGGGCATTGTACCACAAAACATCCGGAAGTGCAAAGGGTTCGTTCAATCTTTCACAAAGTTTTTGTATCGGACCCATCGGTTTTGGTGATTCCACGGTATTGACATTGCGGCGGCTTGTTGTCTATAATATACTTTATCAAGATAAAGCGGTCAAGCGTAATTTCCGCTGAAGTTCTGCGATCTTGGAGTTTTTATTTTATTTTTGGAATCAAGGAGGCCATCTATCATGGGTAACGAGCGAGTGTACAATTTCTCCGCGGGCCCGTCCATGCTGCCGCTGGAAGTACTGGAGCGCGCCGGATCTGAAATCACCAA
>CALWXZ010000120.1 GCA_944385625.1 uncultured Flavonifractor sp. | reverse complement strand
GGGGCCAACCGCAGCCTCTATCAAGGACTTTTCCTTGCCCCCCACACCACCGCCCAGGCCGTCAAGACCGCCGTCTTTGCCGCCCGGATCATGGAGCTGCTGGGCTACCAGGTGGAGCCAGCCTCCGACGCGGTGCGCCACGACATCATCCAGATGGTCCACTTCGGCTCCCCCGAGCCCTTGAAGAAGTTCTGCAAGGGTATCCAGTTCGGGGCGCCGGTGGACTCCTTCGTCACCCCCGAGCCCTGGGATATGCCGGGCTACGACTGCCCGGTCATCATGGCCGCCGGAGCCTTCATCCAGGGGGCCTCCATCGAGCTGTCCTGCGACGCCCCCATGCGGGAGCCCTACACCGCCTATTTCCAGGGCGGCCTCACCTATGAGAGCGGCAAGGCCGGCGTCATGCTGGCGGTGGAGGAGCTGCTCAAGGCATAAGACAATCCCGGCCCCGCATAGCCTGCCCTGAAGGGGGTGAGGCTGTGAGACGGCCCTTGCGGATGTGGTCTCCCCGCCGCAGGTTCCGGGCGGGGCGGCGGGGGAGGGGCCTGCTGCCGGCGGCGGCGGTGGGGATTGCCCTGGCTCTGCTGGTGATCTGGCTGGTGGACGCGGCCCTGCGGCCCGCCGTCACCACCCTGGCCACCGTCCAGGCCCGGAACAAGATCACCGCCATCGTCAACGACGCGGTGTCCGCCACCCTGTCCCACCAGGGGGTGGCCTACGCCGATCTGGTCACCGTGGAGCGGGACGGGAGCGGCAGGGTGTCCCTGCTGGCGGTAGACTCTGTAAAGCTAAACACCTTGCGTACCGAGATCCTGGAACAGGTTCTGGATCAGGTGGAGGGGCTGGACGCCCAGGAGTTGGGGGTGCCCCTGGGCAGCCTCACCGGCTTTGCCACCGCCTCGGACTGGGGGCCCGACCTGCCGGTGGGGGTGCTGACGGCGGCGGTGCCACGGGCGGAGTTTTCCAACCGGTTCACCGCCCAGGGCATCAACCAGACCCTGCACCAGATCCTGCTGGACATCACGGTGGAGGTGACCCTCCTGATCCCCGGCGGGCGGGCGGAGACCAGTGTCACCGCCCAGGTGTGCGTGGCCGAGACCCTGCTGGTGGGGGAGGTGCCCGACACCTATCTGGGGCTGTCGGCCGCCGGTTCGTAAGAAAAGCGTAAGACACGGCTTCTTTTCCCTGTGGTATCATAGGGAAAAAGGAGGCGATTGTATGGACGATCTGTTGTGGTATTTGGAGATCACCTGGGACTATGTAAAACAGATGCTGCCCTGTATGGTCATCGGGGCGGTGTGTTTTCTGGCCCTGCTGCCCCGCAGAAGGCGGGGGCTGTACCGCCGGGGGCTGGAGAGCGGCCCCATCCGGGAGGCGGGGCTGCTGGTTTTTGTGCTCTTCTGCGCCGGGCTGGCCGCCCTGACGGTGTTTCCCTCCTCCTTCTGGACCCTGGCCCACTGGCGGGAGGCCTTTCAGGGCCTGCGGCCCTTTTTCCCCATCACCCCCCTGAGCCAGTCGGTGGGGTACATCGGCTGGACGCCCTATTTTCTGGACAGCCTCCAGACCATGGGCAGCTGGACCTTCTATATGGCGGCGGCCAACGCCCTCATCTTCGTGCCCATGGGCTTTTTCACCAACCTGCTGTGGCGGAAGCCCCGGTGGTGGAAGGGGCTGGCGGTGGGCCTGTGCGTGTCCTTTACCATCGAGTTTCTACAGCTGTTCGTCAACCGCTCCACCGATGTGGACGACCTGATCCTCAACACCGCGGGGGCCTTCCTGGGCGGGCTCGTGGCCCTGCTGCTGGGCAAGCTGGCCCCCAAACTCACCTCAAGATTTCAAGTGGAGGTCCGCCATGGACGAAAAACAGGAGATCCAAAGCCTGCGCCGGGAACTGGAGCAGGCCAACTATGAATACTATGTGCTGGACAACCCCAGTATGTCCGACTACGACTTCGACCACAAGCTGCGCCGCCTGGAGGAGCTGGAGGCCAAACACCCCGAACTGATCACCCCCGACTCGCCCACCCAGCGGGTGGGGGGCAAGGTGGCCGAGGGCTTTGCGGAGGTCCGCCACCGGGTGCCCCTGGAGAGCCTCCAGGACGTGTTCTCCTTTGAGGAGCTGGATGACTTCGACCAGCGGGTGCGGGACGCCCTGCCCGCCGGGGTGGAGTACGACGTGGAGCCCAAGGTGGACGGGCTGTCGGTGGCCCTGGAGTACGAGAACGGCCTTTTCGTCCGGGGGGCCACCCGTGGCGACGGCCAGGTGGGGGAGGACGTGACCGAGAACCTGAAAACCATCCCCTCCATCCCCCTGCGCCTGCCCGAGGCCCTGCCCTCCCTCATCGTCCGGGGGGAGGTGTTCATGCCCAAGAAGAGCTTTGAGCAGCTCAACGCCGACCGGGAGCTGAACGGGGAGGCCCTCTTCGCCAACCCCCGCAACGCCGCCGCCGGCTCCCTGCGGCAGCTGGACCCCAAAATCGCCGCCTCCCGCAAGCTGGACATCCGGGTGTTCAACGTCCAGTGGGCGGAGGGGAGGACCTTCACCACCCACACGGAAAGCCTGGAATACCTGGCGCAGCAGCGCTTTAAAGTAATTCCCCATTACACCTGTTCCACCATCCGGGAGGCCGCCGGGCGCATCGCCGCCCTGGGGGACGGCCGGGAGGACTTTCCCTTCGATATCGACGGCGCGGTTGTAAAGGTAAATAACCTTGCAGACCGCACCGCACTGGGCTCCACCGCCAAGTTCCCCCGGTGGGCCGCCGCCTACAAGTATCCCCCCGAGCAGAAGGAGAGCGTGGTGGAGGACATTGTGGTGCAGGTGGGCCGCACGGGCGTGCTGACCCCCAAGGCGGTTGTAAAGCCGGTTCGCCTTGCAGGCACCACCGTCACCAACGCCACCCTCCACAACCAAGACTTCATCACCGAGAAGGATATCCGCATCGGGGACACGGTGCTGGTCCAGAAGGCGGGGGAGATCATCCCCGAGATTGTGTCGGTCATCAGGGACAAACGGCCGGAGGGCACCGTGCCCTACCATCTGCCCGACCGCTGCCCGGTGTGCGGGGCCCCGGTGGCCCGGGACGAGGACGGGGCCCACATCCGCTGCACCGGCGCCGAGTGCCCCGCCCAGCGGCTGCGGCACATGGTCCACTTCGCCAGCCGGGACGCCATGGACATCGAGGGCCTGGGCCCCGCCGTGGTGGAGAGCCTGGTGGGAGCGGGGCTGGTGAAGGGCCCCGGGGATCTGTACAGCCTCACCGCCGAGCAGGTGGCCCCCCTGGAGCGGATGGGTAAAAAGAGCGCGGAAAATCTGATGGCCGCCATCGAGAAGTCCAAGTCCGCCGGACTGGGGCGGCTGCTCTTCGCCTTCGGCATCCGGCAGGTGGGCCAGAAGGCGGGCAAGGTGCTGGCCGCCCGGTTCGGCACCCTGGACGCCCTGATGGCCGCCAGCCAGGAGGAGCTGACCGCCGTGCCCGACATCGGGGCCATCACGGCCCAAAGCCTGCTGGACTGGTTCGCCAGCGACCAGAGCCGCCACCTGATCGAGGCCCTGCGGCAGGCGGGGGTGTCTTTTGACAGCATTGAGGAGCCGGTGGGGGACAAGCTGGCGGGCAAGACCTTCGTGCTCACCGGCACTCTGCCCACCATGGACCGGAAGCAGGCCGCCGCCCTCATCGAGGCCCAGGGGGGCAAGGTGAGCGGCTCGGTGTCCAAAAAGACCAGCTATGTGGTGGCGGGGGAGGCCGCCGGGTCCAAGCTGCAAAAGGCCAACGACCTGGGCGTCCCGGTGCTCACCGAGGCGGAGCTGCTGGCCCTGCTGGGCCAGGGGTGAGGCGCCGCGCCGCTCTTGACGCTGGGCGGCAAACCTGATACAATAGTCCGAACCCAACTGGAAGGAGGCAGGCGGCATGGTGCTGGCGGTAGACGTGGGCAATTCCATCACCACGGTGGGACTGTTTGACGGGGCAGGGAAGCTGCTCTTTCGCTCCGCCCTGGAGACCGCCCGGAACAAGACCCGGGACCAGTGCGCCATCGACCTGCTGGGGGTGTTCCGGCTCTACGGGGCCCATATGGAGACGGTGGACGGGGCCATCCTGTCCAGCGTGGTGCCCCCCCTTACCGCCGTCTTTACCCAGGCGCTGACCCGGCTTACAGGAAAGACGCCCATGGTGGTGGGGCCCGGCATCAGGACCGGGCTCAACATCAAAGCCGAGATCCACAACCAGCTGGGCAGCGACATTGTGGCCTCGGCGGTGGCGGCCATCGCCGCCTATCCCAGCCCCATCGTCATGGTGGACCTGGGCACCGCCACCACCGCCTCTCTGGTGGTGGGCAGCGTGTACGAGGGGTGCGTCATCATGCCGGGGCTCAACCTGGCCCTGGAGGCCATGTGGTCCAGGGCCGACGCTCTGCCCCCCATCTCCCTGGAGTGTGCCGCCCCGGTGGAGCTGCTGGGCCGCACCACCGAGGAGGCTATGCGCTCCGGCGCCCTCTACGGCCACGCCGCCATGCTGGACGGGGTCATCGACCGGATGGAGGCTGCGGCGGGCAGCCCCGTCACCGTGGTGGCCACCGGCGGAGGGGCCCAGCGGATTCTCCGCTACTGCAAGCGCACCATCCACTACGACGCCGACCTGGTGATGCGGGGACTCTATCAGCTCCACCAGAAGAACAGCCGCAAGGGCCGGCGGATCTGACCTTGTGCTCAACGGCAGCTGCCGTGGGTAAATAAAAATGCGCTGCATCCTCCCCAGGAGGAGCGGCAGCAGGAGGTAAGAGTTATGAACGCACATGAAAAAACCAGACGCCTGACCGGACTGGCCCTGATGACGGCCATCATCGTGGTCCTGCAGGTAGTCGCCAGCTTCGTCAAATTCGGCCCCTTCTCCATCACCCTGGCCCTGGCCCCCATCATCATCGGGGCGGCCCTGTACGGCGCCGGCGCCGGCGCCTGGCTGGGCGGGGTGTTCGGCGTGGTGGTGCTCATCGCCTGTATCGCAGGCTGGGATCAGGGGGGCAACATCCTGTTTACCGCCAGCCCGCTGCTCACTGCCGCCCTGTGCATCGTCAAGGGCGCCGCCGCCGGCTTTGTGTCCGGCCTGGTATTCCGGGGCCTGTCCCGCCGCTCCCCCATGGGGGCCGCCATCACCGCCGGTATCGTCTGCCCGGTGGTGAATACCGGCATCTTCATCGTGGGCCTGAGCGTATTCTTCTACGACATTCTGGTGGCCTGGGCCGGCGGTTCCGATTTGATCTACTACATCATCTTTGTCCTGACCGGCGTCAACTTTGTGCTGGAGCTGGCCATCAACCTGGTGCTCAGCACCGTCATCGTCCGGGTGGTGGGGGCCAGAAAGCGGGCCTGAACACCCAAATCACAACCGTACGCCAGCGGGGCGGCCTTCGGGCCGCCCTTTTTTTGTCCGTCGATATGGGCGGCCGCGGGGGACGGTTTTGCAGTTCGAAGTCCTCGCTCATTCAAAAAGCGGGAATTTTCTCAAATAGGGGCTTGAAATTTTGCAAGTCGGCGCATATAATATGTCAGGAAATTGTGTGACAAGGAGAGATTCCATTGAAAGAGTTGTCCAGTATCGCCCAGGCTGTCCGGGCCTCCACCACCATGGCCATCGACGCCATGTTCAAGCAGATGAAGGCCGACGGCATCGACGTCATCGGCTTCGGTGCCGGTGAGCCCGACTTCAACACCCCGGAGTTCATCAAGCAGGCCGGCATCGAGGCCATCCGCAACAACGTGACCCGCTACACCCCCGCCGCGGGCACCGTGGAACTGCGCCAGGCGGTGTGCGACCGCATGAAGGCCGACTACGGCCTGGACTATAAGCCCGCCCAGGTGGTGGTGAGCAGCGGCGCCAAGCACCTGGTCTATCTGGCCCTCCGGGCCCTGGTCAACCCCGGCGACGAGGTCATCCTGCCCGCGCCCTACTGGGTGAGCTACTATGAACTCATCAAGATGGTGGGGGGCGTACCCGTGGTGGTCACCGCCACCGAGGCCGAGCACTTCAAGCTCACCGCCGACAAGCTGGCCGCCGCCGTCACCCCCAAGACCAAGGCCATCATGCTCAACAACCCCTCCAACCCCACCGGCATGATGTACAGCAGGGAGGAGCTGGAGCAGCTGGAGGCGGTGTGCCAGAAGCACGACCTGTACGTCATCTCCGACGAGATCTACGCCTGCCTGGCCTACGACGGCCGTCAGTTCACCAGCTTCGCCGCCCTCAGCGCCGACGCCAAGGAGCGCACCATCCTCATCAACGGCGTGTCCAAGGCCTACGCCATGACCGGCTGGCGCATCGGCTACGCCTGCGCCAACGAGCAGATCGCCAAGGTGATGGCCAACTACGTCAGCCACTCCACCGGCTCCCCGGTGGCCATCTCCCAGAAAGCCTCCGCCGCCGCCCTCAGCGGCCCCCAGGACGAGGTGGAGACCATGCGCCAGGCCTTTGAGGAGCGCCGCAACTACATTGTGGAGCACATGAACGCCATCCCCGGCGTCAGCTGCATCAAGCCCGAGGGGGCCTTCTATGTGATGATGAATCTGGAGGGGCTCATCGGCAAGACCATTCACGGCGTGGAGATCACCAACGACGACGTGTTTGCCGACGCCTTCCTGAAGTACGGCCTGGTGGCCGTGGTGCCCGGCTCCGGCTTCGGCGC
>CALWXZ010000119.1 GCA_944385625.1 uncultured Flavonifractor sp. | reverse complement strand
TGCGGCGCTACGGCTCCTGCCGCCACGCCGGCTTCGGCCTGGGCTTTGAGCGGATGGTCATGTACCTCACCGGCGTGTCCAACATCCGCGACGTGGAGCTGCATCCCAGAACGGTGGGCAACGCGGATTTTTAATCGACAAGCAAAAGGTGCCCCGGCGCAATGCGCCGGGGCACCTTTTATCACAAGCTTACATCTTCTGCTCCAGGGACTTGGAGTCCACCTCGTCCTTCAGCTGGGCGGTGAAGGCGTCCAGAGACATGACGGTCTGCTGGCCGTGGCGGTTTCGGACAGCCACGTCGCCGGTCTGGGCCTCCTTGTCGCCCACCACCAGCATATAGGGCACCTTCTCCAGCTGGGTGTCCCGGATCTTCTTGCCGATCTTCTCGTTGCGGTGGTCGGTCTCCACCCGGTAGCCCAGCGCGTCCAGCTTGGCGGCCACCTGGTTGGCGTAGTCGCCGGCCCGGTCGGTGATGGGCAGTACCTTCACCTGCACGGGGGCCAGCCAAGTGGGGAAGGCGCCGGCAAAGTGCTCGGTGATGACGCCGATAAACCGCTCGATGGAGCCCAGCACCACCCGGTGGAGCATGACGGGCCGGTGCTTCTGGCCGTCCTCGCCGGTGTACTCCAGCTCAAACCGCTCAGGCAGCTGGGAATCCAGCTGGACGGTGCCGCACTGCCAGGTGCGGCCCAGGGAGTCGGCCAGATGGAAGTCCAGCTTGGGGCCGTAGAAGGCGCCGTCGCCCTCGTTGACCTCAAACTCCTTGCCCATATCGGTGATGGCCTCTTTCAGAACGTCCTGGTTGTGCTCCCACTGCTCCACGGTGCCGATGTGGTCCTCGGGCATGGTGGACAGCTCGATCTTGTAGGGCAGGCCAAAGACGGAGTAGACCTCGTCAAACAGCTTGACCACGTTCTTGATCTCGTCCTTCAGCTGGTCCTGGGTCATGAAGATGTGGGCGTCGTCCTGGGTGAAGCAGCGCACCCGGAACAGACCGTGGAGGGCGCCGGACAGCTCGTGGCGGTGGACCAGGCCCAGCTCGCCCACCCGCATGGGCAGGTCCCGGTAGGAGTGGGGCTCGCTGGCATAGACCAGCATACCGCCGGGGCAGTTCATGGGCTTGATGGCGTAGTCCTCTTCGTCGATGACGGTGGTATACATATTCTGTTTGTAGTGGTCCCAGTGGCCGGAGCGCTCCCACAGCTTACGGTTGAGGATGATGGGAGTGGAAATCTCCACATAGCCGTAGCGCTTGTGGACCTGCCGCCAGTAGTCGATCAGGGTGTTCTTCAGCACCATGCCCTTGGGCAGGAAGAAGGGAAAGCCGGGGCCCTCGTCCCGCAGCATGAACAGGCCCAGCTCACGGCCCAGCTTCCGGTGGTCCCGCTTCTTGGCCTCCTCGATGCGCTGGAGGTAGGCGTCCAGCTCGTCCTTCTTGGGGAAGGCGATGCCGTAGATCCGCTGGAGAGTCTCCCGGTTGGAGTCGCCCCGCCAGTAGGCGGCGTTGCAGGCGGTCAGCTTCAGGGCGTTGCCCTTGATGCGGCCGGTGGAGTCCAGGTGGGGACCGGCGCACAGGTCGGTGAACTCGCCCTGCTTATAGAAGGAGATGTGGGCGTCCTCCGGCAGGTCCTGGATCAGCTCCACCTTGAAGGGCTCCCCCTTCTCCTCCATGAACTTGATGGCCTCCTCCCGGGGCAGCTCGAACCGCTCCAGGCGGAGCTTCTCCTTGCAGATCTTGCGCATCTCGGCCTCAATCTGCTCCAGGTGCTCGGGGGTGAAGGCGAAAGGGGCGTCCATATCGTAGTACCAGCCCTCGTCAATGGAGGGGCCGATGGCCAGCTTTACCTCGGGCCACAGGCGCTTGACAGCCTGGGCCATCACATGGGAGCAGGTGTGCCAGTAGGTCTTGCGGTAGGTCTCGTTTTCAAACGAAAACTCGTTTTTCACTTCTTCCGACATTTTAAATTCCTCCTTAAAATTGGGGCGGAGGGTACAAAAACGCCTCACCCCTGAATGGTCAGGGGTGAGGCATCAGATGATACTCCACGGTTCCACCCTGCTTACGGCAGCTGCCGTCGCTCGTGACCTCTGTAACGGGAGGGCCCGGCCCGGTCCTCCCGGGCGGCTCGGGAGTGGTACGGCCGCCGCGCGTCGTGGGGTCCTTCCACCAATTGGACCCCTCTCTGTCCGCCGCTGTGCGGTTTCTTCTCCGTCGTTGCCAATTTAACGACAAAACTATAGCACCAAACCCAGCGGCTGTCAAGGAAAAAACAGTGGAACATCGGGGGAAGGGCACGGGTAAAAACAGCGGAATTGGAATTAACAGTTTATTCACAATGAATACACGATTTGGCCTTATTTACAAGGTATGATACACACAGATTCAGAGATGAATCAAAAGCGAGACCATCCTCCCAAAACCAATTCCTCTCTTATCCCTCTCCAACACCTTTGCAACACACACAACACACACCCAAAAAGCCCCGGCCATATGGCCGGGGCTTTTTGGTGCTTCAAGGGCAAAAGGGCGCGCCGCAGTCCAGCTGCGGCGCGCCCAAGAGAGGGTAAACTTACTTGCCGGGGTGAGCGGCCTTCCAGTCGCGGTTGAAGCGATGCTCGTTGACGATGAGTACCAGCACCACGTTGACCAGAGCCACGCCGGCGAACACCAGATAAGCCATCTTGATCTCGCCGCCGGTCATCTTCTGGACGACGCCGTTGACCAGGAAGCACAGGGCGGTGATGGCGCCCTGGATGGGGAAGATGACGCTGTTCACCTTGTCAAAGCCCTGACGGCCGAAGATGGAGGTGGGCAGGGAGGTGGTGAAGTTGGCGGAGCCGCCGATGCCCATGGCGATCATGAACAGGGAGACGTACACCAGGGGAGAAGAACTGTCAGAGGCGCCGAAGTTGCACAGCAGAGCGATGGCGTACCACACGCCGAAGCCCACCATGGTCTTCTTGGTGCCGATCTTGTCGTCGATGATACCGATGAGCCAGGAGCCGACCACGCCGCCCAGAGCCAGGATGGTCATGACGTTCATAGCGGCCTGGGGGGTAAAGCCCAGCTGAATGTTACGGGTAACCAGCTGGCTCATAACACCCACGGAGCAGATCTGGAAGAAGCCGGTGGTGATAGCGGCCAGCCACAGTTCCTTGGTCTTGAGCAGCTTGCCGGTGGTCCAACCGCCGTCGCCCTCCACGGCGTCGGTGGTGTCATACTCGTTCTTGTAGACCTCGTCGGAGACGTTGTCGGGGTTGATGCCGCGCTCCTGGGGAGTGTTGCGGATAAAGAGCATACCCAGAATGCCCAGCACGATGGCGGCGATGCCGATGGGCACGATGCCGCCGGGGAAGTTCTCGCCCACGTTGGACAGGTCAGCGCCGCCCACGCTGGTGACGATAGCGGTGGGGGCGATCAGAATAGCCACCAGCTGCACATAGAAAGCGGAAGCGAAGTTGTGGCCCATGGTGGTGTAGCCCATAACCACACCCTTCTTCTTGGGGAACCAGGTGGCCACCAGGGTGCCGCCAGCCACATAACCGGCGGACATGATGCTGCCGTACACGAAGCACATGGCAACGGTGTAGATGGCGATGCTGGGGGCGCTGCAAGCAATGATGTAAGTAATACCGGAGATAATGCAGCACACACCGGAGGTGATGCGGGCGCCGACCTTGCGGTTGATCTGGCCCACCACGATGAAGAACACCACGCCGACGATACCGGCCAGGGAGTTCATGTTCATGATGTCGCCCTGCTCCAGACCCAGGCGGGCAGCTACGTTGGGGGCGGTGATGTTAGCGCCGTCGTTGCACATACCGACGTACAGGAAAAACATGAGCAGGCAGTAGATGATGACAACCCAGCCTGCGCCGAAGTTGACAACGGAATTCTTGTTTCCGTCGCGAAGGTTTTGTTTCGCCATTTATCTTCCCTCATCTCTAAATGGTTTGGATCAGGACGTGTGCCGGCAAGTCCATTCCTTGTTGCAGGTATACTTTATCGATTTGGCCGCTTTTGTGCAATCCCCACAAGTTGGTGAGTTACTAACCATTCAGTATATAGTAACCAATCAGTAAGTATCGTGTTTTGTATAATTTGTATAAAATGATAGTTAAAGAATTGACAAAGCGATGCGAATAAATTTTAGTATGAATAGTGGAATGTTCAGTATGCACAAAATTTTGACATAAAATTTGGAAGCATATGGCGGCAAACCTGCATATTAGGGCAGCTGTCCCGAAAAACGCACAAAAGAAAGCGGGAGAATTAGGCGGGCCAGCGTGGCGTGAGAAGCTGCCTGGAGGGCTGTGAAACGGGATATAACTGCTTTAAGTATCTTTATACTCTGGACAAGAAAAACCCGTGTAGAGGCGCTGAAGGCCTCACAGCGGCACAGGACCTGAAAAGAACACAGAGGGCCGGGAGAATACCGGCACGGGTTTACCGCGCCGGTTCTCCCGGCCCTCTTGCAGGAAATCTTGTGAAATTACTTCTTCAGGCTGAGGATCTCCCGGGCCTCGTCGGGGGTGGCAACCTGCTTGCCGAACTCCTCAATGACGCGGCGGGCGCGGTCCACGAACTGGACGTTGCTCTGAGCCAGCTGGCCCTTGGCGTACATGACGTTATCCTCCATGCCCACACGGATGTGGCCGCCCAGGGCCACGGCGCCGTACAGCATGGTCATGGCGGAGTGACCCACGCCGAAGCAGCTCCAGGTGGAACCGGGGCACAGCTCTTCCATGGTCTCCTTCATGAAGATCAGGTTCTTCATGGTGCCGGGGATGCCGTTGGCGCAGCCCATGCAGAACTGGAAGTGCAGGGGCCCCTTGAGGACGCCCTTCTTCAGGTAGTACTGAGCGTTGGCGATCATGCCGGGGTCAAAGGCCTCGATCTCGGGCTTGACGCCCCACTCCTGCATATTCTTGCCCAGCTCCTCCAGGAAGGCGGGGGGGTTGAGGAACAGGGAGGTGTGCAGCCAGTTCATGGAGCCGCAGTCGTAGGAGCCCATCTCGGGGCGCAGCTCCTTCAGGTGGATCTGACGGGTCTCGTCGGTGGCGTTCAGGTCGCCGGAGGTGGTCATGTTCAGGATGATGTCGCAGTCGGGGTGGTTGGCGCGCAGCAGCTCCACGGTCTGACGGAACTTCTCCTTGTCCATGGTGCCCTTGCCCTGGTCGTCACGCATATGCAGGTGGGCGACGGCAGCGCCGGCCTTCCAGCAGGCGTACACGTCCTCGGCGATTTCGGCGGGGGTCATGGGGACGTTGGGGTTGTTCTCCTTGGTGGGCCAGGCGCCGGTGGTGGCCACGGTGATAATGGTCTTATTCTTCAGATCAGCCATGATCGTTCAAAGTCCTTTCTGAATCGAGATACCGCGTAAAGCGGCGGGCGACGGCCCGCCGCTTTACGCTTGGCGTGGAATGGAATGGAAGGGAATTAGGAAAGTTAGTAGAACAAAGGATTTGCTTACTTCTTGTTGCGGTTGAACAGCTTCTGCATATACTCCAGACCGCTGTCGCCGTTGCCCTCGGCCTCACCGTAGCCGGTGCCGCCGTACTTGTAGGTGCGGGTGGGAACGCCCTTCACCAGCAGGTCCTCGTCGATCTCGGCGCTGCAGCGGGCCATGGAGCCGTCGCCCATGTACCAGCGCAGGGGGAAGCAGTTGAAGCGGAACCACACGCCGGCGGGGATCTTGTCCAGGTCGCCGCCCAGGTTCTCAACGCCCACGATGCCGTGGCCCAGCATCTCCTTGTGGCAGGGCTCCCAGGTGCCCCAAACGCCGATGTTCTCCAGATCGCCATACAGCTCATCATAGGCCTTCTGGCCGAAGATGCGGATGTACTCCTCCTTGTCGAACTTGGCATAGGCCTCCTCGCCGAAGAGCTCCTTGTACTCCTCGGTGATGGGACGGCCGGTGGCGCCCAGCAGGTTCATGCGGGTCATGCCGTTGTTGCCCATGGCGGTGTGCAGGGGGTGATCCAGAGCCTGGCTGTCCATGGCCACGCACTTGACCTTGTTCTTGACGAACCACTTGCCAGCCTCAACACCGGTGCCGGCGGCATAGTGATAGTAGGCCTTGGAGTCGTCGAACAGACGGTGCATACCGGTGTTCAGGCACACGACCTTGCCCTCCAGGTCAGCCTGGTTGATGCCGTACTTCTCGCAGGCGGCGTCCAGGTGCTTGTCGGTGATGAGGCCCCAGGGCTCGATGTCGATCTTCAGCACGACGGCGGTGCCGGTGTAGGCGTCAATGGGCATCTCGTCGGAGTAACGGGCGCGGCGGCCGTCGAACTCATACTCCATGACGTGACGGGGAGCGTCGCAGTGGGTGCCGGTGTGCATGGTGCAGGTGATGCGCTGGGTCAGCACACCGCCCTTGGCCATGGAGTGAGCGCCCACGATCTCGGGCTTGTCAAAGTAGGGCCAGCGGGGGATCTCAGCGCCAAAGGGGTGGGTCAGGTCAACAAAAACAGTCTTACCCATAGTAGGTTCCTCCTTAAAGATAAATTGAATGCTTGGAATAGACCGGATGGCTTACTTGCCGTACAGCATCCGGATCAGGTACTCGTTCAGGTCGGCGTTGGCCTTGGCCACCTGCTCGGGAGTCCACTTCTGGAAGCCCTCGCCGGTCTTGAAGCCGATCTTGCCTTCGTCCCGCAGCTGCTTGAGCAGGGGAGAGGGCTTGTGGGAATCCTCCAGATCCTGGAGGATGTAGTCGTGGATGTTGTA
>CALWXZ010000118.1 GCA_944385625.1 uncultured Flavonifractor sp. | reverse complement strand
CAGCACCTCGGCCACCTGGCCCCACTGGCCCATCCGAAGGGCATCCAAGGTAATGGTACTCATATCATAACGCTCCTTGCTGTCGCTTGAAATGGAGGAGACCGGGGCCTTTCGGCCGGTGCAGGCCTCCACACCCTATCCTATTGCAGCCGCGCAAAAATGGTGCGGAAGAAAAATGTCCTCCAGGGGTGGAAAATGTATTGACTTACCAAAAGGTTTCTATTAGAATAACAGCGAAATAGGTCTGAGTTTGCCGCAGCAGGTCGCTGCGGCTCTCTTGCGGTTAGGAGGTTTTTATGTCGGAGCTGCAAGAAAACAAAATGGGCGTTATGCCCATCAAACGGCTGGTCCTCTCCATGTCGCTGCCCATGATGATCTCCATGCTGGTACAGGCCCTGTACAACGTGGTGGACAGCTACTTTGTGGCAAAGGTCAGCGAAAACGCATTGGCCGCCGTGGGCATGGCCTTTCCCTATCAGAACCTGATGATCGCCGTCAGCGTGGGCACCGGCGTGGGCGTCAACGCCCTGCTCTCCCGCAGCCTGGGGGCAAAGGACTTTGAGACCGCCAACCGGACGGCGGAAAACGGCGTTTTTCTGGCCCTGCTCAGTATGCTGGTCTTTTCCATCGCCGGCGTGATCTTTGCCGAACCCTTCTTTCTGGCCCAGAACAGCGACCCGGATATTGTCAATCAGGGCGTGGCCTATCTGCGGATCTGTGCCGGTCTGTCGGTGGGGCTTTTTATGGAGATCATGTTTGAGCGGCTGCTCCAATCCACCGGCCGCACCTTCTACACCATGATTACCCAGGGCGTGGGCGCGGTCATCAACATCATCATGGACCCCGTTCTCATCTTCGGCGTGGGACCCTTCCCGGAGATGGGGGTGGCCGGGGCCGCCGCCGCCACCGTGCTGGGTCAGATCGTGGCCGCCATCCTGGCCCTGATCTTCAACATCACCCACAACCACGAGATCCAGCCCCGGGTGAAGGGCTTCCGCCCCCGGGCCCACATCATCGGCCGGATCTACAGCGTGGGCATCCCCACCATTGTACTCAACTCCATCAGCTCCGTGATGACCTTCGGCATGAACCTCATCCTGGGCGCCATCTCCACCTCCACCGCCGTGGCGGTGTTCAACGTGTACTTCAAGCTCCAGAGCTTCGTGTTCATGCCGGTATTCGGGCTGAACAACGGCATGGTGCCCATTGTCTCCTACAACTTCGGCGCCCGGAAGCGCAAGCGTCTGACCGACACCGTGCGCTTCAGCGCCATTTTGGCGGTGGGCATCATGCTGGCGGGCCTGGTTATCATTCAGTTCCTGGCCGCCCCCATTCTGGGCCTCTTCGAGGCCTCCCAGGATATGCTGGACATCGGCGTTCCGGCCCTGCGTATCATCAGCCTGTGCTTCACCTTTGCCGGTTTCAACATCATCTGCTCCTCCACCTTCCAGGCCCTGGGCAACGGGGTGCTGAGCATGATTATGTCCATCGTCCGGCAGCTGGTGGTGCTGCTGCCCGCGGCCTACCTGCTCTCCCTGACCGGCAGCGTAACCGCGGTGTGGTGGGCCTTTCCCATTGCGGAGGTGGCCTCCCTGGCCCTGTGCCTGGTCTTTCTGCGCATGATTTTCCGCAATGTCATTTCCCAGCTGGGCGACGAGGCATAATCAAATCTTGTTCTGTGCCAAAAGGGCGCGCTGTAAATTTGCAGCGCGCCCTTTCCTGTTTATTCCGTTGTTTATTCCATCTGTTGCGCGTAGATCTCATCCTGGATATTCCACATCACCCCATTATAGAGGGGCAAGCTGTCGTCCGTATCGGTGACAGCCTGGGGTGGCGGGTTGAGCACCGCGCCATTGGGGGCCAGGTAGACCTCCAGCGCCGGGCAGTTGGCCAGGGGGGCCAGATCCAGGCTCTGGTCATAGGAGATCATCAGGCTGACGGCCCGCAGCTGCTCCAGGCTGCCGATGGGACCCAGATCCAGCTGGCCCAGGTTGTTGCCGTACAGATCCAGGCCCTGGAGCGCCGGCGTATTGGTCAGAAAGTCCAGGGACGGCAGCTCCCCGCCGTGAAGGGTCAGGGACAGCAGCTGGGGCAGGGGCTGGTCCAGCTCCAGCACGCAGGCCGACTCCGGCTGCATTCCGTTCACATTCCCGGTGAGATCCAGCTCCAGCAGTCCGGTCAGCTTTCCGGCGTTGAGGGCGAGGCTCCCCTCCGACCACAGCAAAAGCCGCTGTAGGGTTACACAGTCCTCCAGCCCGCTCAGATCCGCGCCTGCGGCCACACGGGCTGAAATATGCAGCAGCTTTGGCATACCGGACACAAAGGAGAAGTCCGGCACATTCACATTTTCTCCCATGACGATCAGCTCCCGCAGCTGGGGCAGCTGGCCCAGGGTGTCCAGCAGGGCCGGGTCGTCGGCCATATAGTAGAGGCTGGTCAGCTCCGGCAGCTGCCCCAGGTCTGCCAGGCTGCTCACCGTCGCCGTGCCCTCCTCGGCCTGGTCCACCGGCTGGCTCAAATCCCCCCCATCGGTGGCCATGCCGTCGTCGAAGATATAGAGGGAATAGAGCCTCTCCACATCCGCCGGATAGATGGCCCCCTCCGGCTTGTCCAGCAGCACCCGCAGGTTGGCCTCCATGGCCGGGTCGGTAAAGGCCAGGGCCTTGGGCTGGCTGAGGACCACCGCCCCGCCGCCGGCCACAATGGCGGCTGCCGTCACCCCCGCGATCACCTTGGCCTTTACGGTGGCGAACAGCCCCGTCTTGGCCGCCGTCCCCGCGGCGGCGCCCGAACCCGCCGCAGTCGTACCTGAACCGGCTGCTGCGGCTCCCGCCGCCGTACCGCCCAGGGCCGTGGCGGCCAGCCCGGCGGTCAGGTCCTGAAAATCCCGGAGGAAGAGCAGCCCCAGCGGCGCCAGGGTGTGCAGGCGGATGCCGTCCCGCTCCTCGGTGGCCAGGATGCCCTCCCTCAGCTTTTTGCGGGCGTAGTTCAGCCTGCTCTTCACCGTGCCCTCGGAGCAGTCCAGGGCCTGGGCGATCTGAGCCACGGTCAGCTCGGAATAGTAAAACAGCAGCACACACTCCCGCTGCTGCTGGGGCAGGGCCTGGATGATGGAGAGGATGATCTCCCGCTGGTCCCGGTTTTCCAGGGCGGAGGCGGGGATCAGGCCCTCGTTCTCCTCGGGCAGCTCATCCAATATGGTGTTGCCGTCCTCGTCCTCCGGCAGTTGGGTGTAGCGCCCCGACTTGCCCAGCACATTGCGGCACTTGTTGGCGGTAATCTGAAACAGCCACCCCTCGAAGGCGTTGGGGTCGGCCAGATTGGGCAGTGCCCGGAAGGCAGACAGAAAGGCCTCCTGCACGGCGTCCTCCGCGTCCTGGGCGCTGCGGGTCATGCGAAAGGCCAGGTAGTAGACCCGCTTGTACATGGCCTCGTAAAGGGCGGTCTGGGCCTCCGGGTCCCCCTGTTGGGCCAGCCGCACCTGCTCGATCAGTTTCATAAACTCTCCTCCCTCGCCACCCATCTTAGCAAAGGGAGAAATTCCTTGCAACGAAATTTTAAATTTTTTTCAGAAAAGTAAAACCTGCCGACAACTCGGCAGGTCTTACTCTCCGTGAGCGGACCAACTCACACCGCTGCCGGGGCGGAACGGCGAAGGGCGGTCAAGGCTTCGGACGTTTCTGTTTCGCGGACAGAAAGTCCAAATAATCCATCAGACTTTCGCGTTCCGCCTCGGGCAGCCCTTGAAAAGCCTGATTCAGTTTACGCAGCTGTTCCCCGCAGCGCACGTCGGAATATCCCAGCAGGTAGTCGGTGGAGACCCCGAAAAACTGTGCCAGCCTGAGCAGCGTCCCCTCCTCCCGTGGGAAGTGGGCCCCGCTCTCATAGAAGCTGACCATCCGCGGAGATATGCCGATGATCCCGGCAATGGCTTTTTGTGTCAGGTTCCGCTCCTCCCGCAGCTGTCGCAGCCGTTCTCCAAAGGTCAAGGAACTCACCTCAATTTCATGATAACGGATAAATTTGACCGTTGCATGAATTGGAACTATTATTACCAAACCTATTGACAGCAGTAATATTATTACTAAAATGGAGAGTGGCGAACCAACCAAGATCATGAAAAACAGGAGGAAACAGACATGAAAAAGTTCAACCACAACACCATCAAGGGTTTTGGCGCCGGCCTGCTGGCCGCCGCTGTGATCGCCGGCAGCGGCCTGCCGGCCTACGCCATGTCCGCATTCAAGCAGATCAACGTCTCCATGGGCGGCATCTCCCTCTATGTGGACGGCAAGCTGCAGGTGCCCACCGACGTCAACGGCAACGAGGTGGAGCCCCTGATCTACGCCGGCACCACCTACCTGCCCGTCCGTGCCCTCACCGGAATGCTCACCGACAAGCCGGTGGAGTGGGACCCCAACACGGAGAGCGTGTACATCGGCCTCAAGCCCGGCGCAGGCAAGGTGGTCCGGGCTGACGAACTGACGCCCTATGACAGCAGCAGCGCCCTGGCTTATACCGGGAAAGACGCCCAGTTTACCCTGCTGAATGAGACTCAGACTCCTTTTAATCTGTATATGTCAGGCCGCACCGTGAAGCTGGACGGGATGTACACCGAACTCAACGGCGAATTTGTGGCCCGTCAATCCGACCTGACCGACAATCGTACCGCCGAATTGTCCATCTATGCGGTGGATCAGTATGGCACCAAGAATCTCATCGACAGCTATGAGCTCAAGTCCGGGGACGAGCCGGTGTCCGTCCACACCAACATCCGGGGCTGTGATTACCTGTATATCACGATCAATAAAAATGAGCATCTTTTGAATGCTGTCGAATACCAAGGTTTCTTCTACAACGTAACCTTCACTCAGGCCTCCGCGGGCTGAGCCCTTCCCCCAAAAATAGCACCCAGTAATTTGAAGTGAAAGGAAGCGAAAGGGATGAAACGAACTCTGGGCAGCACCCTGGCTGCCATCGTCCTGACCGTCACCACCCTGACAATCCCGGCCCAGGCCTATACCATGGGGTCTGACGGCTTTACCATCACCCCCAACCAGGAGACCCTGGACTTCTGGACCCAGTACAAGAACTCCCTGAACAACCGGGGCATCTATGAGCACTCCGCCGACAACTGGAACTTCTGCTCCGAGTTCCACGACGGGCTGCTGCTCATCCAGGACACCGTTTCCCCCACCGAGGACTACGCCACCTGGGACAACTATGTGGACAAAAGCGGCAATCTCCACGACCTGAATCAGGGGCGCTACTATATGGCCTTCTCCTTCTCCGGCGGTCTGGCGGCGGTGAAGTCGGAGGGAGAGATGCACAACAGCGGCTACAACGTGGGCTACATCGACACCGCCGGCAACGAGGTGATCCCCTGCACCGACGAATGGTGTACCTTCCGGTACGGCTCCCTGCCCTTCACGGCGGGCCGGTTTGAAAACGGCAGGGCCGTGGTGCTGCGCTCCCCGGAGCTGCCCCACTATGGGTTTTACAATGGCGTGGACTACCCCTACCCCACCGACACCTTCAACTACGATACCATCAACCCCCAGCGGTGGTACGGCATTGAGTACGCCTACATCGACACCCAGGGCAACTATCTCACCGACTGGACGCTGACCGACGACATCAATACGGTCATCAATCTCCCCCTCTACGACCAGGACGGCATCCGCCTGTCCGACCGGGTCAACTGGACCTCCGGCGGCAGCGGCAGTTCCGGCGACCCTCTGCCGCCGGTGGAGCAGCCCTATGTACCCGCCTATCACGTTCCCGAGCTGCCCGACTACAATATGGACGCCCCCAGCCTGTTCGCCTCCACCGCCAAGATCACCGGCTGCTCCGTGGGCATGGCCGACCTGGGCGGCATCACCGTCACAGTCACCAACCCCGGCAGCGTCACCGACGCGGGGGTGGTGGCCCTGGTGGCCATGAATCAGGAGGGTGCCCCGGGCAAGGCCGGCGTGTTCTTCATCCCCTATGAGGTGGGCCCCGGCGCCAGCAAGTCCTACAGCGTAGCCATGCAGGGCATCGTCCACGAGATGATGTTCGGCGGTATATGGGACGCCAGCGGCTACTCCGAGCTGCTGGAGCAGTCGGTGGACGCCTGCATCGTCACCTTCCGGGACGATGCCGACCTGTTCTCCTTCTACGATACCATCCCCTATGAGCAGTACTGGTTTCCCCAGGACATCCCCTCCGAGTTCCAGATGGTCTGCGACGGCCAGCCCGGCACCCAGTGGCTGAGCAGCGTGGTGGGCTTTTACCGGCCGGTGCGGGACCTGAGCACCATCACCTACTACCCTGACGGCAGCAACGACAGCGTGCTGTCCGCCGACCAGGTGGATCACAGCATCTGCCAGGCCGCTCCATACTGAGAAAAGGAGTCACTAACATGAAAAAAATGTTTCTGAAACGGCTGGCCTGCGGGGCCCTTCTGGCCGCCATGCTGACCCTTCCCTCCTACGCCTGGGAGATCCATCACCAGGACCTGACCGATGTGGAGGTCTCCTTTGAGGGGGACAGTTCCTCCGGCGTCAGCGACTGGGCCAGGGACGAGGTGGCCGCTGCCATGGAGGCCGGCCTGGTGCCCCAGTTTGCCGGCGATCCCAGCTTCCAGGACGCCATCACCCGGGAGCAGTTTGCCCAGCTGGTGGTGCAGACGGTGGAGGTGATCCAGGATAAGGAGCTGCCCGCCGCCCCAGAGGGCACCTTCTCCGACAGCGACAGTCTGGCCGTCCGCAAGGCCAGCCAGGCGGGCATCGTCACCGGCACCGGCGGCG
>CALWXZ010000117.1 GCA_944385625.1 uncultured Flavonifractor sp. | reverse complement strand
AACATCTACTATATGCTCACCCCCGACGGCAAGTATTATAACTTCTCCGGGGTGGGCAACACCCTCAACTGCAACCATCCGGTGGTACGGCAGTTCATCCTGGACTGCCTGCGGTATTGGGTGGTGGAGTACCGGGTGGACGGCTTCCGGTTCGATCTGGCCTCCATCCTGGGACGGGATACCGACGGCGCCCCCCTGTCCGAGCCGCCGTTGCTGGAGAGCCTGGCCTTCGACCCCATTCTGGGCCGGGTCAAGCTGATCGCCGAAGCCTGGGACGCCGGCGGACTGTATCAGGTGGGCTCCTTCCCCTCCTGGAACCGGTGGGCCGAGTGGAACGGAAAATACCGGGATGACCTGCGCTGCTTCCTGAAGGGGGACGGCGGCCTGGCCTGGGCGGCGGTCCAGCGGATCTGCGGCTCGGCGGACCTGTACCCCCCCTCCCAGCGTCAGAACGCGTCGGTGAATTTCCTCACCTGCCATGACGGCTTCACCCTGTACGACCTGTACTCCTACGACAGAAAGCACAACGAGGCCAACGGCTGGGGCAATACCGACGGGGCCAACGACAACAACAGCTGGAACTGCGGCGTGGAGGGGGACACGGAGGATCAAACCGTGCTGGCCCTCCGCAGCCGGCTGATGAAGAACGCCTTCGCGGTGCTGCTGTGCAGCAGGGGTACGCCCATGTTCCTGGGGGGAGACGAATTTGCCAACACCCAGTTCGGCAACAACAACGCCTACTGCCAGGACAACGAGATCTCCTGGTTGGACTGGTCCCGGCTGGAGAACCACCAGGATCTGTTCCACTTTGTCTCCCGGATGATCGCCTTCCGCAAGGCCCACCCCATCGTCCGGGGGGAGACCGCCCCCGCCCGGTGCGGCTGGCCCTCGGTCTCCCTCCACAACGGCGCGGCCTGGAACGCCAAGATCGACGAGCAGACCCGTCAAATCGGGGTGCTCTTTACCGGCCGAAACCAGGACGACACCGCGGACGATCTGATCCTGCTGGCGGTCAATTCCCACTGGGAGGCCCACTGGCAAAATCTGCCCGAACTACCCTCCGGTCTGCGGTGGAGCCTGGTGCTCCACACCGCCTGCCCCGATCCCTTTGCCGCCGGTCCTCTGTTCAGCGGCAATGCTTTGGAGATGGGCCCCCGCTCGGTGGCGGTCTTTCAGGCGGTCAGCAGCCGCAGCTGAGTTTTCCCTTTGCTGTACGCCAGTCAGGGACGCTCCCCTTACGTTCTTCCACAAGGCCCTCCTCCCTTTTCCCGTTAAAGTTGTATAACAAGACAAAATTCAAAAGCTACCCTTGCCAAGCGGGAAAAAATCCGATATTATTTTACATAGACCATACAAACGGGGAGGTACCGGGATGTCAGCACTGCATTGGCCTTTCAGCACCGCACAGTCCATCCGCGGTATCAACCTGCCTGGTTTCCGGGTTTAAACAAATCAGGGCGTCCGTATACCGGGTGCCCTGATTTATTTTTTCCATCCCTGAAAAATTTTTTGGTATACAGGAGGGTCATATGAGCAAAAAGGTTGCTGTTGTCATGGGTTCCGACTCCGATCTGGACACCATGCGTCCCTGCATCCAGCGTCTGCAGGCCTTCGGCATCCCCGCCGAGGTCCGCATTATCTCCGCCCACCGCACCCCTGTGGCCGCTGAGGAGCTGGCTTCTCACGCCGTGGAAAATGGGTTTGGGGTCATCATCGCCGCCGCGGGCAAGGCCGCCCATCTGGCCGGCGTACTGGCCGCCTACACCACCTTGCCCGTCATCGGGGTGCCCATCAAAACGTCCATGATGGGCGGACTGGACTCCCTGCTGTCCATGGTCCAGATGCCCAAGGGCATTCCCGTGGCCTGCGTGGCGGTGGACGGCGCCGACAACGCCGCCATCCTGGCCGCCCAGATGCTGGCTCTGTCCGATCCCACCCTGACGGATAAGCTGGTGCAGTTCAAGGCCCGCATGGCGGAAGAGGTGGCCGAGAAGGACTGCCACATCGCCGAAAAGCTGTAAAAACAAATTATTGAAGATAAAGGAGCGTCACGTCATGGCTTACGAGAAGAAAGAGCAGCTCTACGAAGGCAAGGCCAAGAAGGTCTACGCCAGCAACGATCCCCAGGTGGTTATTGTGTCCTATAAGGACGACGCCACCGCCTTCAACGGACTGAAGAAGGGCACCATCACCGGCAAGGGCGCCATCAACAACCGCATGACCAACAACCTGATGCGCCGCCTGGAGGAGAAGGGTGTGCCCACCCACTATGTGGAGGAGCTCAGCGACCGGGAGACCGCCGTCAAGAAGGTATCCATCGTTCCTCTGGAGGTCATCATCCGCAATATCTCCGCCGGCTCCTTCGCCAAGCGCTACGGCGTGGAGGAGGGCATTGTGTTCGACGCGCCCACCATCGAGTTCTCCTACAAGAACGACGATCTGGGCGATCCCCTGCTCAACAGCTACCACGCCCTGGCCCTGAAGCTGGCCACCGCCGAGGAGATTGAGCTCATCAAGAAGTATGCCTTCGCCGTCAACGACCTGCTCAAGGGCTTCATGAAGGAGATCGGCATTGATCTGGTGGACTTCAAGCTGGAGTTCGGCAAGACCGCCGACGGCACCATTGTGCTGGCCGACGAGATCTCCCCCGATACCTGCCGTCTGTGGGACGAGAAGACCCATGAGAAGCTGGACAAGGACCGCTTCCGCCGGGATCTGGGCGGCGCCGAGGAGGCCTATGAAGAGGTCATGCGCCGCCTGATGGGGGACAAATAAACTATGGGCGGTTTCTTCGGCTCCATCTCCAGGCGGGACTGCGTCATGGACGTATTCTTCGGCACCGACTACCACTCCCACCTGGGCACCAAGCGGGGCGGCATGGCGGTGTATGATCCTGAGATGGGCTTCCAGCGCCAGATCCACAACATCGAGAACACCCCCTTCCGCACCAAATTCGACAAGGATCTGGCCGGCTTCAAGGGCTGCGCCGCCATCGGCTGCATCAGCGACACCGATCCCCAGCCCCTGCTGGTGCGCTCCCACCTGGGCCTGTACGCCATCATCACCGTAGGTATCATCAACAACTCCGACGCTCTGGTGGAGCGGTACTTCTCCGATCACGGCCACCAGTTCATGGCCATGAGCTCCGGCAAAGTCAACTCCACCGAGTTGACCGCCGCCCTTATCAACCAATGCGATGACCTGATCTCCGGCATCCGCCACGCCCAGGATGAAATCGATGGCTCCTGTACCATGCTCATCCTGACCCCGGAGTGTATCATCGCCGCCCGGGACAAGCTGGGCCGGTTGCCGGTGCTCATCGGGCAGAACGAGGAGGGCTGCTGCGTCTCCTTTGAGTCCTTCGCCTACCACAAGCTGGGTTATGCCGACGCCTACGAGCTGGGCCCCAACGAGGTGGTGAAGGTAACCGCCGGCGGCTGGGAGACTTTGGCTCCCGCCGGCGACAAGATGAAGATCTGTGCCTTTTTGTGGACCTACTACGGCTACCCCAACTCCAATTATGAGGGGGTCAACGTGGAGGTCATGCGCTACCGCAACGGCGAGATCATGGCCCGGGACGAGATCCAGAAGGGCCAGCTGCCCAAGGTGGACTATGTGGCCGGCGTCCCCGACTCCGGCCTGCCCCACGCCATCGGCTTTGCCAACCGCAGCGGCAAATTCTTCGCCCGCCCCTTCGTCAAGTATACCCCCACCTGGCCCCGCTCCTTTATGCCCGCCAACCAGGAGGCCCGCAACCAGGTGGCCAAAATGAAGCAGATCCCCGTGCCTGAGCTTATCGAGGGCAAGAAGCTGCTCTTCGTAGACGACTCCATCGTCCGGGGCACCCAGCTGCGGGAGACGGTGGAATTCCTCTACGAGTCGGGGGCCGAGGAGGTCCATATGCGCTCGGCCTGTCCCCCCATTATGTACGGCTGCAAGTACCTGAACTTCTCCCGCAGCAACTCCGACATGGAGCTGCTGGCCCGCCGCACCGTCCAGGAGCTGGAGGGCGACGAGGGACAGCAGCACCTGGAGGAGTATGCCGACTCCTCCACCGAGAGAGGCCAGTGTATGCTCAAGGCCATCTGTGAGAAGCTGGGCTTCGACTCTCTGGGCTATCAATCCCTGGAGGGCCTGCTGGAGGCCATCGGCATTGACCGCGACAAGATCTGCACCTACTGCTGGACCGGCAAGGAATAACCGCTCTGCCCGGTTTCCACGTCCAAGCCCATAACAAAGGAAGAAGATTATGTCTAATATCCACGAAGAATGCGGTGTTTTCGGCGTATGCGTGGCCGGTATGACCCACGCCGCCGCCGTTACCTACAATGCGCTCTACGCCCTCCAACACCGGGGCCAGGAGAGCGCCGGAATCGCCATCAACGACGATGGCGTCATCACCAGCCACAAGGACGTGGGACTGGTCAACGAGGTATTTACACCTGAAATTCTGGAGCACCTGGGCCCCGGCAATATGGCTGTGGGCCATGTGCGCTACGCCACTACCGGCCGGAAAAGCCGCATCAACGCCCAGCCCATGGTCATCAACCATGTGAAGGGCTCCATGGCCCTGGCCCACAACGGCAACCTGACCAACGCCGCCGAGCTGCGGGAGAAGCTGGAACTGTCCGGCGCCATTTTCCACACCACCAGCGACACCGAGGTCATCGCCTACACCATCACCGGCGCCCGCCTGAAGGCCCCCTCCATCGAGGAGGCCGTGTCCGCCGCCATGGATGTTATCAAGGGGGCCTACTCCCTGGTGCTCCTCTCCCCCCGCAAGCTGATCGCCGCCCGGGACCCCAACGGCTTCCGGCCTCTGTGCATCGGTACGCTGGACGGCGGCTATGTCTTTGCCTCGGAGAGTTGCGCCCTGGACGCCATCGGCGCCCACTTCCTCCGGGACGTGGAGCCCGGCGAGATCGTCATCGCCGACCAGTCCGGTCTGCGGAGCATCAGAGACCACTGCGGCAAGACCAAGAGCAGCCTGTGCGTGTTTGAGTTTATCTATTTTGCCCGGCCCGACTCGGTGATCGACGGGGCCGGCGTTCACGAGGCCCGGGTGCGGGCCGGAGCCTTCCTGGCTCTGGAGCACCCCGTCCAGGCCGACATCGTGGTGGGTGTGCCCGACTCCGGCATCGACGCCGCCATCGGCTACGCCCGCCAGTCCGGTATCCCCTACGGCACCGGCTTCATCAAGAACAAGTATATCGCCCGCACCTTCATCGCTCCCGGTCAGAAGAACCGGGAGGACAAGGTGCGTATCAAGCTCAACCCCATCTCCTCGGTGGTGCGGGGCAAGCGGGTGGTCATCATCGACGACTCCATCGTCCGAGGCACCACCTCCGCCCGCATTGTAGGGCTGCTGCGGGAGGCCGGGGCCACCGAGGTCCATATGCGGGTCTCCGCGCCCCCCTTCCTCCACCCCTGCTACTTCGGCACCGACATCGACTCCCGGGACCACCTCATCGCCTGCAACCACACAGTGGAGGAGATCGCCCAGATCATCGGCGCCGACTCTCTGGGCTACCTCAGTGTGGAGAGCGCCCACAAGCTGGCCAACGGCTGCAGCTGCACCTTCTGCGACGGCTGCTTTACCGGCACCTATCCGGTCCCCGTGCCGGCCGCCCGGGAGAAATTCCGCTTTGAGCAGAAAATCGGTCAAGCCCAATAATCAAGGAGGGTTCTCCGTATGAAAAATTCCCACTCTGAATCCTACGCCGCCGCCGGCGTGGACGTGACTGCCGGCTACGAGGCCGTGGAGCGCATCAAGCCCATGGTGGAGTCCACCTATATCCCCGGCGTCATGGGCACTCTGGGCGGCTTCGGCGGCCTGTTTGCCCCCGATATGGCGGGCATGAAGAAGCCGGTGCTGGTCTCCGGCACCGACGGCGTGGGCACCAAACTGCGCCTGGCCCAGCTGATGAACAAGCACGACACCATCGGCATCGACTGCGTGGCCATGTGCGTCAACGACATCATCTGCGGCGGCGCCTCCCCCCTCTTCTTCCTGGACTACATCGCCTGCGGCAAGAACGATCCCGCCCGCATCGCCGACATTGTCACCGGCATCACCGAGGGCTGCCGCCAGTCCGAGTGCGCCCTGGTGGGCGGCGAGACCGCCGAGCACCCCGGCCTCATGCCCGACGAGGACTACGACGTGGCCGGCTTCTCCGTGGGCATTGTGGACGAGGAGAAGATCATCGACGGCAAGAACCTGAGCGTGGGCGACACCCTCATCGGCCTGGCCTCCACCGGCGTCCACTCCAACGGTTTCTCCCTGGTGCGCAAGGTCTTTGACGTGGAGCACGCCGACCTGAACGCCCCGGTGGCCCAGCTGGGCGGCAAGAGCCTGGGCGAGACCCTGCTCACCCCCACCCGGATCTACGTCAAGGCGGTCAAGGCCCTGCTGAAGGGCGGTGTGGACATCCACGCCATCAGCCACATCACCGGCGGCGGCTTCTATGAGAACGTGCCCCGGATGATGACCCAGGGCCTCACCGCCCAGATCAAGCTGGATACCTTCCCCCGCCTGCCCATTTTCGACCTCATCGAGCAGAAAGGCGGCATCCCCACCCGGGATATGTACAATACCTTCAATATGGGCATCGGCATGATCCTGGCCGTCCCCGCCGGTCAGGCCGACCAGGCCATGGAGCTGCTGGGCAAGGCCGGCGAGCAGGCCTATGTCATCGGCTCGGTGGTGAGCGGCGACGCCGGGGTGGAGCTGGTATGACGCGTATCGCTGTACTGGTCTCCGGCGGCGGGACCAATCTCCAGGCCCTCATCGGCGCCCGGGACCGGGGTGAGCTGGGCGG
>CALWXZ010000116.1 GCA_944385625.1 uncultured Flavonifractor sp. | reverse complement strand
CAGGCCCACCCAGGTCATGGACACGGTGACCACCACGGCGATGGCCATGGAGAACACCGCCTCCTGCCAGAACACCTTGACGCCCCGGCTGTCGGCCAGGGCGGGGTGGATGGAGGAGAGCATCAGCCCGTTGAAGGAGCACAGCCACAGCACCACCACCACCAGCAGGATGGCCGCCAGCAGGCCGATCTTCCCCGGCTCCACGCTGAGGATATCGCCGATGAGCAGGCTGTTGAACTTGGTGAAGCTGCCGCTGTCAAAGGTGGCGATAAAGATGCCCAGAGCCACGGCGGTGGAGGAGAACACCCCGATCACCGTGTCGCTGGCCATGTTGGACTTGCGCTGGACGTAGGTGAAAAGCAGGGCGAAAGCGGCAGCCAGCACAATGGCGGCCCACATGGGGTCGGCCATGCCGCACAGGGTGCCCACGGCAATGCCGGTAAAGGCGGAGTGGCCCAGCGCGTCGGAGAAAAAGCTCATCCGGTTGGTGACCACCATGGTGGACAGGATGCCGAACAGGGGGGAGATGACCAGCACCGCCAGCAGGGCGTTTTTCATGAAATACATGGTGCCGGGGGCGGCCCACTCAAAGGGGAGCAGCTCCACCAGGGAATACCACAGTTCCATCAGCGGCCGCCTCCTTTCCCCAGGGCCAGATGAAAGACCGCCTGAAATTCGGGGGAGGAGAGCACCTCGTCCGGCGGGCCCACCTTGAGCACCTGGCTTTTCAGCAGGATCACCTTGTCGGCATACTGGTCCAGGGTGGCAAAATCGTGGGTGGACAGGAGGATGGACAGGTCGAACCGGGTGCGGATCTCGTCCAGCATGTCCAGCAGCTGCTTCTCCCCGTCGATGTCCACACCGGAGAGGGGCTCGTCCAGAATGAGAATGTGGGGCAGAGGCTCCAGCGCCAGGGCCAGCAGCACCCGCTGAAGCTCGCCGCCGGACAGGGCGCCCATCCGCCGGTCCAGCAGGCCCTCGCCGTGGACCCGGGCCAGACATTGGGCCACCCGCGCCCGCAGCTTCTTGGGGGCGGGGAGGAACACCGGCCAGCTGGAGATGGCGGCGGAGAAGAAGTCGAATACGCTCACCGGGTCCCCCCGGTCAAAGCTGGGGGACTGGGGCACATAGCCGATGAGGGGGCGAGTCCTGTCGCCCCCCGCCCGCTGAAATTCGATGGTGCCGCTGTGGGGGATCTGCCCCAGGATGGTGCGGAACAGGGAGCTTTTGCCCGCCCCGTTGGGGCCGATGAGGGCCACGATCTCCCCGCAGTGGAGGTGGAAGGACACGTCGTGGAGCACCTCTTCATTGCCGAAGTTGACCCCCAGGTCGGCTACCTTCAGACAGCAGGAGCCGGCGCAGCCAGGACCGGAAAGCCCGTGTTTGTGTACGCTCATCCCAACGCCTCCACCAATGTGTCCACATTCTGCCCCATGGCATCCAGGTAGGGCTGGATGCCGGTGCCGTCGCCGCTCATGATGAGGTCCAGCTGATAGACCTGACAGCCCACCTCCCGGGCAATGGTGTCGGCGGAGGCGGTGGAGCCGTTGACCTCGGTAAAGATGGGGATGGTCCCCAGGTCGTATTTCTGGCTGATCTTGATGGCGTCCACGATCTCGGCCAGCTCCTGGGCGGAGGCGGTGGAGCCCTCCTCCTCCTCGATGGCCTTGAAGATATTCAGGCCCAGCGCGCCGGCAAAGTACTGAAACCCATCGTGGAAGGTGACGATGGAGCGGCCCTTGTAGGGGGCCAGCTCCTCCCGCCAGCTCATGTCCGCCGTGGTCAGGGCGGTCTGGGCGGCGCTCTCATTTTGCGTGTAGCGCTCGGCGTTGGCGCTGTCCAGTTCGGCCAGAGACTGAGCAATCTGGCCCAGCATAAGACTGACGTAGGTGGCGTCCATCCAGATGTGGGGGTCGTACTCGGTATCGTGGTCGTGGCCCTCGTGGCCCTGGGCGGGCAGCAGGTCCACCCCCTCCGCGCAGTCGATGACGGCGGCGTCCGAGCCGGCCAGGGCGTCGTCCATAAAGTCCTCCAGCCCGGCGCCGTTCATGACAATCACGTCGGCCCCCTCGATGGCCTTCATATCGGCCACGGTGAGGGTGTAGTCGTGGAGGCAGGAGGTCTGCTGGTTCACCAGCAGGCTCACCTCCACCCCGTCGGCCCCCTCGGTGACGGCGGTGGTGAAGAGGTAGACCGGGTAGGTGGTGGCGAGAATGTGGAGGGCGTCCTCCTCCGGCTGGGAGGCGGCGGGACGGCCGCAGGCGGAGAGCAGCAGGACCAGGGCGCACAGGGGCGCAAACAATTTTTTCATATGGTTCCCCTTATCTATTAAGCTCAGTATATGGCAACTTTATATTATACTGCCTTTTGGGTCCGGTGTAAAATAAAATCTTTGCCCGGACCTCTGGATAAAGTCGCCAAAGAATGATAGAATGACAGCGTTAAGTAATAGCCGTCGGAGAAACGGGCGGAAAAGGAGCAGAACCATGGACTACCACGCATTTTATACCGGACAGTGCTTTGACGCCTACACCTGGCTGGGGGCCCACTTGGCGGGGGAGGGGGCGGTATTTCGCACCTTTGCCCCCTCCGCGTCTGGGGTGAGTCTGCTCCACGGGGGCCGGGAGCTGCCCATGGAGCGGGTTTACGACGGGAATTTCTATGAGATATGGGTGGAGGGGGTCAGACCGGGGGACTGCTACCAGTTCCGCATCTATAGCCGGGAGGGAGGCCATACCGACCACTGCGACCCCTACGGCTTCGGCATGGAGCTGCGGCCGGGCAAGTGCTCGGTGGTGCGGGAGCTGGGGGAGTACACCTTCCAGGACGGGGGCTGGATGGCGGAACGGAACGACCGGCGGGAGGAGCCCCTGAACATCTACGAGCTCCACCTGGGCTCCTGGCGGCGGAAGCCCGACGGGGGTTGGTACCGCTACGACGAGCTGGCCCAGCCCCTCATTGACTATGTGAAGGAGTGCGGCTACAACTATGTGGAGTTTCTTCCCCTCAGCGAGCACCCCTGCGACGAGAGCTGGGGATATCAGATCACCGGCTTCTACGCCCCCACCAGCCGGTACGGCACGGCAAGGGAGCTGATGATGCTCATCGACCGGCTCCACCAGGCGGGTGTGGGGGCCATTCTGGACTTTGTGCCCGCCCACTTCGCCGTGGACGACTACGGCCTGGCCCGGTACGACGGCACCGCCCTCTATGAGTATCCCCATCAGGATGTAAAGCTCAGCGAGTGGGGGAGCCACAACTTCCTGCACGCCCGGGGGGAGGTGCGCTCCTTCCTCCAGTCCTGCGCCCGGTACTGGCTGGAGGTGTTCCACTTCGACGGCCTGCGGATGGACGCCATCAGCCGCATCCTCTACTGGCAAGGGGACGAGGCCCGGGGGATCAACGGGGACGGAGTGCGTTTTCTGCGGGAGATGAACCGGGGGTTGAAGGCCCTGTGCCCCGGCTGCATCCTGGCGGCGGAGGACTCCACAAACTTCCCCCGCGTCACCGCGCCGGCGGAGCAGGGGGGCCTGGGCTTTACCTACAAGTGGGACATGGGGTGGATGCACGACACCCTGTCCTACTTCCAGACCCCGCCGGACCAGCGGGCCGGGCGGTATCACCAGCTGGCCTTCTCCATGCACTACTTTCCCCAGGAGCGCTACCTGCTCCCCCTGTCCCACGACGAGGTGGTCCACGGCAAGGCAACCATTTTGCAGAAGATGCACGGGGACTACGACGGCAAGTTCCCCCAGGCCAGGGCCCTCTACCTCTACATGATGGTCCATCCGGGCAAAAAGCTCAACTTCATGGGCAACGAGCTGGGCCACTTCCGGGAGTGGGACGAAGGCCGGGAGCAGGACTGGCTGCTGCGGCGCTTCCCCATCCACGATGCCTTCTACCACTATATGGCCCAGCTCAACCACATCTACCTGTCCCACCCGGCCCTATACCGGTGGGACTACCGGCCGGAGGGCTTCGCCTGGCTGGACCGGGGACGGGAGGGAAGCTGCATCTGCGCCATCCAGCGGCAGGGCGGCGGGGAGCGGCTGGCCGCCCTTTTCAACTTCGGCCATCAGGCCCGGCAGTATCAGCTGCCAGCCCCGGCGGGGGTGGAGCTGCTCCTGCACACTGACTGGCAGCCCTTCGGCGGGCGCACCCCCCAGGGGGAGCGGAGCGGGCCGGAACACGGGGTGCTGACGGTGTGTCTGCCCCCCTATTCCGGGCAGCTGTTCTGCATGAGATAGGCGGAATATTCACAACTAGGTGAATATTATGCACAACATCCAAAATAGAACCCAAATTCACGGCAAAAAACTCGCATATTTATGCGATGTGCCTCTTGCAATCCGTCTCTTGCTGTGGTACACTAACTCCAACATAAACAAACGGAGGTTTTTACCATGGCTGACATTAAGAAAGTGGTACTCGCCTATTCCGGCGGTCTGGATACATCCATTATCATCCCCTGGCTGAAGGAGCACTACGGCAACCCCGAGATCATCGCCGTGGCCGGCGACGTGGGCCAGAACGACGAGCTGGAGGGCCTGGAGGAGAAGGCCATCAAGACCGGCGCCTCCAAGCTGTATGTGATGGACCTGGTGGATGAGATGGTGGACGATGTTATCATCCCCTCCATGCAGATGGGCGCCAAGTACGAGGACTACCTGCTGGGCACCGCCTTCGCCCGGCCCGTCATCGCCAAGGGCCTGGTGGACATCGCCAAGAAGGAGGGGGCCGACGCCATCGCCCACGGCTGCACCGGCAAGGGCAACGACCAGATCCGCTTCGAGCTGGCCATCAAGCGCTTCGCCCCCGAGATGAAGATCATTGCCCCCTGGCGGGAGTGGGACATCAAGAGCCGCAACGAGGAGATCGACTACGCCGAGGCCCACAACGTGCCCCTGAAGATCAGCCGTGAGACCAGCTATTCCAAGGACAAGAACCTGTGGCACCTGTCCCACGAGGGCCTGGATCTGGAGGACCCCGCCGCCGAGCCCCAGTACGACAAGCCCGGCTTCCTGGAGATGGGGGTGTCCCCCGCCATGGCTCCCGACGTGCCCACCTATGTGACCATCGACTTTGAGAAGGGCTGGCCCGTGGCGGTGGACGGCGAGAAGATGAAGGCTTCCGACATCATCCGCAAGCTCAACAAGCTGGGCGGGGACAACGGCATCGGCCTTTTGGACATCGTGGAGAACCGGATGACCGGCATGAAGGACCGGGGCGTGTACGAGACTCCCGGCGGCGCCATCCTGTACCGGGCTCACGAGGTGCTGGAGATGATTACCATCGACAAGGACACCGCCCACATGAAGCGCAAGCTGGCGGTGGACTTCGCCGACCTGGTGTACAACGGCAAGTGGTTCACCCCCCTGCGGGAGGCCCTGACCGCCTTTGCCACCGAGACCCAGAAGCACGTTACCGGCCAGGTGAAGCTGAAGCTGTACAAGGGCAACATCATCACCTCCGGCGTCACCTCTCCCGAGACCCTCTACTCCGAGGATATCGTCACCTTCCAGGAGAGCGACTACAACCAGAATGACGCCACCGGCTTCATCAACCTGTGGGGCCTGCCCGATACCGTTCTCGCCCTCCGCGACCAGGGCAAGCTGAAGAAGTAAGAATCAATAGGTTTGAATTTTCTGCGGGCGGCCGCGGGCCGCTCCTACCACGACTGTAGGGGCGGCCTGTGGTCGCCCGCAATCCAGATAGGGAGCGATCTACTATGAAATTATGGGCCGGACGGTTCCAGAAAGAGACCGACACGCTGGTCAACGACTTCAACTCTTCCATCACCTTCGACGCCCGGATGTATAAAGAGGATATCGCCGGCTCCATCGCCCACGCCACCATGCTGGGCAAGCAGGGCATCATTGAGGAGCACGAGGCGGAAAAGATCATCGAGGGCCTGAAGGCCATCCTGGCGGACATTGACGCCGGGCAGGTGGAGTTCTCTCTGGAGAACGAGGACATCCACATGAACATTGAGACCATGCTCACCCAGCGCATCGGGGACACCGGCAAGCGGCTGCACACCGGCCGTTCCCGCAACGACCAGGTGGCGGTGGACTTCCGGTTGTATGTCAAAAAGGAGATCCCCAAGATCATCCACATGGTGCTGGAGCTGGAGAAGGTGCTCATCAAGAAGGCGGAGGCCAACCTGGAGACCGTTATGCCGGGCTACACCCATATGCAGCGGGCCCAGCCCACCACCTTCGCCCACTACATGATGGCCTACGCCAATATGCTCCGCCGGGACGTGACCCGGCTGGAGGACTGCCTGGCGCGGATGGACGAGTGCCCCCTGGGGGCGGGCGCCCTGGCCACCTCCACCTATCCGGTGGACCGGTTCCAGACCGCCGCCGCCCTGGGCTTCAAAAAGCCCACCGACAACTCCATGGACTCCGTGTCCGACCGGGATTTCGCCATTGAGTTTCTCTCCGCCTGCTCCATTATGATGATGCACCTGTCCCGGTTCTCCGAGGAGATCATCCTGTGGTGCTCCTGGGAGTTTAAGTATGTGGAGCTGGACGACGCCTACTCCACCGGTTCCTCCATCATGCCCCAGAAGAAGAACCCCGACGTGGCCGAGCTGGTCCGGGGCAAGACCGGCCGGGTATACGGCTCCCTCATCACCCTGCTCACGGTGATGAAGGCCCTGCCCCTGGCCTACAACAAGGATATGCAGGAGGACAAGGAGTGCGTCTTTGACGCCATCGACACGGTGGAGATGTGCCTGCCCGTCTTTACCGCCATGCTGGACACCCTCACCGTCCTGCCCAAGAATATGCGTACCGCCGCCTCCGGCGGCTTCATCAACGCCACCGACTGCGCCGACTACCTGACCAAGAAGG
>CALWXZ010000115.1 GCA_944385625.1 uncultured Flavonifractor sp. | reverse complement strand
CGGGCGGTCATCATGTAGTAGTTGCCCCGCTTGGTGCCGAAATAGTGCTGGGCCATCAGGCCCATGCCGTCGCCGGGTACCAGGCCGCCGTGGGCGTGGGGCACCTCCAGCCAGGTATCCTCGGAGCAGATGGTAATGTCACTGAGCATGGCGGAATCCCAGTGGAAGCCGGGGCCGGGCAGCACGCCGATGGTGGGCACGTCCAGATCGAAGATCATGTTCTTAATCAGGTTGGTGTCGTCAAAATACTGGTGCTGGAACCGCTCGGTGGGCAGCTTGGAGTAGGTCTCCCAGCCGTTGGGATCGGACTCGGTCATCCAGCTGTCGCCGATGTGGGTGAAGATGATGATCTCGTTCTTCACATCCAGGGACAGAACCCGAACCAGCTGGCTGATGGCCCGGTGGGACATCCCGCTGTGCTGCATGGGACCGTCCAGAGTCTTCCAGGTCACCTGAAGGATGCCGTCCTCCCGATACAGATCCGCAAAATCCTTAAACCACTCGCTGTACTCCTCCAGCTGGGGGAGCTTGACATAATCAGCCAAAGGCTTACCCATGTTACATACCTCCATCTATTTTATTATATTATAATAATACTATTTTCTTCCAGTTTGCAACTTATTCTGCCTTGAAAATACCGGCTGCGCCCATGCCGCCGGCAATGCACATGGTCACCAGGGCATACTTGCCGCCGGTGCGGCGCAGCTGGTCGATGGCCTTGCAGGACAGCACCGCGCCGGTGGCGCCCAGCGGATGGCCCAGGGCCATGGCACCGCCGTTGGGGTTGACCTTGGAGGCGTCCATACCCAGCTCCTTGATGCAGGGGCTGACCTGGGCGGCAAATGCCTCGTTGAGCTCGATCACGTCCATATCTTTAACGGAGAGACCGGTGTACTTCATCACCTTGGGCACGGCGTAGATGGGACCCAGGCCCATATAGGCGGGGTCCAGGCCGCCCACGCAGAAGCCCAGGAAGGAGGCCAGGGGCTTAATGCCCAGCTCGGCCGCCTTGTCCCGGCTCATCAGCACCAGAAAGGCCGCGCCGTCACTGGTCTGGGAGGAGGTGGCGGCGGTGACCCGGCCGTTTTCACGGAAACAGGGCTTCATAGCGGCCATCTTCTCCATGCTGGTGTCCCGGCGGATGCCCTGGTCCTTGTCAAAGACAATGGGGTTGCCCTCCGCATCCACGCCGGGCAGGGGGATGATCTGCTCGTCAAAGTAGCCGGCATCCTGGGCGCGGGCCGCCTTCTGGTGACTGGCCAGGGCCAACTCGTCCATCTCCTCCCGGGTGACGCCGTACTTCTCAGCCACGTTCTCGGCGGTATCGCCGTTGGAGATGTACTGATTGGGGTCGTGCTCCATCAGCCAGGGGTCCCGGTCGCCGCTGCGGTCCAGGGTCATGGGCAGTGCGGTCATGGACTCGATGCCGCCGGCCACGATGCAGTCGGCCTGACCGGCTTCGATCTGCCAGGCGGCCAGGGCCACGGCCTGGAGTGAAGAGGAGCAGAAGCGGTCCACAGTGAGGCCGCAGGCGGTGTAGGGCAGCCCGGCCCGGGCGGCCACCAGACGGGCGGGGTTCAGGCCCTGCTTGGCCTCGGGGATGGCGCAGCCCAGGATCACGTCCTCCACCAGCGCGGGGTCCAGCTGGGGAATCTTCTCCATGACCCCCTTCAGCACCAGACCGCCCATGTCAATGGGGTGCATCTGGCGCAGGGCCCCCTTCTTGCCCGACTTTGCCACGGCGGAGCGGCCGTAGGCCACCACCACCGTCTTGCTCAACGGTTTTGCCATAATCAATCTTCCTCCATTTCAATGAGATTGGGTGCCACCAGGAGCTTGGGCTCCACGGCGGCCTGTATTTCTTCCACGGTATGTCCCTTGCGAATCTCGGAGAGCAGCAGACCCTCAGGCGTCACGTCGATGACGCAGCGGTCGGTGACAATGTGATCCACGCAGTGGATGGCGGTCAGGGGCAGCGAACACCGGTTCACCACTTTGGGAGATCCGTCCTTGGCCACCAGCTCCATGGCTACAATAACCTGCTTGGCGCCGTTGCACAGATCCATGGCGCCCCCCATGCCGAAGGCCCGACCGGGGGTGGCCCAGTTGGCCAGATCGCCCTGGGCGGAAACCTGGAGTCCGCCCAGCACGGTGGCGCCCAGCCGCCCGGAGCGGATCACGCCGAAGGACATGGCCACGTCGAAAGCGCTGCTCCCCGGCACCGGCTCAAAATGGACGCCGCCGGCGTTGACAAAGCGCTCGCTCTTCATCAGGCCCTCGTTGACGGTGGGGCCGATGCCGATAAAGCCGTTCTCACTCTGGAACAGGACGCCCTGGGCGGCGTAGCTGCCGCACAGGCTGGGGATTCCGATGCCCAGGTTGACCACGTCGCCGGGCTTGAAATAGGCCGCGGCCCGCTTGGCGATAAAGTTTCGGTTGTTCATCTCTTCCCCTCCTTATACCAGAATCATATCCACGAACATACCGGGTACCTTGACCTCATCGGGGCCGATCTCGCCCAGATCGCAGAAGTGGTCGCATTCCACGATGGACAGATCGGCGCAGGTGGCAATCACCGGGTGGGAGGCGTGCCCGCTGCTGCCCCGGTAGGCCAGATTGCCCAGAGGATCGGCCCGGCGGCATCGGGTCAGGGCCACGTCGGCGTGGAGAGCGGTCTCCAGCAGGTACTTCTGTCCGTCCACTTCAATGACCTGCTTCCCCTCCTCCACCACGGTACCCAGACCGGTTTTGGTGAGTACACCGCCCAGGCCCATACCGCCGCAGCGGATGCGCTCGATAAAGGTGCCCATGGGGATGAGCTCCGCCTTCAGGGAGCCGTCCTGTATGCGGGCGTTGGTCAGGGGATTGGTGCCCACATGGGTGGTGATTATCCGGTCTACCCGTCCGGCCTGGAGCAGGCGGCTGACGCCGATATCGGGATCACTGGAATCAATGGAGTATACCGTCAGATGCTTGGCGCCGCTCTCCAGCAGACAGTCAATGAGCCGCTCCGGCATATACTGGGCGGTCTGGCCGCCAATCGCAACAATCTGGCCGTCCTTGAAGCTGGCGACAATCTGCTCCATGGCACGCACTTTACTTAATTGCATATCTTTCTCCTTTGTGGGACACAGGTTTCAGGAAACGGGAGAGAATCAGGCCCACCACCGCCAGCACCGCGGCGGTGACATAGGCGCCGGTATAGCTGCCCCCTCCCATGGTTTTAAAGGTAGTGGCCAGGCTGGGTCCGATGAGGCTGGCCAGGCCGAACACCACATACATGACGCCGTAATTTTCGGTGATATACCGGGCCCCGAACATCCGGGCGGTCAGGGGTGTAAGGATGGAGGCCAGGCCGCCGTAGCAGGAGGCCGCCAGCCCCATCAGCACCAGCACCGGGATCTCCCAGCCCACCACCGCCAGCAGGGCCATGGACAGGATGCACAGCAGGAAAACCGCGCCGGCGGTGTTTTTCAGGCCCAGCTTGTCCGACAGGCTTCCCCACAGAAAGCGTCCGGCCATGTTGCAGGCTGCAAATACGCTGACGAAAAGGGCTGCCTGAGCCGGAGCGTAGCTCAGTGTCTGCTGCAAAATGGGAGAAGCCTGGCTGATGACGATCACGCCGGCCACCAGGCCACAGGTAAATACAATCACCATCATCCAGAAGGCGCCGGTCCGCACCATCTGGCCCCGCCTCAGATCGGCGGCGCCCCCTCCCTGCGCTCTGCCGGTCTCCGGGGCCATGGCTTTCTGAAAGCCCTCGGGCGGATCGGCGAGGAGCAGGGAGCCCACCAGGATGACGGCGGCAAACAGGATACCCAGCACCTGGAAGGTCCGGTCCATTCCCACCCCTTCCATCAGGGAGGCGGCAGTGGGGGCCCACAGGATGGCGCCCGAGCCGTAGGCTGCGGTACCCAGACCGGAGGCCAGGCCGGACCGGTCCGGGAAGAGCCGCACCACATAGGCCATCATGCTGGGATAGATGAAGCCCACGCCCAGGCCGGAGATCACGCCGTAAAATAGGTAGAGCTGCCACAGCTGATCCATCAGCCCGGTGAGCAGCAGGCCTCCTCCGAAGAGAACGGCCCCCACGATCACACAAAGCCGGGTGGAGATCCGGCGGATCAGGCTTCCGAAGAACAGAGGCGCCATGGTGGAGCACAGCACCGTAATGGTATACGCCAGGGCCACCCCGGAGTCGGTCCAGCCGAAACGGGTCACAATGGGATTCTGGAGCACACTCCAGGCGTAGCCGAAACCGGCGCAGACACAGATCACCATTGCGGATACCAGGCATACCCAGCGCCGCCGGGCAAAGGCGGCATAGGCGGCGGAGGGAATCATGGCGTCCCCTCCCTTACAGCTTGCGATGGAGCTTGAGCAGCTCAATCAGCATCTGATCCCGATACCTGGCGCACGCCTCATTGGTGTGGCCGATGTGGTCGGGGAAGTTGGCCATCTCCTGGTCCACCCCGGGCTGAGCCACCTGGGCCCAGTTGTCTGGCTGGTGGGTCCAGGAAGCCATATCAGCCAGCCAGTGGTCGCCGGAGTTGCCCAGCATCTGCACCATGCCGGTGAGGCCGCCGGGGTTGCCCAACTGCATAATCATGTTGTGGCCGAAGATGGCCCACCGCAGGCCGGGGCCGTATACCAGGGCCTTGTCGGCATCCTCCACGGAGCACACGCCCCGCATGATGAGATCCTGCACCTCCCGGTAGAGGGCCAGCTGGAGCCGATTGGCGATGAAGCCGGGGCACTCCTTGCGCAGCAGCACCGCCTCCTTGCCGATGGACTGATAGAAGTCGTAGGCCAGTTGGAGCACGGCCGGATCGGTCTTGTCACCGGAGGTCAGTTCCACCAGGGGGATCAGGTGGGGGGGATTGTAGGGGTGGGCCCCCACGCACCGCTCCGGATGGGCGGCCTTGGAGGCGATGTCGCTGACCAGCAGGCCGGAGGTGGAGCTGGCATAGATGGACTCCGCAGGCGCATACTGCTCCGCCTGGGCCAGGATGGACTGCTTGATCTCCAGCCGCTCGGGACCGCTCTCCTGGATGAACTGGGCGTCCTTGACGGCCTCCTCCATGGAGGTGGTCAGCTTCACCCGGCCGGCGATCTCCTGCCGCCGCTCCGGCGTTACTGCCTTGAACTGCTCCAAGGCGTCCAGACTTTTGTGCATCTGGGCCTTGCTCTTGGCCAGCTGCTCATCGTTGATATCATACAGGACCACATCCAGGCCCTTCATGGCAAACTGAATGGCCCAGCTGGAACCGATCACGCCGCCGCCCACACAGGCCACTCGCTTGATCTCTTCCGGTTTCATATGTAAATCCAGCTCCTTTCACTGTGTAACCCGGCGGTGTCTGACACCGGCGGTCCGTAGGGATACCGGTTTGAGAATAGAGTCAGCGCCCTGGAAGGCACACTTTCAGGGCGAACTGACTCTGTTCCCGCGCAGGATCTCCGGTCCTTCCGACCCCGAGGTCCTGCGCTCTGCCGGGGCGTAATCCCATGCCGCCCCGGCAGAACATCTGTGGAATTACGGCGCAGGCCCGCGCCTGACCGGCCTCAGCTACAGTGGTAGCGGAGGCTGGTGGCGGAGCGCACCATCTCATCCCAGTTGGAGAACTGGGTGCTCTCCTTCACAAAGCTGTCCAGCAGAAGGGGCGCGTAGACGATGGTATCCGCCTTCCAGTTGACCATCACCGCGCTGGAGAATTTGAATCCGTCAAAATTCTCGAAGCGGGTGTGCTGCTGCATAAATTCATCGGTAAAGATGTCCTCCAGCAGCTTCATCAATTCCGGGGCGTCCCCCAGGAACACATAGCCCTGATTATTTGTTGTCTGTTCCATAGAACTTCGCAGCCTCTTTCTCTACATAGCCGCGCCAGGCGGGCGCATCGACCTCCATCCGGTGGCGGATCCAGGGCATCAGCTCGGGCTGGCCCTGAACCACTTCCTTGCGCAGGATGGACATATACAGGGAACCCTCTCCGGGGGGGCAGCCCGGCAGGAAGAAGGCCTTGGGATGCTCCTTCAGATACCTGCGGGTGCAGTTGCCGTGCAGCATGATCTTCTCATCGGGGGTATCGGGAGACAGGGTGTTCTTGCCTCCGGCCACGATGACCATGTCCTTGTTCTCGTCGTAGATGCCGATGGCCTTCAGGGTCTCCATGTTGAGGGTCAGCAGGGCCTGACAGCTGGAGCAGGCGCCGTCGCAGTGGACCTCATACTCGGGCCAGCGGTTGCGGATGTCCTCCAGGTAGGGGACCCACATCTTGGTGGAGCAGGCGGCCAGATCGTCGCCGATCACTTCGATCTTGTCCCGCTCGGTGGTGCCCAGACCGGCCTCCTGGGCCGCCCGGAAATAGTCCACGCCGTTGGGATCGATGCCCACCAGCTCACAGGCGATGCGGTCCAGGGCCACGGGGTCATAGGAGCCCATGATGCAGTCCACCTCGATGGGCACGGGAGTGTGGGGGGAGTAGCCGCTGGCGGCGTTCATTACGTCCATGATGTTGATGTCTGCCCGGCAGGCCCACCACACGTCCATCATGGCCATGGTCAGGTTCTGCTGGTGCATCTGCACATGGACCTGATCCTGCACCACGCCTTTGATGTTCTTCAGTGCGCCGGAGAACACCATGCTGGCGTGGGCCTTGAGAATGGGCAGATTGATGATATGCTCGGCCTCGATCAGCAGACGGGGCAGCTTCACATGGCTGATGTTGGAGCGATATCCCCGGACGGCCACATTGATGAGGTCCTTGTCCCGCTTGATATCGACCAGCTCCACGCCCTCCTCCTCGGCCACCTTGGCGATGCCGCAGGCCTCATAGCACTCGATGGTGTCGCAGCCCACGGCGGCGGCCTCAGCGATGACGATGCGCTTGGG
>CALWXZ010000114.1 GCA_944385625.1 uncultured Flavonifractor sp. | reverse complement strand
GACAAGTCCCAGGTGGACACCGGGGCGGTCATCATCACCGGGGAGACCGCCCGGAAGGAGAACGCCCAGGAGGTGCTCTCCGCCCTGTCGGAGTTTGCCGGGGACTTTGTGGTGGCCACCGCCGGGCCCGACCTGGAGTCCATTCTGGCCGCCCGGGGGGCGGGGGTGGACGAATACTCAAAGGAACACCATAAAACCATATTACACTTTGACATCGGCGGCGGCACCGCCAACCTGGCGCTGTACCAAAATGGGGCGTTGGTGCGTACCGGCTGTCTGGACGTGGGCGGGCGGCTCATCAAGGTGGACGCAGGCGGGCGGGTTACCTATGTGTCGCCGGTGTTTGCCCGGGCCGGGTGTCCCGCCCCTGCGGTTGGTGAGACGGTCACACCCCAGCGGTTGGAGCCCGTTATCCAGACCATGGTGGAGGCCCTGGAGCAGGCGGCGGGGCTGCGGCCCGGCCGGGACCGGCTGGACGCCTTTCTCACCGGGGGCACCGGCTGGACGGTGGAGGAGGTGCCGGTGGTTTCCTTCTCCGGCGGGGTGGCCGACTGCATCAATCATCCGCCGCCGGACTGGCTGGCCTTTGGGGACATCGGCGTGCTGCTGGGTAGGGCCATTGCATCCTCCCCTCCCTTTCAGAAGGCGGGGCGCTTCCGGGGGGCGGAGACCATCCGGGCCACGGTGGTGGGGGCGGGGAGCCACGCCACCGACCTGTCCGGTTCCACCATCTTCTACCGGGACATCACCTTCCCCCTGAAAAATATCCCCATCCTCAAGCTGGCCAACCGGGAGGAGAAGGGACCGCCGGAGGAGCTGGCGGGGCATATCCGGGACAAGCTGGGCTGGTACCAGGACCAGGGGGGGCTGGCCCAGCTGGCCCTGGCCCTGCGGGGGGAGAAAAACCCCAGTTACGCCCGGATTCAGGCGCTGGCCCGGGGAATAGCCGACGGCCTGCGCCCTCTGGTGGAGGCGGGCTTTGTGCCTATCGTGGCGGTGGAGGCCGACCAGGCCAAGGTGCTGGGTCAGGCCCTGGCCGCCCTGCTGCCCGGCCCCCTGCTCTGCCTGGACGGGGTGGAGATGGACAACGGGGACTATATCGACATCGGCGCCCCGGTGGCCGGGGGCGCGGTATTACCCATCGTGATTAAAACCCTTGTATTTCACAAATCGTAGCCGTAAAGGAGCGATCACATGATACTCAAGACCAAGCTGCTGGGGCACGTCTATGAATTCAAGTCGGTGAAGGACGCCCTGGCCAAAGCCAACGAGGAGAAGTCGGGGGACCGGCTGGCGGGCATCGCCGCCGAGAACGCCGAGGAGCGGGTGGCGGCCAAGGTGGTGGTGGCCAACCTAAGTCTGGCCGACTTGCGCAACCACCCCGCCGTCCCCTATGAGGAGGACGAGGTCACCCGCATCATCCAGGACGACGTAAACGAGAAGATCTACGACCAGATCAAGAACTGGACGGTGTCCGAGCTGCGGGAGTGGTTATTGGCGGAGAACCACGACGGCGACGCCATCCGGTGGGTGAGCCGGGGGCTGACAGCGGAGATGATCGCCGCCGTGACCAAGCTGATGAGCAACATGGACCTCATCTACGCCGCCCGAAAGATCCGCGTCACCGCCCACTGCAATACCACCATCGGCCTGCCGGGCACCCTGTCCTGCCGGCTCCAGCCCAACCACCCCACCGACGACCCCGACGGCATTCTGGCCTCCCTGCTGGAGGGGCTGACCTACGGGGCGGGGGACGCGGTGCTGGGTCTCAACCCGGTGGACGATTCGGTGGAAAGTGTGCGCCGGGTGCTGGACCGGTTCCACGAGGTGAGAAACCGCTGGAACATCCCCACCCAGATCTGCGTGCTGGCCCACGTCACCACCCAGATGGAGGCGGTGCGGAAGGGGGCCCCCTGCGATTTGATCTTCCAGTCCATCGCCGGGTCCCAGAAGGGCAACGAGGCCTTCGGCCTGGACGGAAAATTGATCGAGGAGGCCCGGCAGCTGGCCCTGAAGGAGGGGGCGGCCGTGGGGCCCAACGTGATGTACTTTGAGACCGGCCAGGGCTCCGAGCTCAGTTCCGAGGCCCACCACGGCGCCGACCAGGTGGTGATGGAGGCCCGGTGCTACGGCTTTGCCAAGCGGTTTCAGCCCTACCTGGTGAACACGGTGGTGGGCTTTATCGGCCCGGAGTATCTGTACAACTCCAAGCAGGTCATCCGGGCGGGATTGGAGGACCACTTCATGGGCAAGCTGACCGGGGTGCCCATGGGGTGCGACGCCTGCTACACCAACCACATGAAGGCCGACCAGAACGACATCGAGGATCTGGCGGTCCTTCTCACCGCCGCCGGGTGCAACTACTTTATGGGCATCCCCCACGGGGACGACGTGATGCTCAACTACCAGACCACCGGCTTCCATGAGACCGCCGCCCTGCGGGAGATCTTCGGCCTCACCGCCATCCCCCCCTTCCAGCGGTGGCTGGAGGACATGGGTTTTGTGGAAAACGGCAAGCTGACCGCCCTGGCGGGGGACGCGTCGGTGCTGCTGGGTTAAGGAGGTTACGACGTTGAACGAACAAGAACTGCGCTCCATGGTGGAGCGGATGGTGCTGGAGCTGGCGGGGCAGCCCGCTGCCGTGACCACAACCCGGCCCAACCCCCGGCAGGAGGAGGCGAGCCAGGGCTGCCTGGAGGACATCACCCAGATCGACCTGCGGCGGCAGTACCTGGTGGATAACCCCCGCAGCGGCCAGGCCTTTCAGGAGCTGAAGTTAAAGACCCCGGCCCGGCTGGGCCTGGGGCGGGCGGGGGCCCGGTACAGGACCATCTCCATGCTGCGGATGCGGGCCGACCACGCCGCCGCCCAGGACTCGGTGTTCTCCCATGTGCCCGACGAGTTCGCGGTGCAGAACGGCTTTGTGCCCGTCCAGACCCTGTGCCAGACCAAGGACGAGTATCTGACCCGGCCCGACAAGGGCCGCCGGTTCGACGAGGAGAACCAGGCCATCATCAAAAAGACCTTTGGGCAGAACCCCAAAATCGCCCTGGTGGTGGGGGACGGCCTCAGCTCCGCCGCCATCGAGGCCAACGCCGTGGACTGCCTCCAGGCGGTGCGGGCGGGTTTGAAGGCCTACGGCCTGGAGGGCGGCCCAGTGCTCTATGTGAAATACTGCCGGGTGGGGGCCTCCGACCACATCGGCGATCTCACCGGGGCGGAGGTGGTGTGTATGCTGGTGGGGGAGCGGCCCGGTCTGGTAACCGCCGAATCCATGTCGGCCTACCTGACCTACAAGCCCCACATCGGTATCCCCGAGTCCAGGCGGACCGTGATCTCCAACATCCACAAGGGGGGCACCACGGCAGTAGAGGCCGGTGCCCATATTGCAGAGCTGATTAAGACCATGCTGGACAAGAAGGCCAGCGGCATTGACCTGAAGGGGTGAGGACATGACAGACGATCTGATCCCGGCCAAGGTGCTCTCCATCCGCACCATCGCCAACGTCAGCGAGACCCTGGCCCGCAAGCTGGGCCTGCCCCGGCAGTACCGCTCCATCGGCCTTATCACTGCCGACAGCGACGACATGACCTACTGCGCCCTGGACGAGGCCACCAAGGCCGCCGTGGTGGAGGTGGTGTACGGCAAGTCCCTGTATGCCGGGGCGGCCAATGCCTCCACCGCCCTGGCCGGCGAGGTCATCGGCATCCTGGCCGGACCCAACCCGGCGGAGGTCCAGTCCGGCCTGCGGGCCTGCGTGGACTTTATGAACAGCGGGGCGGGGTTCCGCTCCGCCAATCAGGACGACTCCGTCATCTACTTTGCCCACACCGTCTCCCGCACCGGCACCTACCTGTCCAAGGTGGCGGGGGTACGGGAGGGGGAGGCCCTGGCCTACCTGATTGCCCCGCCCCTGGAGGCGATGGTGGGTCTGGACGAGGCCATGAAGGCCTCCGACGTGGAGCTGGTGACCCTCTTTGAGCCCCCCAGCGAGACCAACTTCGGCGGCGGCCTGCTTACCGGCACCCAGAGTGCCTGTGACGCGGCGGCGGCCGCCTTTGCCGAGGCGGTGAAGGCGGTGGCCGCCCGGCCCATGGAGCTGTAGGGGCGGGCCTCTGGACCGCCCGTGTATATCCGGGGCGTCGGGGACGCCGCCCCCTACGTTCTGAGGAAAGGCAAGGTGAACCATTTGGATAAAGACCTGAAATCTATCCAGGAGGTCCGGGACCTGCTGGCCCAGGCGAAAAAGGCCCAGAAGGCCCTAGCCGTCATGACCCAGCAGCAGCTGGACGCCATCACGGCGGCCATCTCCCGCTCCGGGGCCCAGCACGCCAGGCGGCTGGCCGACATGGCGGTGGAGGAGACCGGCTTCGGCAAAAAGGCCGACAAGGAGATCAAAAACCGCTTTGCGGCGGTGACCTTATATGAGGCCATCAAGGACCAGAAGACCCACGGCATCCTGGCCGAGGACAGGGAGCACCGGACGGTGGACATCGGCGTGCCGGTGGGGGTGGTGGCCGGGCTGGTGCCCTCCACCAATCCCACCTCCACGGTGATCTACAAGGCCATGATCTGCATGAAGGCGGGCAACCCCATCGTGTTCTCCCCCCATCCCGGGGCGGTCAACTGTATCTCCGAGACGGTGAATGTGATCCGCCGGGCGGCGGAGGAGGCGGGGGCCCCGGCGGGGGCCATCTCCTGCATCACCACCCCCACCATCGAGGCCACCAACGCCCTCATGGGCCACGACGCCACCCGGCTCATTCTGGCCACCGGCGGCGCGGCCATGGTACGCGCGGCCTACTCCTCCGGCACCCCCGCCATCGGCGTGGGGGCGGGCAACGGCCCGGCCTATATCCACCACACCGCCAACGTGGAGCAGGCGGTACGCCGGATTCTGGACTCCAAGACCTTTGACAACGGCACCATCTGCGCCAGCGAGCAGAGCGTCATCATGGAGGCCCGGATGGAGCCGGCGGTAAAGGCCGCCCTCCGGGCTCAGGGGGCCTACCTGCTGGATGAGGAGGAGACAAAACAGCTCTCTCGCTTCATCCTGCGGCCCAACGGCACCATGAACCCGGCTATCGTGGGCAAGAGCGTGTCCACCGTGGCCCAGCTGGCGGGCTTAAACCGGGTGCCCCCCTCCGCCCGGGTGCTGGTGGCCAGGGAGACGGGGGTGGGCAAGGGCCACCCCTACTCCAGCGAGAAGCTGGGGCCCATCCTGGGCTGCTTCGTGGAGAGCGACGAGGAGGCGGTGCTCAGCCGCTGCATCGAGATCCTGGAGTGGGAGGGGGCGGGCCACACCTTCTCCATCCACACCGAGGACGAGAGTGTGGCCAAGCGCTTCGCCGCCGCCGTCCCCGCCAGCCGGGTGCTGGTGAACACCCCCGCCGCCCTGGGCGGCATCGGGGCCACCACCTGCCTGTTCCCCGCCCTCACCCTGGGCTGCGGCGCGGTGGGCGGGTCCTCCAGCTCCAACAACATCGGCCCCCTGGACCTCATCAATATCAAGCGGGTGGCCTGGGGCGTGAAGGAGCTGGAGGAGCTGCGGGGCGGCAGTTCGGCCGCCGCCTCCTGCGCCGTGGACGAGGCCCTGTTGAGCCGCCTGGTGGAGCAAATCATGGGGAGGCTGAGGTAAGATGAGCGAAGTCAACGCCGACGGCGTGTTGCTGGACCCCCATGAGGCCATTTTGCAGGAGGCCCAGAACCTGACCAACTCCCTGCTGGCCGAACGCCCCCAGGGCCTGGAGGAGGACATGGAGCACCCCGTCCAGGCCGCCAACGGGGAGGAGGCCGGCGAGGCCGGGGGAGCCCCCCATATGCCGGTGGCCGAGGCGCCCCGGCAGCAGCCCAAACGGAAGGCCCAGCCGGGCCGGGGCAGAACAAGCAAACCGGCTTCCGCCCAACCGGCGGAGCCCATGAAACAGACGACTGACAGGAGGAAGCAGAACATGGCAAATACGAACGCGCTGGGTATGGTGGAGACCAAGGGACTGGTGGGGGCCATTGAGGCCGCCGACGCCATGGTAAAGGCCGCCAACGTGCAGCTGGTAGGCAAGGAGCAGGTGGGGGGCGGTCTGGTGACCGTCATGGTCCGGGGGGACGTGGGGGCGGTCAACGCCGCCACCGACGCCGGGGCCGCCGCCGCCGAAAAGGTGGGGGAGCTGATCTCGGTCCACGTCATTCCCCGCCCCCACGCCGAGGTGGATCACATTCTCCCCCACGGCGGCGAGGGGATGAGCGAGTAAATGGAGCTGCTCACCCGTGAGGACGTGCGCCGGATGTCGGACAACGGCACCCGGGGACCGGTGGTGGTGGGCCGCGACCAGAAGCTGACCCCCGGGGCCCGGGACTGGCTGGCCGCCCATAAAATCCAGGCGGTCTTTCCCCAGGGGCGGGATGACCCGGATGCACCCGCCGCTGCCAAATACCGCACCCTCTTCGGCGCCACCCTGAATGAAAAGCCGGAGCACATGACCCATCTCAAGGGCAACATCCTGGTGTTCAAGGACCACCCCCGCATCGCCTTCCGAGGCATGATCGACGCTCTGGAGGGGGAGATCATGCTGGCCCAGCAGGCCTCCCAGGCCTATCCGGCTCTGGTGAAGGAGCTGGAAGAGGCCCTGGCCCTGGTGCGGCGGCTCATCCGGTGCGACGTGCTGGACGAGCCGGTGGGGGAGCTGAGCCTGTGCGGCTACGACGCCGGGCAGCTGCGGGAATACTCCCACTACCCGGACAAATATCTGGGCCAGCCCCACTTTCTGCCCGCCTACACCGACGGGCCGGCTCTGCTGGCGGTGAACAAGGTGCGCACCCTGGTGCGGCAGACCGAGCTTTCGGCCTACGCCGCCTTCAAAGACGTGGAGGGCAATGTGACCCGGGGGGACATCATCCTGGCCCTGAACCGGCTGTCCTCCCTCATGTGGATCATGATGAT
>CALWXZ010000113.1 GCA_944385625.1 uncultured Flavonifractor sp. | reverse complement strand
GCGCCGCCCTTGGAGGTGCAGTAACCGGTGTAGCCGGCCATGCCGCGCTTGGAGCGCTGAGAGGTCACGATGACCATCTTGCCGCGCTTGGTGTTGTCGGCCTCGTACTGAGCCACCATCTGATGGGCGACGTACTTGGTCACGATGTACACGCTCTTGCAGTCGGCGTCCATGATGTACTGCCAGTCGGCCACGGACTGATCCAGCACGTTCTGGGGCTTGTTGTAGCCGTGGGCCACAGCCAGGATGTCGATGCAGCCGTACTGGGCCACGCAGGCCTTGACCAGAGCGTCAACCTGCTCCTCCTGAGCGGGATCGGCCACATAGTAGGCGCAGTCGATGCCCTCGGCCTTGAACTCGTCCTCCAGAGCCTTCAGCTTGGAGTCGTTGCGGCCGGTCATGAAGACCTTGGCGCCGGCATAGCCGTAAGCCTTGGCCAGCACGCAGCCCAGAGCGCCGGTAGCGCCGGTAACCAGGGCCACCTTGCCCTTGACGGAGAACATATTCTCAACAAAATCCTTATTCACAGGAACCATGATGATTTCCTCCTTATAAATTTAGTTAACGGAACTTAGGCGTTGGGGTAGTTGATGATGACCAGCATACGGGCGGGCAGGTTGCTCTCGTTCTTCAGGCCGCGGCCCTCGTTGGGGGGGAAGGAAATGGACTCGTTGGCGTGGATGACATACTTCTTGCCGTCCTTGTCGGTGACGGTCATCTCGCCCTCCAGGACGTAGTAGACCTTCTCCAGCGGGTTGTCCTCATAAGCCCAGTCGGCGCCGCCGCCGGGCAGGAAGGTGGAAACGCCGATCCAGAACTTCTCGGCACCGGTCTCCTCCTTGCCGTGAATACGCATAGCGACGCAGCCGAAATGACCGGCGGCCTCATAGGGCTTGAGTTCTTCAACAGTACGCTTGACCATTTGAAATCCGCTCCTTTAAATAAAATATTTAATGTTTTTGGGATCTCTGCTTGGCTCGTTTGCCTTAGCACTTTGTCTGGTTATAGTGTAGCCAAGCAGCGGCTTTTGTGCAATACGCACAATTATGTAAGTAGGTAACTTTCAGGTTTGCACCCACCAAATGGTAAGTATCAGAAAACTGTAAAATTGGACAAAAGGTGAGAAAATAAAATGTGCAAAAAAGCTAAAACAAATTGCTGGACAGGATTAGCTTGTCAGAAATGCACAAATTCTTTGTTAAAATTTTGGCAGAGATGGCGCGGAAGTGCATACTGCCATCTTGTGGGGAACAGACAGCTGTGTTATCATGGTATCAGCGGGGCCAAACCGGCTCTTTCGCGCAAATACGGGAAGAGAAAGAGGTAACTGCTTGTGTGGAACGATCATTTTGACGCACCGACCAATCCCTACCACTATGTGCTGCACTGCATCGGCGGGAAGTGGAAGATGACCATCCTCCATGAGATCCACACCTACGGGAGCATACGCTTCAACCAGACGCTGAAGGCTCTGCCCATTTCGGAGAAGGTATTCAGCCAGCAGCTGAGGGAACTGGTGGAGGCGGGCCTGATCCGCCGCATCTCCTATGACACCATCCCGCCCAAGGTGGAGTATGTGCTTACCCCCAGCGGAGAGCAGCTCATCCCAGCGCTGGACGCCCTGTATATCTGGAGCATCCGGCAGATGGACGAAAGGGGCATCCCCATCGATTCCGACGCCTTTGCGGTCCATACCTCCAGTAAGTACACGGAGAAATTACAGGACATTATGGCGGCCAACGATTTCGATCCGGAACGGAAGCGCCAGCGGCGCGACCGGGGGGAAAACCGGGGCTGAACGGTCCCCTTTCGTTGGGAAGGACCCTGCTGAAGCCGGCTTTGCCGGCGTTCGGCAGGGTTTTATTCATGCCGGCCTGGGGGCCGTTGCAATCGGAGCCGGTTTGGGGTATCATATTCGCTAGAAAAAGATCCGGAGCAAAGGAGGCGCGTCATATGCGCGATGGATTTGTCAAAGTAGCCGCCGGCACCCCCAAGATCAGGGTGGCCGACTGCCGCTATAACGCCGAGCAGATCTTCACCCTGATGCGGGAGGCGGACAAACAGGGGGTGAAGGTGCTGGTTCTGCCGGAGCTGTGCCTTACCGGCTATACCTGCGCCGACCTGTTTCTCCAGCACACCCTGCTGAGAGGGGCGGAGGAGGGGCTGTCCACCGTCCTGGAGGCCACCAAGAACCTGGATATGGTGGCCGCCGTGGGCCTGCCCGTGTGGAACAAGTGGGACAACAAGCTCTATAACTGCGCCGCTGTGATCCAGAGCGGCGAGATTTTAGGTCTGGTGCCCAAGACCTATCTGCCCAACTACGGGGAGTTCTATGAGCAGCGCTGGTTTGCCTCCGGCGGCGAGGTGGAGACCACCATCCCCCTGTGCGGGCAGGAGGTCCCCCTGTCGGACAGCCAGCTGTTTGCCTGTAAGGATATGCCCAATCTGGTGATCGGGGTGGAGATCTGCGAGGATCTGTGGGCCCCCGCCCCCCCCTCCATCCGGGCGGCCCGGGCGGGCGCCACTCTGATCCTGAATCTGTCGGCCTCCAACGAGCTGGCGGGCAAGGCCGCCTACCGCCGGGGCCTGGTGTCCGGCCAGTCCGGCAGGCTGGTGTGCGGCTATGTGTATGCCGACGCCGGGGAGGGGGAGTCCACCACCGACCTGGTGTTTGCCGGCCACAATATCGTGGCGGAGAACGGCGCCATCCTGGCCGAGCGCCGGTTTGCCAGCGGCCTCACCATCAGCGAGATCGACGTGGACCGGCTGGTGTACGAGCGGCAGCGGATGAACACCTACCGGGCCGACCCCAGCCAGGAGTGCTGGCGGGTGAGCTTTGATCTCAAGCCCGCCGACACCCGGCTCACCCGCCCCGTGTCTCCCACCCCCTTCGTGCCCCAGGACCGGAACGACCGGGCGGAGCGGTGCAACGAGATTTTGTACACCGCGGCCCTGGGCCTGAAGAAGCGGCTGGAGCACACCCACGCCAAGACGGCGGTGGTGGGCCTGTCCGGCGGACTGGACTCCACCCTGGCGGTGCTCATCACCGCGGTGTCCATGGAGATGCTGGACCGGCCGGCCAGCGACATCATCGCGGTGACCATGCCCTGCTTCGGCACCACCGACCGCACCAAGTCCAACGCGGTGCTGCTGGCCGAGCGGCTGGGGTGTACCCTCAAGACCATCGACATCGGGGAGGCGGTGCGCCGCCACTTCAAGGACATCGGCCAGTCCATGGCCGACCACGACGTGACCTTTGAAAACGGCCAGGCCCGGGAGCGGACCCAGGTGCTGATGGACATCGCCAATCAAACCGGGGGGCTGGTCATCGGCACCGGCGACCTCAGCGAGCTGGCCCTGGGCTGGTGTACCTACAACGGCGACCACATGAGCAACTACGCCGTCAACGCCGGCATCCCCAAGACCCTGGTGCGCCATCTGGTCAGCTTTATTTCCGACGACAAGGAGGCCGAGGACCCCCAGCTGTCCACCGTGCTGGCCGACATTCTGGACACACCCGTCTCCCCCGAGCTGCTCCCCGCCATCGAGGGGCAGATCGCCCAGAAGACGGAGGATCTGGTGGGGCCCTACGAGCTTCACGACTTCTACCTCTATTATGCCATCCGCTGGGGCTTTGGACCCCGGAAGGTGCTGCGGCTGGCGGAGGAGGCCATGGGCAAGCGGTATGACCGTGCCACCCTCCTGAAGTGGCTGAAAAACTTCTACCGCCGCTTCTTCTCCCAGCAGTTCAAGCGCTCCTGCCTGCCCGACGGACCCAAGGTGGGCTCGGTGGCCCTCAGCCCCCGGGGCGACTGGCGGATGCCCAGCGACGCGGTGGCCACGCTGTGGCTGGAGGAGCTGGAGGGGTTGGAGTGACGTGAAACTCTATTTTGAGCTGTTCTGGACCTTCGCCAAAATCGGTGTGTGTACCTTTGGCGGGGGCTATGCCATGCTGCCCATTCTCCAGCGGGAGCTGGTGGAGAAGCGTAACTGGACCGGCGAGGGGGAGCTGTCCGACTACTTCGCCATCGGCCAGTGTACCCCCGGTATCATCGCCGTCAACACCGCCACCTTCGTGGGCCACAAGCTGAAAGGCCCGGCGGGCGGGGTGGCTGCCACCCTGGGGCTGGTGTTCCCCTGCCTGGTCATCATCATGCTCATCGCCGCCTTTTTGCAGAACTTCGCCCAGTTGCCGGTGGTGATCCACGCCTTCAACGGGGTGCGGGCCTGCGTGTGCGCCCTCATCCTGTCCAGTGTGCTCAAGCTGCGGAAAAGCACGGTGGTGGACCTGCCCACCGTCCTCATCTTCGTGGCGGTGGCAGCGCTGGCGGTGGTGGGCAACTTTGTGTCCTTCCCCGCCGGGACCGCCCTGGCGGCGGTGATGGGCTTTTTTACCTCCCCCATCGTGCTGGTGGTGGCGGCGGGCGTCACCGGCCTGTGCGTCCGCTCCGCCAGGGGAGGGCTGAAGGCATGATCTATCTTCAGTTGTTTTTTGAATTTTTCAAGGCGGGGCTGTTCGCCATCGGCGGGGGCCTTGCCACCATCCCCTTCCTCACCGACATCGGGGCCAGAACCGGCTGGTTCACCGCCGGTGATCTGGCCAACATGATCGCCATCTCGGAATCCACCCCCGGTCCCATGGGGGTGAACATGGCCACCTATGTGGGCTTCCACACCGGCACTCAGGCCGGCGGCGTGGCCGGCGGTATCGCCGGGGGCGTCATCGCCACCCTGGGGCTGGTGTGCCCCTCCATCATCGTCATCCTCATCATCGCCGGCTTTTTGAAGAAATTCCGGGAGAGCCGGGGGGTGGACGCGGTATTTTACGGCATCCGGCCCGCCTCCACGGCCCTCATCACCGCGGCCCTGGTGGAGGTGTGCGCCATCGCCCTGGTGAATACCGGCGCCGCCTTCGGCACGGCGGACTTTTTCCACTGGAAAGGGATCATTCTGGCGGCGGCGGTCTTTGCCTGCCTTCAGGTGAAGCCGCTGAAAAAGCTGCACCCCATTGTGTTCATCGCCGCCTCGGCGGTGGTGGGCGTTCTGTTCCAATTTTAAAGGAAGGGCTGCCGCCCTTTTTTAACGGGAGAAATGATATGCGTATCGCCAATGTTGTGTCCGACTCCATCGTGGACGGTCCCGGCCTGCGGTTCACCGTCTTTACCCAGGGCTGTCCCCATCACTGCCCCGGCTGCCACAACCCGGATACCCACGACCCCGCCGGGGGCCGGGAGGCCACCGTGGAGGAGCTGGAGGCCCAAATGACCGCCAATCCCCTCACCGACGGGCTCACCCTCTCCGGCGGGGAGCCCTTTGACCAGGCGGGGGAGTGCGCTGCTCTGGCGGCCCGGGCCAAGGCCAACGGCCTCAACGTGTGGGCCTACACGGGGTACCGCTATGAAGCGCTTTTGGAGAAGGGGTCGCCGGAGGTGCTGGATTTGCTGGAGCAGGTGGACGTGTTGGTGGACGGGCCCTTTGTGGAGGGCCTCAAATCCTACGACGCCCTCTTCCGGGGGAGCACCAACCAGCGGCTCATCGACGTACCCAAAAGCCGGGGGCTGGGGCGGGCGGTGCTGTGGAGCCGGCCTGATCCCCTGGCCCACTTTACCCGGCCGGAGAGCTGAGAAAGGCGGGTGGCAAGACATGACCATTGCGGATTTTCAGGCCCGCTGGACGGGCCATGTGCCCCAGGTGCAGGATGTGAAGCGGGACTACGCGGTGCTGGTCCCCTTGGTGGAGGGGCCGGAGGGGCCCAGCCTGCTCTTTGAGGTGCGCGCCTCCACCCTGGCCCACCAGCCGGGGGAGGTGTGCTTTCCCGGCGGCAAGGTGGAACCGGGAGAGAGCCCCCGGGACTGCGCCCTGCGGGAGACCTGGGAGGAGCTGGCCATCCCGCCCCATGAGGTGGAACTCATTTCCCCGCTGGACCTGGTGGTGCAGCAGGGCAAATTTGTGATGCACCCCTTTCTGGGGGTGGTGAGCCGGGCGGGTATGGCCGCCATGATCCCCAGCCCCGCCGAGGTGGAGCGGGCCTTTCTGGTGCCGGTGGAGTGGCTTCGCACCCACCCGCCCCAGGTCTATTCCTACGAACTGAAGCCCCAGGTGTCGCCGGACTTCCCCTATGAGAGCATCGGCTTTCCCCGGGGCTACCGCTGGCGCACCGGGGAGACCACCGTGCCCGTCTATCCCTGGCCGGACCGGCCCATCTGGGGCCTCACCGGCCGTATCGTCCGCCACCTGATGGAGGGGATGGAATGAGAGAGCCGGAACAACTGGGCCCCTATCGCTACCGCCAGTCGGACGCCTGTTTCCCCCTGGGCCAGGACAGTCTGGCCCTGGCCGCCTTTGTCACTCTGCGGCGGGGGGACCGGGTGTGCGATCTGGGCTGTGGGGCGGGGGCCCTGCTCCTGCTGCTGGCGGCCAGACAATCCACATTGGAGCTGTCCGGCGTGGAAATCTCCCCCGAGGACAGCGCTCTGGCCCGGGAAAATCTGGCGGAAAACGGTCTGACCGGGGAAATTTACACCGGGGACCTCTGCCAGGTGTGCAAAACCCTGCCGGCGGGGGGCTTTTCCCTGGCGGTATCCAACCCGCCTTACTTCCGGGTGGGCAGCGGGGGAGACGGCGGCGGAACCCGCATGGAGGCGGCGAGCCTGACCCAGTGGTGCGCCGCCGCCGGGCGGTTGGTGAAAAACGGCGGCCGGTTCGCCCTGGTCCATCGGCCGGAGCGGCTGGCCGAACTCTTTGCCGCCCTGACCGCCGGAGGATTGGAGCCCAAGCGGCTCCAGCTGCTCCAGCATGACGATCACACGCCCCCCTCCGCCGTGCTGGTGGAGGCGGTGCGCCAGGGCAGGCCGGGACTGGAGGTCCTGCCCACACGACTGATGAACCGGAGGTAACGCTATGGCCGGAACGCTCTATCTGGTACCCACCCCCATCGGCAATCTGGGGGACATCTCCCAGCGGATGGCGGACACCCTGGGTGCGGTGGACTTTATCGCCGCCGAGGATACCCGGGTGACCCTCAAGCTGCTCAATCACCTGGGGCTGAGAAAGCCCATGATCTCCTACTACCGCCACAACACCGAGGCCGGGGGGCAGGCGGTGCTGGGCCGCCTGCTGGCGGGGGAGAGCTGCGCCCTGGT
>CALWXZ010000112.1 GCA_944385625.1 uncultured Flavonifractor sp. | reverse complement strand
CGGTCCTTCACCACCGCGTTGTACTCGCCGCCGGTATAGCGCGCAGGCTTCTGCACCCGGGGAAGGATATGTTCCAATGTACGATTCATATCATACCGTACCCTCTCTAATGAAATATCGGTCAACCCCACAGAGCGGCTCCATTTCGCCCCTGAGCGCTGACCAAAGCGGCTTCCGGTTCCGCCCGGCATACCGCAACACGCAAAAGATGCAGTATATTATTATACTATGCTCTCACACCAAATACAAGCTATAATCCCCTGATATCGGGCCAAAAATCCATTCATCCGGCAAAAGACAGCCCCATCAGCGCAACGCTGCCCGCCAAAATGGCAAGGGCTGCCACGTTGGCCAGGGTGAACACCAGCAGATAGCGGCCGGGACGGGCGCCCGGCGACTTCAGGTAGGCCTTCATGGAGATCAAACTGGCCAGAGAGGCGATGGGGGTGCCCAGCCCGCCGATGTTGGTACCAATGAGCAGGCCGTGCCAGTCGGCGGTAAAGCCGGACAGGAGCACCGCAGAGGGTACATTACTAATGACCTGGCTGGTGACGCCGGAGGCCAGGGCGGTGTTCTGGGCCATAACCGCCGTCAGCGTCTCCCGCACGGGGGCGCAGGCCCCCACGTTACCCGCAAAGAGGAAAAAGCAGAAGAAGGTGGCCAGCAGGCCGTAGTCCACCCGGCGGAACAGAGGCCGGTCAAAGATCAGCATCCCCGCCGCCACCACAGCCAGCAGGGCCGGATAGGGCAGCACCCGAAATACCGACAGCAGACACAGCACAAACAGCCCCGCCATCAGCCCCAGCCGGCCTGGACTGCGGATTGTGGCCTGTTGGGAGAAGGTCACCCGGATGCCCTCCGGCTTGACACACAGAGCGGCGATCACCAGCCCCACCAGGCTAATCAGCGTCAGGGGCACCATGGTGGCGAAGAACTGGCCGGCGCTCAGATCATAGTTGGCGTAGATGTAAAGGTTCTGGGGGTTGCCCACCGGGGTGGCCATACTGCCCAGATTGGCCGCAATGGTCTGGAGCACCACAATATAGATCAGCCGCTCACTCCGGCCAATCAACCCCAGCACCAGCACTGCAAAGGGTACAAAGGTGATAAGGGCCACATCGTTGGTCACCAGCATGGACACAAAAAAGGGCAGCAGCACCAGCGCCAGGGTCACAAACCGCATCCGCCGCTCCCCGGCCAACAGCCGCTGGGCCAGCACCGCGAAGACCCCGCACTCCTGCAATCCGGCCACCACCGCCATGAGACAGAACAGCAGGCTCAGTACCCGCCAGTCAATATAGTTGAGGTAGTCTGCCGACGGCGGGTTGAGCGCAATGGAGGCCGCCGCGCAGATCGCCGCGATACAAAGCACCGGCTCCCGCCTCCAGAATCCAAGCGGGGTCCACCGCTTTCTAGTTTGCTCCATTCTTTCTTTCCCCCTTTAAACACGACGAAAAAGCCACCCTGGCGGGTGGCTTTTTACGCGCTATCGCTCGATCGCCGTTTGCCGGTTTCAGTTTACCTGATTCTGGAGCGGCGGTCAAGTATCTGGGCCTATTTTCTTCCATTCAGGAGCGCCGAAAATCCTCTACAACATCGGCCAGATGTACCGGTGACAGCCCTGCGCTGTTGCAGCATTCCGCCAGCCGGTTGACCTCTCGATAGTCGGTAGAGATGTGTCCCACACAGATTCCGTTGTGGCTCCGGATTCCATACATCTGAGGCCGGGAGGCCCTGTCCAGATATACATGGTACTTCATATGTCGGTTGCTCATGGTTTCCTCTCTCCTCGTTTTCTCTGATTTTGTTACGTTTTCTCCGTTTCACGACATATTTCGTTCTTTTTCCCTATTGAAAAGTATTATACTATTTGTCACAATAATTTTCCACATTCCTCCCCCTGCCGTATCCATATGTTGTAGGTTCCCCTCTCTATCTACTCTATATAATGTATCTCTGATAAAAAGTCAATGCCAACAGACCATTTTGTCCACCGACCGCGAAGTTTTGACCGCATCCGGTCGGCGGTCTATCCGGAGGTGTGCTCATGTCTCTGATGGTGGAAAAACTGGCTTATCTGAAAAAACTGCGCCATTTGACGTCGGAGGATATCTCCCGTCAGTCCGGCGTCCCTCTGGGCACGCTGAACAAGATCCTGTCGGGACAAACCAAGAATCCGGCGGTAGGGCCAATGGACCGGATCACCCGGGTGCTCCGGGTCCCCATCCGCTATCTGCTGGATGACGAACTGCCCCCTGAGTGCTGCGTCACCGCCAACTGTCAGGACGGCGTGGTCCTCCTCTCACCGGAGGAACTGCGCCTGCTGCTGGCCCTGCGGAGGCTGGAGCCCCGCAGGCGGCGGACGGCGGGGATTATGCTGGCTCTGATGAGCGCCGCCTCTGTCAAGTCCATCGGCACCGTAGCCGTCAAGCGGACCTTTTGCTACAGCACCGGCGCCACCAGCGCCCCACCGGTCCGGGCCATTCTGATCCCGGAGGTGGACACCGCCTCCCGGGAGGCCGACTTTGCCGTACTGCTCAACGACAGCAGTATGGAGCCCCTCTACGCCCCCGGCTCCGTGTTGCTGTGTACTCAGCGCCCACCCACGGCCCAGGAATATGGGGTATACCTCTATCATCAGGAAGTCCTGCTGCGGCGTCTGTGCCGCCGCAAGGGCGTCATCCGGCTGCTGGCCCCCAGCCTTGCCTATCCCGACCTCCAGGTAGAACCTCAGGAGCCTCTGGACTGTCTGGGCACCATTACCGGTCAAGCCAGGGGCTGCCGCTGGGAACAGACCCCCTGACCCGCGCCTCTCCGCCCCCATCAAAAAGCTGGATGCCATGGAAGATGGCATCCAGCTTTTTGATTCAGTCAGGCAGCATCCGAAACCACTTGCTTTGAATGCCCGCCGCTCGGAAACCCGTGCGGCGGTAGAGGGAAAAAGCGCTCTCGTTGTCGCTTGCCACCAGCAGTTTGCACCGGCCATATCCGGCCTGTGCCAGCAGCCCCATGGTCCCCCACAGCAGCTCCCGGCCCAGTCCACAGCCCCGCAGTTCCTTGCGCAGGGCGATTCCTTCAATCTCTGGCACCTCCTGGGTCAGGTCCAGCTCATAAACGCCGGCCCTCACCCCGTCGACCACTGCAAATCCACAGCTGTGGCCCTCCTCCAGCGCCCGTTCCAGATCCTTGGCGCCGTATGTGGCGGAATTGGGCATTTCAAAGAAACACTCGTTGTGCAGGGCCAGCCAGGCGCCGCCCCGCTCCCGAGTCAAAGGCTCCAGGCTCAGGCGGACGGGGGCTCCGGGCAACTCAGCCAGGTCCCGCTGCAGCTCCAGCATATCCCGCACAAATTCCAGGCGGCAGTCTCCCCGCCGGTCCTCCTCCAGCGGCGCGGACGGATCATGGGAGGTCACAAACAGTTCAGTAGCGCCCTGGCGCAGCAGCTCCTGCCGCCCCCGGCACAGCAGCTCGTCCAGTTCCTCCCCCGTCCGGCAGCGCCGGATGACCAGGTATCCCTTTCCTTTTGCGGGAATCTCCCCGGCATAAATTTGATAATCCGATTCCATGCCCATTCCTCCCAGCGATGATTGCTACCAATATACCACGGCCTCCCGTACATTGACAAGTGAACTGCCCCATATTGTGCTGTCTGCACAATATGGGGCAGTTCAGAACCGGCTCAAAGTCCGGGAGCTGCTCTTTATTCTTCGCCCTGGAGGGCATCGTAGCCATGTTCGCCGGTGCGGACCTTGACCACATCCTCCACATCGTAGACAAAGATCTTGCCGTCGCCAATGCTGCCGGTATAGAGGGCCTCCTTGGCGGAACGGATGACCTCGGACACGGGAACCTTGGAGACCACGATATCCACCTGCACCTTGGGCAGCAGGTTCATGGTCATCGGTACGCCGCGGTAGTACTCCGTCTTGCCCTTCTGGATGCCGCAGCCCAGCACCTGTGTCACCGTCATACCGGTAACGCCAATGTCGTTCATGGCACTCTTCAGTTCCTCAAACTTGGCCTGGTTGCAGATAATGGTCACCTTGGAGAGCTTTACGTCGGAGGCGGAGATACCGCTGGGCGCGGACACCACCTGGACCGGCACCGCCTGGTCCACGGTCACCTTCTTGGCAGTCTCGCCCATCACCGGCTCGGGGTAAGCGTTGGCCTTGGCCACCGCGGTCATGCTGGTGGACTGGCTGAAGTCCGCATAGGCGGTGGGCAGGCCGTGCTCGTGGATATCCAGGCCTTCCAGCTCCTCCACCTCGGAGGCACGCAGGCCCACAGTGTGCTTAATCACGGTGAAGATGATCAGCATGGTTACCGCAACCCAGGCGATGACGGAAACCACTCCCAGGCACTGGGTCAGGAAGAACTGCACGCCGCCGCCGTAGAACAGGCCGCCGTCCACAGCCAGCAGGCCGGTCAGCAGAGTACCCATGGCGCCACACACGCCGTGGACCGAGATAGCGCCCACAGGGTCGTCGATCTTGGCCACCTTGTCAAAGAACTCCACCGCCAGGGGCAGCACGATACCGGCACAGATGCCGATGATAGCGGCGCCGCCCACGGAAACCATATCGCAGCCGGCGGTGATGGCCACCAGGCCGCCCAGCGCCGCGTTGAAGGTCATGGACACGTCGGGCTTACCAAAGCGAATCCAGGTGAAGAGCATGGTGGTCACGCAGGCCACAGCAGCGGACATATTGGTGGTAACGAAGATGCTGCCGGCAGCCACCAGAGTGTCGTCGCCGGTCATGGATACGGTGGAGCAACCGTTGAACCCGAACCAGCAGAACCACAGGATGAACACGCCCAGGGCCGCGATGGAGAGGTTGTGACCCAGAATGGCTCTGGGCTTGCCGGCCTTGTCATACTTACCGATACGGGGCCCCAGAATCTTGGCGCCGATCAGCGAGGCCACGCCGCCCACCATATGTACCGCGGTGGAGCCGGCAAAATCGTGGAAGCCCAGCTGAGACAGCCAGCCGCCGCCCCAGATCCAGTGGCCGGACACCGGGTAAACCACAGCGGAGATCATGAGAGAATAGATACAGTAGGAGATAAACTTGGTGCGCTCTGCCATGGCGCCAGAAACAATGGTGGCGGCGGTGGCACAGAACACCGTCTGGAAAATGAAGAAGGCGAAGAAGGGCACGCCTTCGGGCAGGATGCCGGAATAGTCGCCCTGCACAAAGGGATCAAACCCGCCGATGATGGACCCTGCGCCGCCGAACATCAGGCCGAAGCCCAACAGCCAGAAGATAGGCGTGCCGATGCAGAAGTCCATCAGGTTTTTCATCAGAATGTTGCCGGTGTTTTTGGCGCGGGTAAATCCCGCCTCACACATAGCGAAGCCGGCCTGCATGAAAAAGACCAGCGCGGCGCCCAGCAGCACCCAGATCGTGTTGACTGATGAATACATACATTCATTCCTCCCTGAAACCAAAAACGCCCGCTTCGCCTTCCTCGGCGAAACGAGCGTCTCTGCTTGATGGATGCAGTGTATGCTCTTTTTTTGCTCCTGTCAAGACTTCTCTTGCAGATTTGGAAATTATCCAGAAATTTTCCGGTTTTCTCCTTCCATTTTTGCAAGTTATAAATAGAATACTTTCATATTAAAGGCGGAGCAACACCGGACCTGCCATAGTTAATCTCTCCGGCGTCACCCGGCATTCCTGGGCCAGGATCTGGACACCCGCCTCTGATGCCTTCCGAAGGGCCCTTCCGAAGGCCGGGTGCGTATTATCATTTGGCGCAAAATCCAACATTCCCTCCATCTGGATCACAAAGCATACCGCCGCCTCATAGCCCGCCTGACGGCAGTGAATCAGCTCCTCCAGATGCTTGACGCCTCGCTCCGTGGGCGCGTCGGGAAAGCGGGCATGGCCGTTTTCCTCCAGTGTGACCCCCTTGACCTCCACAAAGCCCCGGCGCTCCCCGGCCTCCCAGTAAAAATCGAACCTGGAATTGCCCCAGGTGGTCTCCGGCCGCAGCAGGGTAAGGCCGGGCAGAAATTCGCCTGCCTCCGCCCACTCCTGAAAAACCTTGTTGGGAGCCTGGGCGTCCATATTGATGAGTAGCTCCCCCTTTTCCACCGCGATCAGATCATATTGGGTCTTGCGGGCGGGGTTGCTGCTCTTCTCCAGATAGACTGCGGCCCCCGGCACCAAAAGCTCCCGACAGCGGCCCGTATTCTTGACGTGGACCACCTCCATCCTGCCGTCCACCTCCACACGAGCAATGAAGCGGTTGGGTCTGGCCTGGAATATCCCCTTTTTCACGTTTTGGTATTGCATTGTGTCTCTCCTGCCTGTATCCTGATAAGGTGAGTATATCATGGAGCAGCCCGCCCCACAAGCCGCTACTACCCAGGAGGTCTTATCATGCACATCCCCGCCTGCGACACCGCTCAGCAGGATATCCAGTCCTTTTCCCATGCCTTGGAAGATGCCCTAGTGCCCCAGCCCGAGTATGATGTTGCCCGTTGGCTTTATGTCCCCAACCACTATTGCGACTACCGTTACATTCTGGGTACTCGGGGCAGCCGCCCGCTGATCTGCGTGGGGATCAATCCCTCTACCGCTGCACCTGATGCGCTGGACAATACTCTGAAGTCGGTGGAGCGTATCGCCCTGGGCAACGGTTATGACAGTTTTATTATGTTCAACGTATATGCCCAACGGGCTACCCGCCCGGATGACATGGAGATGGCCTGCAATCCCACACTCCACCGGGAGAACATGGCCGCCTTCCGCTGGGCCCTGGAGCAGACAAAAAACGGTTCTCCCGCCGTCTGGGCCGCCTGGGGCGCCATTATTGAGAAGCGCCCTTATCTGGCCGACTGCCTTCGGGACATGGTGGAAATCGGAAATGATCTGGGGGCCTGCTGGTACTCCGCCGGCGCCCGTTCCAAAAAGGGACACCCCCACCATCCCCTGTACCTTCGAAAGGACAGCAGTCTGGACCCCTTTGACGCGGCGCATTACATAGATCAAGTATTGGCCAACCTCTGAGGTATCGAAGCCGTCTCTGAGGCATAAAACATCTGGGCTCTCGCTTTTTCGCATCATGCAAACACAAATCCGAATATAACAAAAGACGGACTTCCAAAGAAGTCCGTCTTTTGTGTTGGCGTTACCTATCTTCCCGGTCCGTCTCCAGACAAGTATTTTCGGCGCAGGTGAGCTTAACTTCCGTGTTCGGGATGGGAACGGGTGGACCCTCACCGCAATCAACACCAACTTACTTTCTTTTGAAAAAGAAAGTAAGCAAAGAAAACTTCCATTGAACTTTTCTCTCCTTACCGTCTTTCTCAAGAGGCAAGTCTAAATTTTTAAGTGCTCTCTATGGAGCGCCCCTCAGACGCTCCATAGAGACTGGTGCGCCTTCACGGATTCGAACCGGGGACCCACTGATTAAGAGTCAGTTGCTCTACC
>CALWXZ010000111.1 GCA_944385625.1 uncultured Flavonifractor sp. | reverse complement strand
CTGATGACCTTCGGCGCCTTTGCCGAGATCGTGCCCGGTGTGGACGGTCTGATCCACATCTCCCAGATTGCCGATCACCGCATTGACAAGCCCGGCGACGTGCTGAGCGAGGGCCAGATGGTGGACGTGAAGATCATCGACATCGACTACGACCACAAGAAGGTTTCCCTGTCCATCCGCGCTCTGCTGGAGGGCGGCGACGAGGAGGCTGCTCCCGAGGAGGAGTAATTCCGTCACCCAACCGGGGACGCCAGTGATGGCGTCCCCGGTTTTTTGCATTTTGGACCACAGAGCAGCACAGCGGAGGCTTTTTCGCCCGGATTCCCCGCTTTTTTACACAGACGCAAGGGATTTTACTTGCAAAGCATTGAAATCCGGTCTATAATAAACTTGTATCGGATAAAACAAGGTGAGGAGTGTATAGGAACCGGACGGATCTGCTTGGAGGTGGGATCGTGTTTCAGGTAGGGGACAAAATCGTTCACCCGATGCACGGCGCTGGTATCGTCGACAGCATTGTGCAGAAGAAAATCAACGGTGTCGTACGGGAGTACTACATCCTCAAGCTGCCTGTGGGGGGAATGCTGGTCATGATCCCCACGGAGAACTGCGAGGAGATCGGTGTGCGCCCGGTGATTGACGGGGAGGAGGCGGACCGCGTCATCGCCGCCATTCCCGACATCGAGGTGGATATGACCCCCAACTGGAACCGCCGCTACCGGGAGAATATGCTCCGTCTGAAAAGCGGGAACCTGTTGGAGGTGGCCCGGGTGGTGAAGGGTCTGACCCACCGGGATGAGGAGCGGGGCCTGTCCACCGGGGAGCGCAAGATGCTCCACTCTGCAAAGCAGATCCTGATTTCGGAGATTGTGCTCTCCCAGAACGCCAGCTATGAGGATGTGGAAGCCCGCATCAACACCGCCATGGCGTAATAGGATACAAGGGGACGGCTGGACCGCCCCGTCTATATCAGCGGAAAAAGGGGCCGGCAGGCTCCTTTTTTGTAAAGGAGGAAACACCATGGCGGGGATATTCTCCCGGCTCTTTCATCGGGACGCGCCCCAGTCCCTGCGCTGCGGGGCGGTGGTGCCGGCGGCGGGCAGCTCCACCCGGATGGGGCAGGACAAGCTGCTGCTTCCCCTGGACGGGGTGCCGGTGATTGTCCGCACCCTGCGGGCCCTGGACAATTGCCCCCTCATTGACGAGATTGTGGTGGTCACCCGGGAAGATTTGATCGTGCCCATCAGCGGCCTGTGCAGAGACGCCGCCCTGTCCAAGGTGCGGAAGGTGGTGCGGGGGGGCGATACCCGCACCCAGTCGGTGCTGGCCGGGGTGGAGGAGCTGAGCCGCTCCATCGAGCTGGCCGCCATCCACGACGGGGCCCGGCCCCTGGTGAGCCAGCAGGTGCTGGAGGCGGTGATCCGCCGGGCCCACCAGTGCGGCGCCGCCGCCCCCGCGGTGCCGGTGAAGGATACGGTAAAGGTGGCCCGGGACGGGCTGGTGGAGTCCACCCCCGACAGGTCGGTCCTCTTTGCCGTCCAGACGCCCCAGGTGTTCCAGCGGGATCTGATCCGGGGGGCCCTGACCAAGGCCCTGGAGGAGAAGGCCGCCCTCACCGACGACTGCTCCGCCGTGGAGCGGCTGGGCATCGGGGTGGCCCTGACCCAGGGGGATTACTGCAACCTGAAGCTGACCACGCCGGAGGACGTGGCCATGGCGGAGGCCCTGCTGGCCTGGAGGGAGGATCTATGAGGATCGGACACGGATACGACGTACACCGGCTGGTGGAGGGCCGGAAGCTGATCCTGGGGGGTGTGGAGATCCCCTGGGAGAAGGGGCTGCTGGGTCACTCCGACGCCGACGTACTGACCCACGCCGTGATGGACGCCCTGCTGGGGGCGGCGGCCCTGGGGGACATCGGCAAGCTGTTTCCCGACAATGACCCGGCCTATGCCGGGGCGGACAGCCTGGTGCTGTTGGAGCGGGTGGGGGAGCGCCTCACCCAGGCCGGGTACCGGGTGGGCAACATCGATGCCACCATCCTGGCCCAACGGCCCAAGCTGGCCCCCCACATCCTCCAGATGCGGGCCAACCTGGCCGCCCGGCTGGGGCTGGACGTGGGTCAGGTCAGCGTGAAGGCCACCACCGAGGAGGGGCTGGGCTTCACCGGCGCCGGGGAGGGTATGGCCGCCCACGCCGTCTGCCTGCTGGAGGACATTTAAGGGCGGGCCGTCCAGGACGCCGGCCCCTACAATTTGATTCCTGCCGTCTCACATTCCGCTTCTCTCGCTCATATGCTGGTGCGAGAGGAGCGTTTTTTATGGTCTATTATCTCATCGTCTGCCGCTCCCTGACCTATGCCCAGCGGACAGCCGCCGCGCTGGAGCGGGCGGGGATCACGGCCAGAATCCTTCGATCCCCCAAACTCATCGACCGGGAGGGGTGCAGTCACTGCGTCAAGGTGGCCGAGCGCAACTTGACTGCCGCCCTGGTCATTCTCAACCGGGCGGGCCTCAATCCCAAACGGATTTTCCTCCAGGCGGAAGACGGCGGCTACCGGGAGGTGGGGCTGTGATCTATCTGGACAGCGCCGCCACCACCCTGCAAAAGCCCCCCGCCGTGGCCCGGGCGGCGGCCTGGGCGGTGGATCACCTGGCCAGCCCCGGACGGGGGGGCCATATGCCCGCTCGCCGGGCGGCGGAGGTCGCCTTTGCCTGCCGTCAGGCGGCGGCGGAGCTCTTCGGCGTGGAGAGCCCCGAGCAGGTGGTGTTCACCTGCAACGCCACCCACGCCCTCAACATCGCCATCCGTTCCCTGGTGATGCCGGGGGACAGGGTGCTCATCTCCCCCTGGGAGCACAATGCCGTCACCCGGCCCCTCCACGCCCTGGGCGCGAAACTCCTGGTGGCCAAGGCGCCCCTCTTTGACCGGAAGGGTCTGCTGGACGCCTTTGAGGCGGGGCTGGAGGCCGGTCCGGCGGCGGTGGTGTGTACCCATGTGTCCAACGTGTTCGGTTTCATCCTGCCCATCGGGGAGATTGCCGGCCTGTGCCGCAGAAGGGGGGTACCCCTCATCGTGGACGCCTCCCAGTCCGCCGGCTGCCTTCCGGTGCGGCAGGAGGAGCTGGGGGCGGCCTTTATCGCCATGCCCGGCCACAAGGGCCTGTACGGTCCCCAGGGCACCGGACTGCTGCTCTGCGGGGGGAGAGAAGAGGCGTTCCCCCTGCTCCAGGGTGGGACCGGCAGCGCCTCCGCCCTCCAGAGTATGCCCGACTACCTGCCCGACCGGCTGGAGGCGGGTACCCACAACCTGCCCGGCATCGCCGGACTGCTGGCGGGGCTGCGCTATGTGGCCGGCCGAACACCGGAGGCCATCGGAAAAAAAGAGAGCGTCCTCATCCGACGGGGGGCCCAGGGCCTGGCCCGGCTGCCCCAGGTGCGAACCTTTCAGGCCCGGGACCCGGCCTGCCAGAGCGGCGTGCTCTCCTTTCAGGTGGCGGGGATGGACTGCGAGGCGGTGGGGGAGGCCCTGAGCCGCCGGGGCATCGCGGTGCGGGCGGGGCTCCACTGCGCCCCTCTGGCCCACGAGAGTGCCGGTACGCTGGAGGAGGGCACCGTCCGTATGAGCGTCTCCGACTTCAATACCCCGGCGGAGGTGGACCGGTTTGTGTGGGAACTCTCCCGACTGACGGCGGCGTCCCGGCGATCCCATTGAAGAAAATGCCCTCCCAAGGCCCTCGGCCCGGAGGGTTTTTCTCCGTCCCGGCGGCGTCGGACCCTGTCGGACGGTGGGGAAGAAGGGAAGGAATTCACAGAAAATTGATCTTGCTTGCCCTTGTCAATCGTAGGGGAATACAGTATAATAAATTGGTTAAAGTAGGTCGGTCCGGCAGGTCCGGCCGGGGAGGAATGACCGGCGCCGCCGGTGAGCGGGAGACGTGGAAGTATGGAAGGCATTTTATACCTGCTGCAGCAGTTCAAGGCCATGGTGACCCCCATCGGGATTTTCGACCTCATCGATATCCTGATTATGGCGTTCATCATCTACAAGCTCATCATGCTCATCCGCCGTACCAGTTCCGGCGCGGTGGCCAAGGGTATTCTGGTGCTCATCGTGGCCCTGTGGGCCTCCAGCCTGCTTCAGCTTAACACTGTTAATTTCCTGCTGGGCAGGGTGGTGGAGTGGGGCGTGGTGGCTCTGGTGGTCATCTTTCAGCCGGAGATCCGCCGCTTCCTGGAGCAGATGGGCCGCACCAGCCTGGGCCAGGTCTTTACCCATGCCGAGGAGCGCAATGAGCTGGACGGGGCCATCACTCAGACGGTGGAGGCCTATGCGTCCCTGTCCAAGTCCAAGACCGGCGCGCTGATGGTGTTTGAGCGGAAAAATATGCTGGAGGACGCCATCAAAACGGGCACCGCCCTGGACTGCTCGGTGAACGCCGAGCTGCTGAAGAATATTTTCTGGAACAAGGCCCCCCTCCACGACGGCGCCGTCATCGTCCGGGGCGGCCGCATTGTGGGCGCGGGCTGTATGCTCCCCATGTCGGGCAACGTGAACCTGTCCCGGGAGCTGGGGATGCGCCACCGGGCGGGCATCGGCGCCAGCGAACACACCGACGCGGTGGTGGCCATCGTGTCGGAGGAGACCGGCTCCATTTCGGTGGCGGTGGGCGGTATGCTCAAGCGGCACCTGGCCCCAGAGACCCTGGAGCGGCTGCTCCGCAATGAGCTCATGCCCGAGAAGGAGCAGACCGAGACCCCGTCCAAGTTCAAGCTGATGAATCTGTTCCGGGGCGGAAAGGGGGAGAAGCAGAATGGTGAGAAAGATCACTGACAGCAAGTGGTTTTATATTCTGGTCTCCGTCCTGCTGGCCTTCGCCCTGTGGATCTATGTGGGAAAGGAGGCCAACCCCATCACCACCGGCTCCATCCGCAATGTTCAGGTGGTGTTCAGCGGCATGGACGTGTTGGAGGAGCGTGGTCTGATGATCTCCCAGGGGGCGGAGCAGGCCGTGAGCCTCAACATCCAGGCCCGGCGGGATGTGTTCAACCGCCTGTCCCAGGGGGACGTGACGGTGACCATCGACGTGTCCGGCATCACCGAGCCGGGGGAGCAGGCCATCCCCATCACCACACGGCTTATTAATTACCCCCGGTCCATCACCTCCACCGACGCCATCGACCTGCGCTACACCAGCCCCGCCGCCGTGGAGTTTACCGTCTCCCGCTGGACGGAGAAGGATGTTCCGGTCCAGGCGGTCTTTGAGGGCAGCGTGGCCGAGGGCTATCAGCGGGGCGAGTTCTCCATCACCCCGGAGACCATCACCATCAGCGGCCAGGAGGAGCTGGTCAATCAGGTCCAGTACGCCCAGGTAATTGTGTCCCAGCAGGAGCTGACCAGCACCTACAGCGAGCAGTGCGCCGTAACTCTGATGGACCAGGACGGCAATGCGGTGGCGGGGAATAACATCCAGTCCGATCCTCAGACGGTGCTGGTGACCCTGCCGGTGGAGGTCCTCAAGGAGGTGCCCCTCACCGTCAATCTGATCGAAGGGGGAGGGGCCACGGCGGCGGACGCCAAGGTGACCTTCAGCCCCACCGATACCATCATGGTATCCGGCGACCAGGCCGACGTGGAGGGCCTGAAGGAGATCTCCCTGGGGGATATCAAGCTCTCCGACGTATACGGCACCAATGTGTTTACCAAAGAGGTGGAGCTCTCCCCGGAGCTGACCAACGTCAGCGGCATTACCGAGGTCAATGTGACGGTGAGTGTCCAGGGCCTTGCCACCCGCACCATGAAGGTGAGCAACATTGAGATCATCAACAAGCCAGAAGGCTATGAGGCCCAGGCCATCACCCAGTCGTGCAGTGTCCTGATCCGGGGGCCGGAGGAGGAGGTTAGCCAGATTACCGAGTCCCAGCTGCGGATTGTGGCCGACCTGTCCAGCACCGACCCCTCCACCGGCAGCCGCACCGTCCCCGTCAAGGTCTATCTGGACGGCAGCAGCAGCGTGGGTGTGGTGGGGGAATACGCCATCTCCGTGTCCCTGACCTAGCTTCCTATCACAGAACAAAGAGAAAAACCAAGGTGATTCCATGATTCAGACTGCAAAAGTGACCAAAGTATTTCCCGACGGCCGGGCGGAGGTGGCGGTAAAACGCCAGTCCGCCTGCGGCCACGACTGTTCCAAGTGCGGCGGCGGGTGCAGCGAGCTGATGGTCAGCTCCACCGTGGCCGTCATGGCAGCCAACCCGGTGCGGGCCATGCCAGGGGACATGGTGCGGGTGGAGTCCTCCACAGGCGGCGTTTTGAAGGCCGCCGTGGTGGTCTACCTGGTGCCCTTTATCCTGTTTTTCCTGGGCTACTTTGTCTGCGCCGCCCTCCAGCTGGGCAGCGGCATCAGCGCTGGAGTGGGCGGCATCGGCTTTGCGGCCGGTGTGCTGCTGGCGGTGCTGCTGGACCGGCAGGTACGTCGGAAAAACGCCATCACCTTCTGCATCACCGCCATCAATCCCGCCGACTGATGTTCGGCTATGTGCGCCCCTGGCGGGACGAGCTGAAGGTACGCCAGAACCGGGACTACGAGGCCCTCTACTGCGGCGTGTGCCACGCCCTGGGCAGGCGCCACGGCTTTGCGGCCCGGATGTTCCTCAACTACGATTTCACCTTCCTGGCCATGCTGCTGGACGGCGCAAAGCCGGAGCCCGCCTCCAGGCGGTGCCCCGCCCGGCTGTGGTGCCGGAAAAAGCGCTGCGTCCTCAACCCGGGGGTGGAGGCCGCCGCCGACGCGGGCACCATCCTCAGCTACTGGAAGCTGCGGGACACGGTGGCCGACAGCGGCTTTTGGAAGGGCCTGCCCGCCCGGCTGCTCTCGCTGCTGTTGGGCCGGGGCTACCGGAAGGCCGCTGCCGCCCGGCCGGATTTTGATGCCCGGGTGCGCCAATGTCTGGGGGAGCTGCAGAACCTGGAGAAAGAACACTGCCCCTCCATGGACCGGACGGCGGATACCTTTGCCCGGCTGCTGGCCGCCGCCGCCCCTTCCACGGGGGATCGGGCCAGAGACCGGGCCATGGAGCAGCTGCTCTATCATGTGGGGCGGTGGATTTATCTGGTGGACGCCTGGGACGACTGGGAGGAGGACGCCCGCACCGGCGCCTACAACCCCATCCTGGCCCGCTTTCCCGGCGGGGCGGAGGAGGGGCGGGAGATCATGCGCACCACCCTGCGCCACTCCCTCAACCTGGCCCGGTCGGCCATGGCCCTGCTGGAGCTGGGCCACTGGCAGGAGACGGTGGAAAACATCCTCTACCTGGGCCTGCCGGCAGTGGAAGAGCTAGTTTTTACCGGCCAATGGAAGGCCGCCAATCATATAGACAGGAGAAAACATACATGAGCGATCCTTATAGCGTACTGGGTGTAAAGCCTGACGCCAGCGACGACGAGATCAAGCGGGCATACCGGGAGCTGGCCCGGAAGTACCATCCCGACAACTATCAGAACAACCCTCTGGCCGATCTGGCGGAGGAGAAGATGAAGGAGATCAACGAGGCCTACGACGCCATCACCAAGATGCGCTCCGG
>CALWXZ010000110.1 GCA_944385625.1 uncultured Flavonifractor sp. | reverse complement strand
CCTCCCACTGCTCGGTGCGTTTCATGGACAGCTGGGCGTTCTGCCGGTCCTCCTTCCGGGAGGGCAGGCGGATGGCGAAGCTGGCGTTCTGCCGGGTATCGGTGGCCTTCAGGTAGGCCAGCAGGCCCCAGGAGGCGATCATGGCGGTGCCGCCGTTGGAGACAAAGGGGAAGGTGACGCCGGTGAGGGGCAGGATATCCACCGCGCCGAACACGTTGAGGCAGGTCTGGAACACCATCATGGAGGTGGCGGCGCAGGCGGCGATGATATAGAAGGAGGACCGGCCCGCCCGGCAGGCCCGGACGGCGAACACCGCCAGGGTGACGATGGACAAAATGGCCAGGATGGCGATGATGAGCCCCCACTCCTCGCACAGCATTCCAAACACCAGGTCGGTGTCCCCGGCCCCCACGTTGTGGAGCCAGCCCTCCCCGGGGCCCACCCCCACCAGACCGCCGGAGGCGGCGGCCGACATGGTGCGGGTCTGCTGGTAGCCGCTGCCCACCGAGGCGTTCTCCCAGGCGTGGCCCCAGGTGGCGAACCGGCTCATGATATAGGGCTTCACCGACAGCACGGTGAGCACCGCGAACACGCCGCCGCCGCAGATGAGGGCCAGGGTGGCCCAGTCCCCGGAGCGGAGGTAGGCGATGACCAGGAAGGTGACGAAGAAAATGGCGGCGGTGCCGAAGTCGCTCATGTAGGCCAGACAGGCCAGGGACACGCCGGTGAGTACGATGAACAAGCCCAGGTTCCGCTTGCGGAAGAGCCGCTCCAGGGTGGCGGCCCCGGCGAAGATATAGCAGATCTTGGCGATCTCCGAGGGCTGCACGCTGATACCGGCGATGGAGATCCAGTTGGCCGCGCCGTACTTGGGGTCGGCCAGCCCCAGCTTGTAGAGCACCACCGTCAGGCTGAGAAAGCCGATGGCCGCCCCCGCCATGAGCCAGCGGATCTGCTTGGCCCGGTCCAGGTCCCGGAGAAACACACCCAGGATGAGGAAGAGGACCAGCCCCAGCACCACGCACAGAAACTGCTTGAACAGGGCCGCCGTATTGGAGGAGCAGGTTACCGACAGGGACAGGGTGGACAGGAAGAAGGCGATGGTCTCCATCTCAAAACCCACCCGCCGCAGGGCCCGCAGCACCAGAAAGTAGAGCCACATCACACCGGTGAAGCACAAAAAGGTGACGGGGATCATGGGGGAGGCCCCGGGGCCCTCGCTGATGATGAGCTGGAGGGCGGCCAGCACCTGGAACACGGTCAGCAGGATGAGCCCCAGCCAGGGGGACACCGGCCGGGACTGGCGGCGGGAGCGCCGCCGCTTGGCCTTCTCCTCGGGGGAGAGGGGGAGCAGCACCGTCTCCACCCCGCCCACCGCCAGCACGTCGCCGTACTGGACGGGGGTGGCCTCATGGACCGGCCTGCCGTTGACGGTGACGCCCCCCTTGGAGTTGAGGTCGTAGGCGGTCCAGGTGTCGTCCTCGTTGCGGATGAGGGCGGCGTGCTGCCGGGACACCACCGGGTAGTTGAGCACCACGTCGCAGCTGCCGCTGCGGCCCAGGATGTTCTCCCAGTGGGTGAGGGGCTCGTTGGCCCCGTTGGGCAGGGTCAAATAGGCCCACACCTCAGGCAGGCAGGGCACCGTCAGCAGGGAGCGGATGGTGCGGATGAGGATGAGCAGGGCCAGCACGGGGAACACAAAGCGCACAATGGAGGTGAACCAGGCGCACAGCACCTGGTTTTCCGCCAGCCAGCCGGAGAGCGCGTCCATACCGCCCACCTCCTTTCACAATGCAAAAATCTTCCGGGACCGGGCCGCCGCCCCGGGTCACTCCAGTATAGCACAACTTTCCCCGGCGAAAAAGCACAAGGGGGGACCGGCGGTGGATTTTAAAGAATTTTTCACATTTTCCACCGGTTTTCCACCACTTGCAGCAGAGCGTCCGCCGGGGTATAATGAGAAAAAACAGCAGGAGGAATTCAAGATGGCACACATTGTGGACGCCAAGGGCAAGCCCTGCCCCACCCCGGTGCTGATGGCCAAGGGGGCCATGGCCCAGGGACATGAGACCTTTACCGTGCTGGTGGACAACCCCACCGCCGTGGAGAATCTGAAGCGCCTGGCGGGCAACCAGGGCTTTGAAGTGTCCGTCCGGGAGGAGGGGGATACCTTCGCCCTGGACTTTGCCAAGGGGGAGGGGTGCTCCGCCTGTGAGCAGGCCATCAATTCCCCCCTGCCCGCCGCCGGCGGGGACTGGGCGGTCTTTGTGGGCCGGGACATCATCGGCGACGGGGACCGGGAGCTGGGCGCCAACCTGATGCGGATGTTTTTCTACACCCTGGCCCAGGGGGAGGACAGGCCGGGGGCGGTGCTCTTCATGAACGCAGGGGTCAAGCTGCCCACCCTGGACGAGCAGGTGGCGGACCACCTGAAGGCCCTCAGCCAGACCGGGACGGAGATTCTGGTGTGCGGCACCTGCCTCAACTTCTACGGCCTTACCGACCAGCTGAAGGTGGGCACCGTCAGCAATATGTATGACATCGTCACCCGGATGCAGCAGGCGGGCAAGGTGATCTCCCTCTGATGGATTACGGTGTGATCACCTTTGCCTCCACCTACGGGGCCATTTACGCCCAAAAAGTGCTGAAAGAGGTGGCTCCCGTCCAGGTCATGCCGGTGCTGCGGGAGATCTCCCTGGGCTGCGGCATCGCCGTCCGGTTCAAGCCGGAGGACTTGGAGGGGGTAAAGGCCGCCCTGGCCGCCTCCACCCTGAAGGCGGGGGAGTACGCCTTCTACGCCATTACCGGCAGCGGTCACAACCTGAAAGCGGAGCCTTTGTAGGGGGCGGCCTCCCGGACGCCCCGCACCCGGACACCAGCCGGACACAAACAGGCCGTCGGGGACGCCGGCCCCTACGGAACTTTTCCACAAGATACAAGAGCAGCCCCCCGCCGACGGCGGGGGGCTGCTCTTGTATCTATCTTACTTAAAATATGCAGCGCCGCTCTCCAGCAAAGGCTGGTGCTTGTCGCCGGGGATATTCTTGCCCACGAAGGCGCCGTACCGCTCGGAGTGGCCCATCTTGCCGAACACCCGGCCGTCGGGGGAGAAGATGCCCTCGATGGCACACAGAGAGCCGTTGGGGTTCACGTCGATGTCCATGGAGGGCACGCCACTGGCGTCCACATACTGGGTGGCCACCTGGCCGTTGGCAATGAGCTGATCCAGCACGCTCTGGGGGGCCACGAAGCGGCCCTCGCCGTGGGAGATGGGGATGGCGTGGAGGTCGCCCACGTTGGATTTGAGCATCCAGGGGGAGTTGACGCTGGCCACCCGGGTGGTGACGTACCGGCTCTGGTGGCGGCCGATCAGGTTGTAGGTCAGGGTGGGGCAGTTCTCGTCCATGTCCCGGATCTCGCCGTAGGGCACCAGGCCCAGCTTGATGAGAGCCTGGAAGCCGTTGCAGATGCCCAGCATCAGGCCGTCCCGGTTTTTCAGCAGGTCGTGGACCGCGTCGGTGATGGCGCTGTTGCGGAAGAAGGAGCAGATGAACTTGGCGGAGCCGTCGGGCTCGTCGCCGCCGGAGAAGCCGCCGGGGATAAAGACGATCTGGGCCTTGCGGATGGAACCGGCCAGCGCCACGGTGGACTGGAGCAGGTCGTCGGCGGTCAGGTTGCGGATGTTCACCGTCTCGGCGACCATGCCCGCCCGCAGGCAGGCCCGCACCGAGTCATACTCGCAGTTGGTGCCGGGGAACACGGGGATGACCACCCGGGGCCGGGCAATCTTGCTCTTGCACACGGCGGGGGAGCGCTTTTCCCAGGAGATGGGTTCCACCGGGGCGGCCTTGCCCGCCCGGGTGGGGTACACGTTCTCCAGCACGCCCTCGTTGAGGGAGAGCAGCTCGCTGATGGGGGCGGTGTCGCCGTTGATCTGAATAACGGGATCGGCGGTGGTGCGGCCAATGAGCAGGCCGCCGTCACATTCCCCGGTGAGCTGGGCCACAATGGCGCCGGGCATGGGTGCGCTCCAATCCAGATCGGTGTCCACGCTGGCAAAGCCGATGCAGTTGCCGAAGGCCATGTTCATGACGGCCTCGTCCAGGCCGTTCTCCACGGCCCAGGCTCCCTCCACCTTGCCCGCCTGATGGAGGGCGTACAGGGTCTGCCAGGCGGACTTGCCGTCCTGGGAGGCGAAGAGGTACACCGGCTTGTCCGCCGCCTTGAACTCGGGGGAGAGGACCTCCCCCGCCTTCACCGGGGCGATGGCGAAGGAGATGAGGGTGGGGGGCACATCCAGGTCCAGGAAGGAGCCGGACATGGAGTCCTTGCCGCCGATGGCGGCGCACCCCAGCTCCAGCTGGGCGTCCAGAGCCCCCAGCAGGGCGGCGAAGGGCTTGCCCCACCGCTCCGGCTCCTGGCGCAGCTTCTCAAAGAACTCCTGGAGGGTCAGGTAGGCCTTCTCGTAATTCGCGCCCGCCGCCACCAGCTTGGCCACCGAGGTGTACACCGCGCTGCGGGCCCCGGCGTAGGGGTCGGCGGACAGCTGGTCGGGGTCGCAGCCCCAGGCCATGACGCTGGCCTGGTCGGTCTGCTGGTTGGGTTCCACGGGGAAGAGAGCGGCCATGGCCTGGGCGGGGGTGCGCTGGCTCTGGCCGCCGAAGGGCATGAGCACGCTGCCCGCGCCGATAGAGCCGTCAAACCGTTCGGTGAGGCCCCGGCGGGAGGCGCACTTCAGGCTGGCGGCCATCTCCCGCAGGGTGCGGAACTTCTTGTCGCTCTGGGGGGCGGCGGATTCCACTTTCACGGCGGCGTGCTTCACCGCGCCGTTGGTGTTGAGGAAGGCCCGGGACAGGTCGGCCACCTTCTGGCCCCGCCAGGTCATGACCATGCGGGGAGACTGGGTGACGGTGGCCACCTGGTAGGCCTCCAGGTTTTCGCCGGCGGCAAAGTTCATCAGGGTCTGGGCGTCCTGGGGGGCCACCACCACCGCCATACGCTCCTGGGACTCGGAGATGGCCAGCTCCGTGCCGTCCAGGCCGTCATACTTCTTGCGCACGGCGTCCAGGTCGATGGACAGGCCGTCGGCCAGCTCGCCGATGGCCACGGACACGCCGCCGGCGCCGAAGTCGTTGCACCGCTTGATGAGGCGGGTCACGTTGGGGTTACGGAAGAGGCGCTGGAGCTTGCGCTCCTCGGGGGCGTTGCCCTTCTGCACCTCGGAGGCCATGGTGTCCAGGGAGGCCAGGTTGTGGCTCTTGGAGGAGCCGGTGGCCCCGCCGATGCCGTCCCGGCCGGTGCGGCCCCCCAGCAGGATGACCACGTCCCCGGGGGCGGGGGTCTCCCGGCGGACATGGTCGGCGGGGGCGGCCCCCACCACAGCGCCGCACTCCAGGTGCTTGGCGATGTAGCCCTGGTGGTAGAGCTCGGCCACATGGCCGGTGGCCAGGCCGATCTGGTTGCCGTAGGAGGAGTAGCCGGCGGCGGCGGTCTGGGCGATCTTGCGCTGGGGCAGCTTGCCCTCCAGGGTCTCATTCACCGGCACCCGGGGGTCGCCGCAGCCGGTGAGGCGCATGGCCTGGTGGACATACACCCGGCCGGACAGGGGGTCCCGGATGCACCCGCCGATACAGGTGGCGGCGCCGCCAAAGGGCTCGATCTCGGTGGGGTGGTTGTGAGTCTCGTTCTTGAACATTAAGAGCCAGTCCTGCTCCTTGCCGTCCACCTGGGCGGGGACGTGGATGGAGCAGGCATTGATCTCCTCGCTCTGGTCCAGCTCGGGCAGCAGGCCCCGCTTCTTCAGGGTCTTGGTGCCGATGGTGGCGATGTCCATCAGGGTCTGGGGCCGCTGGGCGGCCTTCTCCTGGCCGTACACCTCCACACGGGCGGCCAGGTAGCGCTCGTAGGCCGCCTTCACCGCCGGGTCAGCGATGTCCACGGCGTCCAGGTGGGTGGAGAAGGTGGTGTGGCGGCAGTGGTCGGACCAATAGGTGTCCACCACCCGCACCTCGGTGAGGGTGGGGTCCCGGCGTTCCTCATCCCGGAAATAGGCCTGGAGGAAGGTCAGGTCGGCCAGGTCCATGGCCAGGCCGTATTGTTCCAGCAGGGCCTCCAGCCCCGCCTGATCCAGGCCGCAAAAACCCTCCAGCACCGGCACGGGGGCGGGTTCGGGGTACTGCTGGAGCAGGGTGGCGGGCTTGTCCAGCAGAGCCTGCCGGCTCTCCACCGGGTTGATGAGGTAACCCCTGGCGCGGTCCAGGTCGGCCCCGGACAGCTGACCAGAGAGCACATAGACGGTGGCGGCTCGGACGGTGGGCCGCTCGCCGCCGGTGAGCATCTGGATACACTGGGCGCAGGAGTCGGCCCGCTGATCGTACTGGCCCGGCAGGGCCTCCACCGCCAGCAGGGCCCCGTCGGCCTGCGGCATGGTCTCGTCCCACAGCTGGTCCACCTGGGGCTCGGACAGGATGGTGGTGCGGGCGGCCTCATAGGCGCTCTGCTCCACCCCCTCCACGTCGTAGCGGCGGATGACCCGCACGCCGGTGAGGCCCTCCAGACCCAGGGTGCCCTTCAGCTCTCCCAGCAGGTGGCCGGCCTCCACGTCGAAGCCCGGCTTTTTCTCCACAAAACAGCGAAATACCTTCCCCATACATACCTCCTGTATCCCCGCGGATGGAGAGACTCCATCCTGCCCCGCGGGTGCCGCCTCTGGAACGGACGGCGCGCAAATGACCCGGCCGGCGTCAATTTCTGGTCTGCCGGGAATGTCTCTCACATAACTATAGCACGGGGGACCGGCCTGCGGCAATAGGCAATCCGACAGAGAAAACCGGGGGGAGAGAACAATTTCTCTGCCGTCGATTTACTTTTTCCCCCTGCTATGGTATAATCTCGACAAACCGGTTCCGCCTCGGGGCGGGCCGGTGTGCTCCGCCTGAGGGAGGCGGAGCGTCAGTCCGGGCGGCAGAACCTGTTGCCGCCAGAGAGAAGGAGTGTTGTGTTATGTTTTGTCCCAAGTGCGGGAAAGAGATCCCTGACGGTTCCGCATTTTGTCCCTCCTGCGGCACCAATGTGAACACCATGAGCGGCCCCGGCGGCCCGGCCAAGCCCTCCGCGGCGGGCGCGGCTTTTGGCGGCCTGGGCGGATTCCTCAAATCCTACTTTGCCTCCCCGGTTCAGGCCACCCGGAACCTTCTGGCCAAGGGGGACCTGGCCACCGCGCTGATCCTGATGGGCGGCCAGCTGATCGCCTGCATCCTGATGCTGCTGGGCTTCAGCCTGAAGATCAGCATGATGACCCACGGCTATGCGGAAGTGCCCGTCCAGTTCTGGTTTGTGGGCGGACTGCTGGGGGACGCCATCGCCGTTATCATCTTCGTGGCCCTGCTCTTCGGCGGCGCCAAGCTCCTCAAGTCCAGCTGCACCTTCCAGGACGCCCTGATTGCCTGCGGCAGCCACTCCATTTTCATCAGCATCCTGATGGTCATTGACTTTTTGTGCTTCCTCATCTCCATGCCTCTGGGCATCTGGGTGATGATCCTCACCATGATCCTGTGGGTGGCCCTGGGCGTGTCCTCCTTCCAGATGATCGCCCCCGAGCTGGAGTCCGGCAAGGCCTGGGTGGTCTACCTGGCCGCGGCGGCCATCACCATCGTGCTGACCCTGCTCATCCTGGGCGAGGGGCTGCTTCCCGCCCTGATGAATTCTCCGGTGGGTCTGCTCACCGGCGTCTTCTCCGAGCTGTAAGTCACATTCCGCAACAAGCTGACCGGGCGCGCTGCATTGCAGCGCGCCCGGCAGGCTGTCGAAAAACCCTGCATATGCGTCAAGCATAAGCCGGGTTTCTGTCATATAGATGCCAAAGAAGAAAAAG
>CALWXZ010000109.1 GCA_944385625.1 uncultured Flavonifractor sp. | reverse complement strand
TCGGGGGAGAAGGCCACCCAGGGGTAGCGGCGGGAGGAGGCGGGGATCTCCTCCAGGGTGATCTTTTCCAGCAGCTTGCGCCGGGCGGTGGCCTGCTTGCTCTTGGACTTGTTGGCGGAGAACCGGGAGATGAACTCCTTCAGCTCCTGGGCCTTCTCCTCGTTCTTCTTGTTCTGGTTCTTCATCAGGTTCTGCATCAGCTGGGAGGCGTCGTACCAGAAGTCGTAGTTGCCCACATACATCTTGATCTTGTTGTAGTCGATGTCCACGATGTGGGTGCAGATGGTGTTGAGGAAGTGGCGGTCGTGGGACACCACGATGACGGTGCCCTCAAAGTCCAGCAGAAAGTCCTCCAGCCAGTTGACGGCGTTGATGTCCAGGTTGTTGGTGGGCTCGTCCAGCAGCAGGATGTCGGGGCTCCCAAACAGGGCCTGGGCCAGCAGCACCTTCACCTTCAGCCGGGGGTCCAGGGTCTCCATGGAGCTCTGGTGGAACTCGGTGCCCACCCCCAGACCCTGGAGGATACGGCTGGCGTCGCTCTCGGCCTCCCAGCCCCCCAGCTCGGCAAACTCCTCCTCCAGCTCGCAGGCCCGGATGCCGTCGGCCTCGGTCATCTCCTCCTTCTCATAGAGGGCGTCCTTCTCCTTGCCGATGTCGTACAGCCGCTGGTTGCCCATGATGACGGTGTCCATGACGGTGTAGGCGTTGTAGGCGTTCTGATCCTGCTTGAGGACGGACATACGGGTCTTGGGCAGGATGGACACCTCGCCGGAGGTGGGCTCCAGGTCGCCGGAGAGGATCTTCAGGAAGGTGGACTTGCCTGCGCCGTTGGCGCCGATGATGCCGTAGCAGTTGCCCTTGGTGAATTGCAGATCCACATGGGAAAACAGGGGCTGGCCGCTGTAGGCCAGGGTCAGGTCGGAAACAGTAATCATGTCGTACTCCTTTTTGTTCACCCCGGCCTCCGGCCGGGAAAATCTTCGCAAGTGTACAGTATACCATAGAAAAGGGAAAAAACAAACCATAATCCCCCACAAAAAAGCCGCCTCTCCGGCGGGACTCTTGTCTTACCTCCGGCAAACTGGTATGATACGGACAGACCCACCGGAAGGAGATGGCCCTTTTGAGCCTGTTTTGCTGCCCCCTCTGCTCCTCCCCCCTGCGCCGGGAGGAGCGCTCCTATACCTGCCCCAACGGCCACTGCTTTGACATCGCCAGGGAGGGGTACGTCCACCTGCTCCCCGCCAACCGCAAGCACTCCAAGTCCCCCGGGGACGACAAGGGCATGGTGGCCGCTCGCAACCAGTTTTTATCCAGGGGCTACTACGCCCCCCTGCGGGACGCCCTGTGTACCCTGGCCCTGGCCCACACCGGCGCAAGGGCGTCGGTGCTGGACTCGGGCTGCGGGGAGGGCTACTACACCGCCGGCATCCACGCCGCCCTCACCGGGGCGGGCAGGCCGGTGGCCCTGGCGGGCATCGACCTGTCCAAGCCCTCGGTGCGGCTGGCCGCCAAGCGGGTGCCCCAGGGGGAGTTTGCCGTGGCTTCGGCCTACCACCTGCCGGTGGCCGACCGGAGTATCGACCTGCTGCTCAACTGCTTCTCCCCCCTGGCCCTGGAGGAGTTTCGCCGGGTGCTCCGCCCCGGTGGGGTGTTCCTCTATGTAGTGCCCGCCGCCTACCACCTGTGGGAGCTCAAGCAGGTGCTCTACGACAGCCCCTATCCCAACCAGGAGCAGGACGTCCCCTACGAGGGCTTCTCCTACCTGGACGTGGTGCCGGTGGACGCCGTTATGAACGTGGCGGGAGAGGACCTGCCTCACCTGTTCCAGATGACCCCCTACTACTGGAAGACCCCCAAGGAGGGGGCGGCCCGGCTGGCGGCGCTGGACGGGCTGCGGGTGCGGGCCTGCTTCCGCATCCATGTATTCCGGCGGGAGGGCTGAGGGCTACATCTGCTCCAGCACGCTGCGGATGACCCAGGCGTGGGTCTCCGTCTCCTCCGCCGACTGGTGAAAGAGGGCCTCCAGGCAGGGGTCCGCCGTGCCGGCGGCCGCCGCCCGGTAGCCGGCGGCGCGGCGCTGCATGGCCTGAAACTGCTCCCGCAGGGCGGCCTGGACCGGCTGGGGGGCGGGGGCGCTCCCCCGGTCGGCGGGCCAGTAGTACGCCCCGGAGATGAGAAAGTAGGCGGTGCTCAGCCGCTTGGCCTGCCGCCGCAGCTCGGCGGCCAGGCCGGAGAGCATCCGCCCGCCGGCCCCCGGCACCCGCCGGGCCAGGGCCTGACAGCACCGGTGGGCCGTCAGCTCCTGGTCGATGTACTGCTGGAGCTGGGGGCCGTGGACCGCCGAGGCCGGCCCCAGACAGGTGACGCTCTCCTCCTCGTCCGCCGCCGGCGGCTGGGACACCACCACCACCGGCAGGGCCGGCTCCGGCTCCGGCGCCATCTCAAAGGGGCAGTCCTCCCGGGCGTCCGGCATGACCCGCTTCCACACCCGCTCAAAGACCTCCCGGCCGCAGCCGGGCAACAACTCCTGTGCCATACGCATTGCCTCCCGATTCTGTGTAGATTCCCCCCATCCTATGCCGTACCGGTAAGATTTGCCCCGCTCAGGGTTGTATTTTCCCGCCTTCCGTGATAAAATAAGCACTCATGGAATGAACCATATACAAAGGAGAGACCGTTTATGCTGGAGATCAGCCACCTCAGCTATCAGGTAGAGGGAGAGGAAGGCCAGGAGCTTGGCATCCTCAACGACGTCTCCCTCTCCGTCAAGGACAACCAATTCGTGGTCATCACCGGCCCCAACGGCGGCGGCAAGACCACCCTGGCCAAAGCCATTATGGGCCTGGTCAAGCCCACCGGCGGCACCATCCGCTGGAACGGCACCGACGTTACCGATCTGGACATCACCGGCCGGGCCCGGCTGGGCATCAGCTACGGCTTTCAGCAGCCCCCCCGCTTCAAGGGCCTGAAGGTGAAGGACCTGCTGGCCCTGGCCTCCGGCAGCAAGACCCTCACCCGGGAGGAGGGCTGCCAGTACCTGACCAAGGTGGGCCTGTGCGCCGGGGACTATATCGACCGGGAGGTGGACGCCTCCCTGTCCGGCGGCGAGGTCAAACGCATTGAGATCGCCACCATCCTGGCCCGCAAGACCGGCCTGATGATCTTTGACGAGCCGGAGGCCGGCATCGACCTGTGGTCCTTTGCCAAGCTGACCGAGACCTTCAAGCTCATTCACCAGAAGCGGGAGGCCACCCTCATCGTCATCTCCCACCAGGAGCGCATCATCGACCTGGCCGACGAGATCGTCATGATCGCCGACGGCCAGATCCAGAAGCAGGGTCCCAAGGATGAGATCTTCCCCCAGATTCTGGCCAACACCAGCGCCGGGTGTACCTATCTTGCGAAAGGGGCGAACAAGTAATGGATCAAGCGGAATGGAAGCTCCTCAAGGAGATCGCGGACCTGGAAAAGACCCCCCAGGGGGCCTACAACATCCGCCGCAACGGGCAGCTGGACTCCCGCAACAACACCGCCAATATTGAGATCACCACCAAGACCGAGCCGGGCAAGTCGGGCATCAACATCACCGTCAAGAGCGGCACCAAGCACGAGTCGGTCCACATCCCCGTCATCATCAGCCAGACCGGCCTTTCCGAGCTGGTGTACAACGACTTCTTCATCGGCGACGACTGCGACGTGGACATCGTGGCCGGCTGCGGCATCCACAACACCGGCTGCGAGACCAGCCAGCACGACGGTGTACACACCTTCCACATCGGCAAAAACTCCAAGGTCCGCTATGTGGAGCGCCACTACGGCGAGGGTCCCGGCACCGGCAAGCGGATCATGAACCCCCAGACCGTGGTCTACCTGGACGAGGGGGCCTCCATGAACATGGAGTCCACCCAGATCCGAGGGGTGGACTCCACCAAGCGGGAGACCCGCATCGTGGTGGGCAAGGGGGCCGAGGCCGTCATCACCGAGAAGCTGCTCACCCACGGCCAGCAGACCGCCGAGAGCGATATGGAGATCATCCTGGACGGGGAGGACGCCACCGGCCGGGTCATCTCCCGGTCCGTGGCTCAGGACGACTCGGTCCAGGTGTTCTACCCCAAAATGACCGGCAATACCAAGTGCTTCGGACACGTCCAGTGCGACTCCATCATCATGGGCAACGCCAAGATCTCCTCCATCCCCGCCATCGTGGCCAACCATGTGGACGCCCAGCTCATCCACGAGGCCGCCATCGGCCGCATCGCCGGGGATCAGATCCTCAAGCTGATGACCCTGGGCCTGACCGAGCAGGAAGCGGAGGAGAAGATTCTGGATGGATTCTTACAGTGACCTGTTGAACGCGATCAACAGCGGGCCCTACTTCGGCCCCCGCAGCCGGGTGAAGGTCACCCGGGCGGAGAACGGCGAAGCGGAGGGGGAGCTGGAGATCTGCGCCGACACCCGCAACCCCATGGGCATCGTCCACGGCGGCGCCCTCTTCACCCTGGCGGACTCCGTGGCGGGGACGGCGGCCTTCACCACCGGCCGCACCTGCGTCACCCTGGACAGCTCCATGCAGTTTCTGGCTGCGGCCAAGGGAGACAAGGTCTACTGCACCGCCAGACCCAAGAAGCTGGGCCGCACCATCGTGGTCTATGACGTGACCCTTGTGGACAGCCAGGACCGGCTGGTGGCCAGCGGTGTGTTCTCCTTCTTTACCAAGGACATGGAAGTGGAGGGGCTGAAGGGCTGAACCGATACGGGGGCGCTGCGTCAACCGCAGCGCCCCCGTTTTTTACTGCTCCAGCAGCTCCCCCAGCCGCAGCAGGGCGGCCAGCAGCACCAGCAGGGAGGCCCAGAAGTTGATCTCGCCCCCCTCCTTCCTGCCCTTCACCCCCAGGCAGAAGAAGTATCCCAGGGAGAGCACCACCAGCACCGAGCCCACCAGCCGCAGCCCCCTTACATCGGGGGCCTCGCCGTTGCGGCATAATCCCCGCCGCTGTTTGTCCAGGGCCAGCCAGGACAGACAGATGGCCCCCAGCAGAATACTGAGAAAAAACAGGGACCGGTCCGCCGTTTTGATCTGTTTCAGCAACGTCCTATCTTCCATGAAAAGCCCCCCTCTCACCAGTTTATCGGCGGGAGAGGGGCTTTGTGACGCCCATGCCCGGCAGCCGTCACCCCACCGCCGGCGGGCCGGCAGACAGTCCCGCGGCCAGGGACAGCAGCAGCACCAGTATCCGTATGATCTGCATGGCATACGCCTCCTTTGCGCCCTTAAATTCATACCGATTCAGTATTATATCAACAGAAGGGATGCTGTCAAGGCGGGCGGGCCGGCCAACTATTTCCGGGCAAAAAATGGAGGCCCGCCCCGGGAACTTCCCGGGACGGACCTCAGAGGAAAGAGGAGAAGAACGCAAACTCACACAAAGCAGCGCACCAGGTTGTAGACGCTGATGCCGGTGATGACCAGCAGCAGCCAGAAGAACAGCTTATCCACCGCCTTGTTGTCCATGCGGCGGCTGAAGCTGCGGCCCATGGTGCCGCCCACCACGCCGCCCACCACCATGGCGATGAGAACGGGCCACTCAAATACGGGCACCGTCCGGCTGACGAGGGTGTTTAAGAAGCTGGCCCCCTGGGAGAAGAGGATCACATACAGGGAGTTGAGGGCCGCCGTCTTGGAGTCCATGGAGAAGAAGTAGTAGAGGATAGCCAGGTTGATGGGGCCTCCGCCGATGCCCAGAAAGGAGGACAGCACCCCCAGGGCCAGGCCGATGACCACGCAGGCCGCCCCATTTTTCACATCCAGGGTGCGGATGCGGGGGCGGTTCAGGGTGTAAATCAACACGCCCAGGGTGAGCAGGATCATGAGGACCTGCTGGGCCACCGACACGGCGGAGCCGCCGGCGTCCTTCACCAGGTCGAAGAGCTGCTTGCCCACAATGCCGCCCACGGCGGCGCCGATGGCCAGCAGGGTGCCCCGGCGGGGCTCCACCTTCACCTCGCCGCCCATGCTGCGGAGCATGGAGGTGCCGGTCATGGCCAGCACGGTGCAGCCGGAGAGAAAGCTGATGGTGGCCACCGGCAGGCCGGACACGGCGTCCATCACCGGCTTGATGATAACGCCGCCCCCCACGCCGCTGATGCCGCCGATGGTGGTGGCCACAATGGCCACCAGGAAATCAAACAGGGTCTGCATACCGGCTACCGCAGGGAGACAAACCGGCTGTCGTAGGCCCCCAGCAGGGGCTCACAGTAGGCCTTGAACTCCGGCTTGATGCTGGCGCCATCCTGGCCGATCCACTCCAGGGGGAACTTCTTCTCGGCGTTGGCCACCTGCTCCAGGGGGATGAGGATGGTCTTGGAGGCGTAGGGGCTGCGGGTGCAGGCAAAGCCCACCATAAAGCCGGTCTTGCCCTCCACGGCGGAGCGGACGGCGCAGGCGCCGGCCTCCTCTGCCTCCTTCTGGTCCACCTCGGACATGAGGGCCACGCTGACCCGGCCCAGCAGGCCGGGCTTCTCCGACCGGGACTTCAGGTCGGCCTCGGCCATAATCATATCGCTGAGGGCCTGGGCCGCGCCGCCGGGTACCTTGTGGCCGAAGCCGTCCACCAGGCCGGTGTCGGCCACGGGGGTGCCGTCGGCGTAGTGAATGCCCTCGGAGATGGTCACCAGCAGGCCCCGGCCCTTGGCAAACTTCTCCTTCACAGCGGCGAGGAACTTCTCCTTGTCGAAGGCCACCTCGGGCAGGTACACCAAGTGCTCGCAGGGCATCAAATCGGCGTACAGGGCGGAGGCGGCGGTGATCCAGCCGGCGTTGCGGCCCATCAGCTCCATCACCACCACATGGATGGGCAGGGCGGAGGCGTCCTGGGCCAGCTCCAGGGCGGAGACGGCGGCGTACTTGGCGGCGCTGCCGAAGCCGGGGCAGTGGTCGGTGACATCCAGGTCGTTGTCGATGGTCTTGGGGATGCCGATGACCCGCAGCTCATAGCCGCTCTCCACGGACAGGTTGTAGATCTTGTTGCAGGTGTCCATGGAGTCGTTGCCGCCGTTGTAGAAGAAGTAGCGGATGTTGAACTTTTTGAAGCACTCCAGCACGGCGGGGTAGTCGGCGTCGGTGAGCTTGCGCCGGCAGGAGCCCAGGGCGGAGGCGGGGGTCTTGGCCAGCAGGGCCAGCTCCTCATCGGCAAACTTGCCCAGGTCGATCAGATCCCCGGCCAGGATGCCCTCGGCGCCGAAGCGGGCGCCGTAGATGGTCTCAATCTCGCCGTGGGTCTTGGCCTCCCGGACCGCCCCCAGCAGGGAGGAGTTGATGACCGGGGTGGGGCCGCCGCCGTGGGCAATAAGCATATTTCCTTTCAGCATGAAACGTCCTCCTTACACGCAGCTCAGATCGTCGTCCTTCATGCACAGATGGACGGCCCCCAGCTTGAAGGTCTGAGGCAGGGCCAGGATGTTGGGGTTCTCGCCCACAAACTTCCGCTTGGCGTCGGCCAAGGCCTCCTCAAAGGTGGCCCGGGTCTTCAGGCCCATGCCCCGGGCAATGCCGGGCTCCTGGGCGCCCACGATGTAGATGGCGGCGGTGTTCATCTCGGCGATGTGGCCGCAGCTCATCATGGAGAAGCCGTGGAAGGGGTGGAAGGCATTGCAGAAGCGGTACTTGCGGATGTACTCCTCATTGGTGGCAAAGTACTCGCCGTACCGGTTCATGTCGGGCAGGATGTTCATATAGTCGTGCTGGAACATCTCATACAGCTCCCGCAGGTAGGGCCAGCGCTCGTCGTGGAAGTAGCCGTTGCAGATGGAGGAGCAGATGATGACGCAGTTCTCCTTCATCACCCGCTTGTGGCGGATGACCTGGGCGGACAGGGCCTGCATCATCTG
>CALWXZ010000108.1 GCA_944385625.1 uncultured Flavonifractor sp. | reverse complement strand
CAGGTCGCTCTCGGCGGCGGGGGTCTCGGTATTCACATTGGGAGTGTCGGTGCCGCCGGAAGGGGTGTTGCCGGCAGGGGTGTTGGCGGTGCCGCCGGTGCCGCCGCCGCAGGCGGCCAGAGTAAAGGTCAGGCCCAGCGCAAGGGCCAGAGCAGTCAGTCTGCGTTTCATGTACATTCCTCCAAACCATATATGTCGTGGTTGCTTTCGTATGTTACCATACTAAAGCGCCGTTGTAAAGAGGATTTTTCATTTTTCTCCATCTGCCTCCAGAGCCCGGCGGTAATCCGCCCCGCTGTTCACATTCCACAGGGCCCGCTCCAGACGGAACTCCGGCAGCCTCTCCTCCTCCAGCCAGCGGCAGTCCACCCGGTCCAGCAGGGCCCTCATCGCCCGGCGGCCCTGGTCCAGGCAGGCGGCCGCCTCACCCAGACAGCTACGGCGGTACAGGGCGAAGAGGGGCTCCGGCGTCCCGTTCCGCCGCCGGATGACCCAGGCGTCCCCGCCCTCTGCCTCCGCCAGAATCCGCTCCGCCAGAGCCCGGCCGGCAAAGGGCAGATCCACCGCCGCCAGGAACACTTCCTCCGCCCCGGTATGGACAAAGGCGGCCTCCAGCCCGGCCAGAGGCCCCTGGCCGGGCCGCAGGTCGGCCAGTTCCCGGCGGCCGGGATACCGCCCCGGTCGGTCCACCGAAACGTACACCCCGTCAAACAGCGGGGAGAGTGCCTCCGCCATCCGTTCCAGAAACCGCTCTCCCCCCAGGGTCAGTTCCGCCTTGTCCCGCCCCATCCGGCGGCTCCGCCCTCCGGACAATATGACCGCGATGGTCCCTTTCATCTCCCCGCCTCCCAGTGGTTTGCGTTAATTTTTGCCATTGTACCAGAAAAAATTACCCCCGTCAAAAGCCGTATAGAAGCCCTTTTCCCTCCATATCCTCTCCAACAGAGCATTTCAGCATTGGAGGCGTCACACACCATGAAAAAACTGGCCGCGGCCCTGGTGGCCGCCACCCTACTGGCTCTGCCCGTCCAGGCCGCCGGGGCCGCCCCGGCGGCCCCCACCGTGGACGCGGCGGGAGCCGTGCTGATGGAAAAAGAGACCGGCACCGTCCTCTACGAGCAAAACGCCCACGACAAGCTGGAGCCCGCCAGCGTCACCAAGGTCATGACCCTGCTGCTGGTGATGGAGGCCATCGACAGCGGCAGCCTGTCCCGAGACGATCTGGTCACCGTATCCGCCTACGCTGCCTCCATGGGCGGCTCCCAGGTCTATTTAAAGGAAGGGGAACAGATGACGGTGAACGATCTGCTCAAGGCGGTGGCGGTGGCCTCGGGCAACGACGCCTCGGTGGCCCTGGCCGAGCACCTGTGCGGCAGTGAGGAGGCCTTCGTGGCCAAAATGAATGAGCGGGCCGCCCAGCTGGGCATGAAGGACACCTGCTTTGTCAACTGCACCGGCCTGCCGGCGGCGGGCCACCTGACCTCGGCCTACGACATCGCCCTGATGAGCCGGGAGCTCATCCTCAACCACCCCTCCATCCGGGACTACACCACCATCTGGATGGACTCCCTCCGGGGCGGCCAGTTCCAGCTGGCCAACACCAACAAACTCATTCGCTTCTATGAAGGGGCCACCGGCCTGAAGACCGGCTCCACCGACGCCGCCGGCTACTGCCTGTCCGCCACCGCTGAGCGGGACGGCATGGAGCTCATCGCCGTCATTTTGAAATCCACCACCAGGGACACCCGGACAGCGGCGGCCCAGGCCCTGCTCAACTATGGCTTTGCCAACTACACCCTGATGGATGTGTATCCGTCCCAGGCCCTCCCCCCGGTGGGCGTGCTGCTGGGGGAACAGGAGACGGTGCAGCCCGTTCTGGCGCAGCCCACCCGTATCCTGATTAACCGCTCCCTGGTCAATCAGGTGGAGACACAGCTGGAGCTGTGTCAGGATGTGGAGGCCCCGGTGGAGGCCGGTCAGACCCTGGGCACAATGACGGTGGCCGCCGGCGGCCAGGTTCTGGCCCAGATCCCCATCGTGGCCGACCAGGCCGTGGTCCGGCTCAGCGCGCCCGGCATTTTCCTGCGTCTGATGCGTACCCTTCTGATGGCCGGCTGAAGCCGTTTCAATGGCCCGCCGCAGCAAAGCTGCGGCGGGCCTTGCGCGTTCTTTACAAAAGATATTGCATATGTTACTGGAAATTTTACATCTCAATTGGTAATCCGTGTCTTGACTATCTCGCTATATCGTTGTATACTTTACACAAATAAAATCCGCGTATTTTGGATTTTATTTATTACCAATGACAAGAACCCCCAGTTTACGTCATTCCAGTTGCTCTGGGGGGCTGCCAACAAGGAGAGGATACCTATGGCTTCCACCAAACCGAGTACGATCCTCCATGATTTTTCCCAGGGCCACGCGGTTCGGGCCCAGGAGTTTATGGGCGCCCACCCCGCATCGCGGGACGGCCAGGACGGCTGGGTCTTTCGGGTATGGGCTCCCCATGCCCAATTGGTCGCCGTTATGGGCGATTTCAACGGCTGGAACGACTCCGACCACCCCATGCAGTTGATCTCCGACGGCGTCTGGGAGGTTTTTATCCCGGGCCTGAAACAGTTCGACAGCTATAAATACGCGGTCCATACCGCCTCCGGCCGGGTGCTGGCCAAGGCCGACCCCTACGCCTTCCACGCCGAGACCCGCCCCGGCACCGCCTCCAAGCTCTATGATCTCTCCGGCTATGGCTGGGGGGACGGCAGCTGGCTGGAGTACCGGAAAAATAATCTGATTTACCAGAAACCTCTGAATATTTATGAAGTCCATCTGGGCTCCTGGCGGCGCACCGGCGAGGATGAGATGCTCTCCTACCGGGACATCGGCAAGTATCTGGTCCCCTATGTGAAGGAGATGGGCTTCACCCATGTGGAGCTGCTCCCCATTACCGAGCACCCCCTGGACGCCTCCTGGGGCTACCAGTGTACCGGCTACTTTGCCGCCACCAGCCGGTTCGGCACCCCCCACGACTTCATGTGGCTGGTGGATCAGCTCCACCAGGCAGGCATCGGCGTCATTCTGGACTGGGTGCCCGCCCACTTCCCCAAGGACGCCTTCGGCCTTTATGAGTTCGACGGCGAGCCCTGCTATGAGTACGCCGACACCCGCAAGGGGGAGCACGCCGACTGGGGCACCCGGGTATTCGACTACGCCCGCAACGAGGTCCGCTCCTTCCTGTTCTCCTCGGCCCTCTTCTGGCTGGAGCAGTTCCACATCGACGGCTTGCGGGTGGACGCGGTGGCCTCCATGCTCTATCTGGACTACGGTCGCCAGGGGGGCGAGTGGGTCCCCAATATGTTCGGCGGCCACGAAAACCTGGAGGCGGTGGACTTTATTCAGGAGCTCAACGGCCAGATCTTCCAGGCTCACCCCGACGTGATGATGATCGCCGAGGAATCCACCGCCTGGCCCCGGGTGTCCCACCCGGTGGGCGAGGGCGGACTGGAGGGCGGACTGGGCTTCAACCTGAAGTGGAATATGGGCTGGATGAACGACATTCTCCACTACATCAAGCTGGACCCCTACTTCCGCCAGTTTAACCATAAGGACATCACCTTCTCCCTGATGTACGCCTTCTCGGAAAACTTCGTGCTGCCTCTGTCCCATGACGAGGTGGTACACATGAAGGGCTCCCTCATCAACAAGATGCCGGGCACCAACGAGGAGAAATTTGCCGGTGTCCGGGCCTTCTACACCTATATGCTCACCCATCCCGGCAAGAAGCTGCTGATGATGGGCAGCGAGTTCGGCCAGTGGAACGAATGGCATTACGAGCACTCTCTGGACTGGCACCTGCTGGACCCGGACGCGGAGTGGGCAAAGCCTCACCGCCAGCTGCAGCAGTTCTTCAAGCAGGCCAACGCCTTCTATCTGGCCCACCCCGAGCTGTGGGAGCTGGATTTCTCCTGGGAGGGCTTCGAGTGGATTGAGGCCAACGACAACCAGGCCAACACCGTGGCCTTCCTCCGCAAGGACGCCAAGGGTGACACCCTGGTCATCGTCTGCAACTTCTCCCCGGTGGACCGCACCGGCTATACCATAGGTGTGCCCGTCCCCGGCGTCTATACCTGCGTCTTCGATTCTGACGACACCCAGTTCGGCGGCAAGGGGGGCGGCGACCACGAGCCGGTCCGCAGCCGCTATGTGGAGAGTCAGGGCAGGGAGCAGTCCATCACCATCTCCCTGCCGCCCATGAGCGCGGTGATCTACAAGTGTACCCGCAAATTCCCCGTCCGCAAGAAGAAGGCGGACAAGGGGGCCAAGCCTGCCGTCGCCAAAAAGGCCGCCGCTCCCGCCGTCAAGGCCCCCGCGGCCAAGCCCGCCGTCCGTAAGAAGGCGGCCGCCCCCGCCGTCAAGGAACCGGCTGCCAAGCCCGCCGTGCGCAAAAAGGCCGCCGCTCCCGCCGTCAAGGGGGAATCTCCCAAGCCGGTAGTGCGGAAAAAGAAGGACAAGTGACCCCTCTCCGGACAGACCGGAGTGCTCAATCCAGTTCCAGTTCAAACTCTGAGGTGATAGAATGAAAAAGGAATGTGTCGCCATGTTGCTGGCCGGCGGGCAAGGCAGTCGCCTGCACGCCCTCACCAGCCATGTGGCCAAGCCCGCGGTCCCCTTCGGCGGAAAGTACCGTATCATCGACTTTCCCCTGTCCAACTGCATCAACTCCGGCATTGACACGGTGGGTGTGCTGACCCAGTACCGCCCCATGGAGCTCAACGCCTATATCGGCAACGGCGAGCCCTGGGATCTGGACCGCTCCTACGGCGGCGTCCATATCCTGCCCCCCTATATGCGGGAGGGCGAGAAGGGTACCTGGTACAAGGGTACCGCCAACGCCATCTATCAGAACATCAATTTCCTGGACACCTACAACCCGGACTATGTGCTCATCCTGTCGGGCGACCACGTCTACAAGATGGACTATGCCGACCTGCTCCGCCGTCATAAGGAGGCCAAGGCCGCCTGCACCATCTCCGTTCTGGAGGTCCCCATGGCCGAGGCGCCCCGTTTCGGCATCATGAACGTGGATGAGAACGACGACATCTACGAGTTTGAGGAAAAGCCCAAGAAGCCCAAGAGCAATCTGGCCTCCATGGGTATCTACATCTTCACCTGGAAGAAGCTGCGGGAGTACCTCATCGCCGACGAGGAGGACGAGAAGAGCGCCAATGACTTCGGCAAGAATATCATCCCCGCCATGCTGGACGCCGGCGAGAAGATGACCGCCTATCGCTTCAAGGGCTACTGGAAGGACGTGGGTACCATTGACTCCCTGTGGGATGCCAACATGGATATGCTCTCTCCCGACAACGGTATCGATCTCTACGACTCCGAGTGGCCCATCTATGCCCGCACCCCCACCAAGCCCCCCCACTTTATGGGCAAGGACGCCAAGGTGGTCCACGCCATGGTCACCGGCGGCTGCGAGGTGTACGGCACGGTGGAGAACTCCGTCCTCTTCCACTCGGTCATCGTGGAGGAGGGGGCCGTGGTGCGCTACTCCATCCTGATGCCCGGCACGGTGGTCAAGGCCGGCGCCGTGGTGGAATACTCCATCGTGGCGGAGAACAGCGTCATCGGCGAGCGGGCCCGGGTGGGCGCCTCCCCCGACGGCAGCGAGGACTGGGGCGTGGCCGTGGTGGCCCAGAACCTGACCGTGGGCCCCGACGCCGTGGTCTCCCCCAAGGCCATGATTACTCGTAACGTGAAAGGAGGTGGGGTGAAATGATGAACAAAATGCACGGCATCATCTTCTCCTACCTTTCCAACCCCGACCTGCGGGAGCTGACCCAGAACCGCAATACCTGCTCCATCCCCTACGGCGGCCGGTACCGGGTCATTGACTTCATGCTCTCCAACATGGTCAACGCCGGCATCTCCGATGTGGGTCTCATCGTTCACGCCAACTATCAGTCCCTGCTGGACCATGTGGGCTCCGGCAAGGACTGGGACCTGTCCCGCAAGCACGGCGGCCTGCGTATCCTGCCCCCCTTCAGCTACTCCGGCAAGCGGGAGGGCCTGTACCGGGGCCGTATGGACGCCCTGGCGGGCATCCGCTCCTACCTGCAGAACATCCGTCAGGACTATGTGGTGCTGGCCGGCGGCGACCTGGCGGTGAGCCTGCCCCTGCGGGACATCTTTGAGGCACATATCCGCAACGATGCCGACATCACCGCCGTGTGTACCGGCCACCCCAAGGGCGACCCCAAGGGCTGCGACTACTTCACCATCGGCGCCGGTGGACGGATCACCGACGTGTCCGTCCATCCCCCCGTGGCCCAGGGCTGCGAGTCCCTGGAGGTGTACATTCTCTCCAAGGAGCTGCTGCTCTCCCTGGTGGACCACTGTGCCGCCCACAACATCCACTCCTTCAGCATCGGCGTGCTCCAGGCCATGGTGGGCCAGCTGAAGATTCTGCCCTACGTCTTTGACGGCTATGCCGCCCGGCTGCAGTCGGTGGCGGGCTACTTCGCCCGCAGCATGGAGCTGCTGGACCCCACCGTGCGGGGACAGCTCTTCGTGCCCGACCGCCCCGTCCGCACCAAGGACCGCTCCGACCCCTCCACCTACTACGGCCCCGACTCCCGCTCCTTCAACTCTCTGGTGGCCGACGGCTGCGTGATCGAGGGCGAGGTGGAAAACTCCATTCTCTTCCGGGGGGTCCGGGTGGAAAAGGGAGCCAAGGTGTCCGGCTGTGTGCTGATGCAGGGCACCACCATCCAGGCCGGCGCTGTGCTCAAATACGCCATCACAGACAAGAACGTCCGGGTCAACCCGGGCCGGATGCTGATGGGCCACAGCACCTATCCCCTGGCTATCGCCAAAAACGAGATCGTCTGACCGGCACCGGGAGGCGGCGGCAACACGCCGCCGCCTCCCTTTCCTGATGCGTCTGCCGGGCGGCGTCCGGCAGCAATGTAATTTTATGGTTGGAGGTAATCTATGAATATCCTGTTTGCCACCTCTGAGTGCGCTCCCTTTATCAAGACCGGCGGACTGGCCGACGTGGCCGGCGCCCTGCCCAAGGCCCTGGCCAAGGAGGGCAACGACGTCCGGGTGATCCTGCCTCTCTACGAGGGGATCGGCGAAGAATGGCGCAGCCAGATGACCTTTTTGCAGTGCTTCCACGTCACCGTGGCCTGGCGCACTCCCTACTGCGGCATTTTCGAGCTCAAGCGGGACGGCGTCACCTACTGGTTCGTGGATAACGAGTATTATTTCAAGCGCTCCGCCATCTACGGCCACTACGACGACGGCGAGCGCTTCGCCTACTTCTCCCGGGCTGTTGTGGAGTCCATGGGCTGGCTCAACTGGCACCCCGACGTGCTCCACTGCAACGACTGGCAGACCGCCCTGGTGCCCATCTACCTGCTGGAGGAGCGCCACCGCATCCCCCAGCTCTACGACACCAAGAGCGTGTTCACCATCCACAACATCGAGTATCAGGGCCGCTACGGCAGCCAGACGCTGAAAGACCTGTTCGGTCTGAACGCCGGCTACTTCAACGAGCATATGCTGGAGTACCACGGGGACGTGAACCTGATGAAGGGCGCCATCTACGCCGCCGACTATGTGACCACCGTGTCCCCTACTTACGCCGACGAGCTGCAGTACAGCTTCTATGCCCACGGCCTGGAGGGGGTCATCGCCGACAACCGCCACAAGCTGAAGGGCATCCTCAACGGCATCGATACCGAGGTGTACGATCCCTGGCGGGACAAGGGCCTGACCAAGTTCTTCTCCGTCAAGCAGATGGGGGGCAAGAAAAACTGCAAGGCCGCCCTGCAGCAGATGTCCGGCCTGCGGGAGAACCCCGACACCCCCATCATCGCCTGCGTCTCCCGGCTGGTGAAGCACAAGGGCTTTGATCTGGTCACCGCCGCCATCCACGACATTATGGGTATGGACGTGCAGATGATCGTGCTGGGCACCGGCGACTGGAACTTTGAGGAGGCCTTCCGCCAGGCCCAGAACCAGTA
>CALWXZ010000107.1 GCA_944385625.1 uncultured Flavonifractor sp. | reverse complement strand
TCACAGACAACAAGCCCTTTCGGTTGCTTAAACAATTTTTACTTTCAAATATTGTCTAACTTTTGGGGTTCACTTCACTTGCGCGTCCTGTTTTTTTATGCTCAGGCCATCACGGCGCTCAGCCACTCCTGGAAGGGCAGGTAGGCCAGCGGCAGGAAAATGGCGGGCAGCATATTGCCCACCCGCAGCTTCTCCTTGGACAGCCCCAGCATATTGATGCCGATACCCACGATGATGGTGCCGCCCACGGCGCTCATCTCGGTGACCACCGCCGGGTCCATGCCCTGGCCCACGGCGCTGAAGATCAGGGTCAGCCCCCCCTGATAGAGAAGAATGGGCAGGGCGGAGAAGGCCACGCCCACCCCCATGGCGGCGGCAAAGGTGATGGCGGTCACCCCGTCGATCACCGCCTTGGAGATGATGATGTCGTAGTTGCCGTTCATGCCCGCCTCCATGGAGCCGTTGATGGCCATGGCGCCCACGCAGAACAGCACCGAGGCGTTGACAAAGCCCTCCACAAAGCGGCTGTTGCTCTCCCCCCGGATCAGCTTGCGCCGCAGCAGGGTGCCCACCGAGTCCATCCGCTTTTCAATGTTGATAAACTCCCCCAGCAGAGTGCCGATCACCATGCACACGATGACGCACAGGGTGTCCGCCGTGCCGATCATGCTGGAGATGCCGATGCCCAGCACACACAGGCCCAGGGCGAAGGTGAGGCCCGAGGCAAAGCGGGCGCTGATGCGGTTTTTAAACAGAAGGCCCAGAAAGCTGCCCAGCAGAATCAGGACCACGTTGATGACGGTGGCGATCATAGAAACTCCTCGCTTTTATACTGTAATTCACTAAAACAATTGGTACTATGATAAGCCATTTGCCGCCGTTTGTCAAAAGATTTCTGGACGTATGCCGGGGAGGCTCGGAGAATAGAGTGGAAGTGGACCATTGAAAGGGGGAGGGCCCATTGAAGCTCGACCGGACATCCATGCTCTACGGTACCCTGCTGCTCACCGGTACCGGCATCGCCGGGCAGTTTTTGGGGTTTGTATACCGCATTTTGCTCTCCCGCCTGATCGGGGCGGAGATCATGGGGCTCTACCAGCTCATCATGCCGGTCTACTCCGTGCTGCTCTCCCTGACGGCGGTGGGGCTGACGGCGGCGGTGTCTAATCTGTCCGCCGGATACTACGCCCGAGGCCAGCGGGGGGCGGCGGCCCAGGTGCTCCGCCGGTGCCTGGCGTGCTTCTTGGGCCTGTTCGGGGCGCTGGCGGCGGTGACCGCCCTGCTGTACGATCCCATCTCGGTGTATTTGCTGGGGGACGCCCGCACCCAGACAGGGCTTTTGCTGCTGCTGCCCTGCGTCCTGCTCACCGGGGTGGAGAACCTGCACAAGCACTTCTTTTACGGCACCGGGGCCATCCGGCCGCCGGCGGCGGTGGAGCTGTGCGAGCAGTTGATCCGGGCGGCGGCGGTGCTGGGGCTGCTGGTCCTCTTTCTGCCCCAGAACCCGGAGCGCACCGTGGCCCTGATTGTGGTGGGCATGATTGTCTGCGAGGTTTTTTCCTCGGTGACGCTGATGCTGCTGGCCCGCCGCCGGCTGGCGGGGGAGAAGCTGGCGGAGCGGGGGGCCGGCCGGCGGATGAACCGGCAGATCCTGGCCATCGCCCTGCCGGTGGGACTGACCAGCCTGCTGGGCAACCTGATGGGCTCGGCCAATGCGGTACTCATTCCCCAGCGGCTGGTGGCCGCCGGGGCGGAGGTGAGCCGGGCTATGGAGGAGTTCGGCGTGCTGTGCGGCATGACCATGCCCATGCTCTGCCTGCCCACCGCCTTCATCGGGGCCCTGGGCCTGGTACTCATGCCCAAGCTGGCCCAGGGGGCGGCGGTGGGAGACAGGGCCCTGATCCGGCGGCGGATCGACCGGTCCATGCTGGCCACCTCGGTGCTCCTGTTCCCCGCCATGGCCCTCATGGTGGTGCTGGGGCCCACCCTGGGCCGCCTGCTCTTCCGGGAGGAGGGGGTGGGCCGGTATCTGCTGCCGCTGTCGGTGGGGGTGCTGCTCTCCTGCTGGCAGGCGGTGCTGGGCTGCGCCCTCAACGGCCTGGGCAGACAGCGCTCCGCCGCCCGCAGCTCCATCCTGTCCGGCGGTGTGCAGCTGGCGTGTACCTATGTGCTGCTGGGACTGCCGGGGGTGGGTATCGCCGGCTACCCGGTGGGGGTGGTGCTGTCCTCCGCCCTGGGCGTACTGCTCAACTGGCTCCAGGTGAGGCGGGCCGCCGGGCTGAAGCTGCGGCTGTTTGACTGGGGGGTGGCGCCCGGTCTGGCCGCCCTGCTGGCCGGGCTGTCCTGCAATCTGCTGTTCCGGGTGCTGTTGGACGGGGGAGTGGGGGATGTGACGGCCATGGGGGCCTGCGCCCTCTTCGGCGGGGTGCTTTACCTGGCCGCCCTCCAGGCCCAGGGGGTGCGGCTGAGGCGGCTGTTCCGTCTGGGATGAGCGCTACAGCACATAGCTGATCGCCAGCAGGAGGGAGAGCAGGCAGAAGAAGAGAACGCCGGGACTGCCCAGAAAGAGCCGCCATTTCAACCCCTGGCGGAAGGGGACCCGGCCGGGCTCCAGCACAAGGGAGCGCCGGCCGGCGGCCAGGAGGGCCACGCCCGCCGCCATGGTCCCCAGAATCAGCAGGGAGGTGAGATAGGCCCCGGTCCGGCCCAGTTGTTCCAGCAGGGGCACAAGCCCCACCGAGGTGAAATTCACCAGGGCGTGGAGAAGGATGGCCTGCCACAGACAGCCGGTGCGCAGGACCACATAGGCCAGGATCACCCCCACCGCGAAGGCGTAGAAATACTGGTTCAGATTGCCGTGGAACAGGCTGAAGCACAGGGCGGAGGCGGAGATGGCAAAGCAATCCCCATAGGGCCGCAGCCGGGAGAGCAGCAGCCGGCGGAAGAGATACTCCTCTGAAAAAGGGGCGATGACGCAGCCCAGCAGGAGGTTGAGGAGGGTCGGGTAGCCGGTCAGGCTGTCCACCGGGTTGGTGACCGCCCCGCCCCACAGGGTCCCGAGCAGCCGGGTGAGAAGCAGGGTAAAGAGGTTGGACAGATAGACAAGGCCCAGGAGGACCACCAGGGCCCTGCCCAGGCCGGGCAGGCCCAGGGGCCGGCGGCCCCCTCCGTCCGGGGGCGCGGGCATTCCCCGCAACACCAGGCAGAAGGCGGGGACCCCAACGCCGTAGGCCGAGCCCACCGACAGGCACCAGCGGGAGACCGGGTGGGCCAGCAGGCGGGGGAAAAGGCCGGAGGCCAGCAGCTGGAGAACCAGCATGGCGGCCATCTGGGCGAAGAGGGCCCAGCCCAGCCGGGAGAACCACTGGCGGTGGGGGCGCAGCAGCTGGGTCCGGTCCGGTTGATGGTGAAACATTCCGTCACCTCGCACAAAAAAATTCCGGTTTTTCGCCGCCCGGGGCAGGCCGGAACTTCCGGCCTGCTTCGGGCGCAAGGGTTTCAGGCTGTATTATAGCAGGAATGGGGTAGAAGGGCAAGAAATGGGCAGTATATTGACATGGCGTTTTTTCATGATACAATATCTTGTGTTCACGATAGAAATACGCTCAGAGGAGAGATTAGATATGCCCATTTCACAAAACGCCAAGGCCGTGCTGGAGCGGCGCTACCTGGCCCGGGACGAGCAGGGGAATCCCACCGAGATGGTGGACGGGCTGTTCCACCGGGTGGCCAACGCGGTGGCCGAGGGCGACCGCCACTTTGACCCCAGGGCCGATGTGGTGGCAACGGCGGCGGAGTTCTATGAGATGATGACCAATTTGGACTTCTTGCCCAACTCCCCCACCCTGATGAACGCCGGCCGGCCCCTGGGGCAGCTGTCGGCCTGCTTTGTGCTGCCGGTGGCCGACTCCATGGAGGACATCTTTGACGCCATCAAGAACGCCGCCCTCATCCACAAGAGCGGCGGCGGCACCGGCTTCTCCTTCTCCCGGCTGCGGCCCAAGGGCTCCACCGTCAACTCCACCGGCGGCGTGGCCAGCGGCCCCATCTCCTTTATGAAGGTGTTCAATGCTGCCACCGAGGCGGTGAAGCAGGGCGGCACCCGCCGGGGAGCCAATATGGGCATCCTCCGGGTGGATCACCCCGACATCATGGAGTTCATCACCTGCAAGAACGATACCTCCGAGATCACCAACTTCAACATTTCCGTGGGCATCACCGAGGCCTTTATGGAGGCGGTGGGCGCCGACGGAATGTACGATCTGGTGGACCCGGCCACCGGCCGGGTGACCGGCCAGCGGAAGGCCAGGGAGGTCTTTGACACCATCGTCAACTCCGCCTGGCAGACCGGCGAGCCCGGCATCATCTTCCTGGACCGGCTCAACCGGGACAACGCCGTGCCCAGCCAGGGGGAGATCGAGTCCACCAACCCCTGCGGCGAGCAGCCTCTGCTGCCCTACGAGAGCTGTAACCTGGGCTCCATCAACCTGGTCAACCACATCACCCAGTCGGCGGCGGGCTGGGTTCTGGACCGGGCCAAGCTGGAAAAGACCATCCGCACCGCCGTCCATTTCCTGGACAACGTCATCGAGGTCAACCAGTACCCCCTGCCCGAAATTGACAGGATGACCCGCTCCACCCGGAAGATCGGCCTGGGCGTCATGGGCTTTGCCGATATGCTCCTCCACATGGGCGTACCCTACAACAGCGAAGAGGGCGTGGCCCTGGCCGAGGAGATTATGGACACCGTAAACACCATCGGCCACCAGGAGAGCCAGCGTCTGGCGGAGAGCCGGGGACCCTTCCCCCTCTTTGACCAGAGCATCTACAGGGACGGCGCGCCCATCCGCAACGCCACCGTCACCACCATCGCCCCCACCGGCACCCTGTCCATCATCGCCGGGGTGTCCTCCGGGGTGGAGCCGGTGTTTGCCTACGCCTATATCCGCAATGTCATGGACAACACCCACCTCATCGAGACCAACCAGATTCTGAAGGACAAGCTGGTGGAGGCGGGGATCTACTCCGACGAGCTGATGCGCAAGATTGTGGAACAGGGCTCCCTGGCCCATGTGGACGGCATCCCCGAGGACATCAAGCGGGTCTTTGTATGCGCCCACGACGTGTCCCCCATCTGGCACGTGAAGATGCAGGCCGCCTTCCAGCGGTACACCGACAACGCCGTCAGCAAGACGGTGAACTTCCCCAACTCCGCCACCCGGGCCGAGGTGGCCGAGGTCTACCGCCTGGCCTACACCTTGGGGTGCAAGGGCACCACCATCTATCGCGACGGCAGCCGCAACGAGCAGGTCCTCAACATCGGCAAGGTCAACGACGGAAAGGAGCCTGGCCCCGCCCCCGCCGGCCGGGTGTGCGAGGAGTGCCAGATCCCCCAGGAGGCCTACGGCCATATCCAGCCCCGGCCCCGTCCGGCGGTGACCACCGGCTTCACCGAGAAGGTGCGCATCGGCTGCGGCAACCTCTATATTACCGTCAACTATGACGAGAACGGCATCTGCGAGGTGTTCACCAACACCGGCCGGGCCGGGGGCTGCCCCAGCCAGTCCGAGGCCACCGCCCGGCTGGTCAGCGTGGGCATTCGCTCCGGCATGGACCCCAAGGAGATCATCCAGCAGCTCAAGGGCATCCGCTGCCCCTCCTGCCTGCGGCAGCCCGGCGTACCGGTGACCTCCTGTCCCGACGCCATTGCCAAGGCGCTGGAGAAGGTACTCAAGGTCTCCCAGAGCAACCACGAGCCCGCTCCCGCCCCCATCAGCGCCGCCGCCAAGGCGGCTCCCATTCCCCGGCCGGGCATGACCCCGGCCGAGGCCAAGCTGGCCAAGTTCTGCCCTGAGTGCGGAGCCAGGCTGGAGCATGAGGGAGGCTGCGTCACCTGCCGTGACTGCGGCTACTCCAAGTGCGGCTAAAAAAGCAATGGCCTGTCGCGTTTCCCTGCGGCAGGCCATTTTGCAAAATCGGGATAGCCTGGGTGCGGGACTGTCACACTAAGGGCAGCGCCGGAAGGGCGTTTCACATTGAATATGGGAGGCGTCAGCCATGTGTACCAGCCTGACCTTTACCACCGCGGACCCCTATTTTGGCCGGAATCTGGATCTGGAGTACCGCTTCGGCCAGCAGGTGGTCATCACCCCCAGGAACTTTCCCCTGACCTTCAAGGCCATGCCTGCCCTGGAGCGGCACCACGCCATCATCGGTATGGCCACCGTGGTCCGGGGCTATCCCCTCTATGCCGAGGGAGTCAACGAAAAGGGACTCTATCTGGCGGGGCTCAACTTTCCCGGCAACGCCTGCTACCCCTGCGGCCCGGAGGAGGGTACTCCCGCGGCCCCCTATGAGCTGATTCCCTGGCTGCTGGGCAGCTGCGAAACGGTGGACCAGGCGGAGGAGAAGCTGCGGAAGGTGCGTATTCTGGACACACCCTTTGCCCCTGATATGCCGTCCGCCCCCCTCCACTGGCACCTGGCCGACGGCAAGCGGGCCCTGGTGGCGGAGCCTATGGCCGGCGGGCTGAAGCTGTACCGGGACCCGGTGGGGGTGCTTACCAACAATCCCCCCTTCCAGTTCCACCTGACCAATCTGAATCAATATCTGGGCCTCTCCGCCGCCCAGCCGGAAAACCGCTTCGGCGGGCCGGGGCTGTGCCCCTTTGGACAGGGTATGGGCGGGCTGGGGTTGCCCGGCGACTGGTCCCCCGCCTCCCGCTTTGTACGGGCCGCCTTCCTCAAGTGGAACAGCGCCTGTGAGCCTGACGAGGCCTCCAGTGTCAGCCAGTTCTTCCACATCCTGGACGCCGTGGCTATGCCCCGGGGGGCGGTGGGGACGCCGGAAGGGAAGTGGGACATCACCGACTACGCCTGCTGCGTCAACGGCAGGACGGGCACCTATTATTATAAGACATATGATAACAGCCAGATCACCGCCGTGCCCATGGACGAGGCCAGCCGGACAGGCAGCCGGTTGCGCTGCTGTCCGCTGGTAAGGGAGCAGCAGTTCCGGCTCCAGCGGTGACTCAGGCCGGGGCGCCTGCCCCGGCCCTTGTACACATTGCCTAAAAGCCGAGCCTCCTCACAGAGCGGAAAAGGAGAAAACTGGGTCGTAAACCAATGGGGTTTGCCGATTCGGCTGAGAGTTGCGGCGGCATTCTGAAATGGAATTGTGCATATTGGCTATAATCATTGACAAAAAAATAACGAAATTCTCCTGCATTTTACTTGCCTGTTGGGCAGGGCTGCGGTATACTTATTAGGTAAGAAGTTGTTAAAAATATAACAATTCCACATAAGTTATAGGACAAGGAGGCAGAACAAATGGGTTTTGTAAAGCTGGAAAAGCAGGGCCACGTGGGTGTGGTCACCATTGACCGGCAGGAGGCGCTGAATGCGCTGAACAGCCAGGTTCTGAGCGACCTGGACGCTGTCATCGACCAGGTGGCAGGGGACGATGAGATCTATGTGATGATCCTCACCGGCGCGGGCCGCTCCTTTGTGGCGGGCGCCGACATCGGCGAGATGAAGGGTTTCTCCTCCATTGACGGCAAGAAGTTCGGCGTACACGGCAACAGCGTGTTCCTGAAGCTGGAGAACATGGCCAAGCCGGTTATCGCCGCGGTGAACGGGTTCGCTCTGGGCGGCGGCTGCGAGCTGAGCATGGCCTGCGACATCCGCCTGGCCAGCGAGAAGGCCCGGTTCGGCCAGCCCGAGGTGGGCCTGGGCATCACCCCCGGCTTCGCCGGCACCCAGCGGCTGCCCCGGATCGTGGGCGTCAGCAAGGCCATGGAGCTGATTCTGACCGCCAAGACCATCAAGGCCGACGAGGCCAAGGCCATCGGCCTGGTCAGCGAGGTCTATCCCCCCGAGGAGCTGATGGACAAGGCCATGGAGCTGGCCAACGCCATCTGCGCCAATGCCCAGATCGCCGTGCAGGAGTCCAAGCGCTGCATCCGCATGGGTATGCAGACCGACATCGCCACCGGCTCCGCCTTCGAGGCCGAGGCCTTCGGCGTGTGCTGCGGCACCGCCGACAAGGACGAGGG
>CALWXZ010000106.1 GCA_944385625.1 uncultured Flavonifractor sp. | reverse complement strand
TTCGGGGTGGAGGTACGAACAGCGGTACACACACCTCTCTTCTGGGGAGAAGGCAGGTCGGTCTCGCGGTTCTTCAGGGTGTTCAGGCCCTTCTGCATGGCAGGAGAATTGGACTTGTAGGTCACGGCCTCCCGTCCCTTGCGAACGAGCTGGTTAAACGTAGGCATGGTTTTCCTCCTTTCTTGGTTTCTGAAAACTATATTTTAACGGAATAATCAGAAATTATACCGTTAAAACCAAATCAGTGCAGCAGCGCGGCCACCGCGCTGCCCACGGCGATGCCGCAGGCGGAGCCCAGCTCCTTCATCTGCGCCACCTTTTCCACCGGCACGCCCTTTTCGGTGCAAAGGCTTTCCACCGGTGTGGTAACGGCCGGATCGGCGTCCAGCGCCAGATAGACCCGGGCGGCCCGCCCATCGTCGATGGCCCGGCGGGTCTGCTTGACGCCCACCACCTTGGGGCCCTGCTTGAGTTGGGTCAGCATCGGTAAGCCTCCCGTCTCTTGAAATCACGGGGATACACGGCCTTTTTGCCGTATTTTCCCTCCGGCAGGCACACCTGCGCAATTCCGGATTATATCATACCCGAAAATCGAAGTCAATCAGAAAATCACTGGATTTTCCAACAGTTTCGGGGCGTTTCCCGTCGGAATGCCGGAGGGGCGGCCAACGCCGCGGTTGGCCGCCCCTCCTTGGGAAATATTGAGAGAACTTAGAAGGGCCCGTAACCGATCTGGTTTGCCACCACCACCAGGATAAAGCCGGCGGCGATGAGACAAACATAGATCTTCCAGGCGAACTTGAACCACCGGCCGTAGTCCATGCCGCACAGGGACAGCTGCAGCAGGGAGGCGGTGGGCCAGAAGGTGTTGGTGAAGCCGTCGCCGTACTGGTAGGCCAGCACCATGACCTGCTGATTGATGCCCAGCACCTGACCCAGAGGCTGGAGGATGGGCATCATGACCACGGCCTTGCCGCTGCCGGAGGAGACAAAGAAGTTAAAGAGGGTGACAAAGGCGTAGATGATGAGCAGGGTGATGACCGGGCTCTTGCCCTCCAGCAGGCCGGAGACGCCGTGGATGATGGTGTCGGTGATGTTGCCCTCGGTGAGCAGGACGGACACGGCCCGGCTGAAGCCGATGACCATGGTGGGGGCGATGACGCCGGCCATGCCCTTGCCAAACTCGGTGCAGGCCTCGGTCAGATTCATCCGAGTCAGGATGATACCCAGGATGGTGACCGGGAAGTAGCAGGCGGTGATCTCCGCCAGGGACCACTTCCAGAGCAGGGAACCGACGACCGAGACCACGATGCTGGCCAAAAAGGCCAGAATCAGGATGACCCGGCTCTTGGTCAGCTTCAGGCCCGCCTCAAACTCCATGGGGGCGGTCTGCTCCTGGAGGTAGTTTTCGCCCATGATGCTGTTTTTGGGGTCTTTCTTGATCTTGATGCAGTAGCGGAGCAGGAAGAACAGGGCAATGGCAAAGAAGATCACCAGGCCCACCGCCCGGAAGGCAATGCCGGAGTACATGGGCAGCCCCACCAGAGTCTGGGCCACGCCGGTGGTGTAGGGGTTGACCATGCCGCAGGTGAAGCCCACGGCGGTGGAGAGCAGGATGATGGCCGTGCCCACCATCTTGTCATAGCCCAGGGTGATAAACAGGGAAATAATGATGGGATAGAAGGGATAGAGGGCGTCCAGGTAGCCGATGACGCCCAGGGCGGTGAACAGGGTAAAGAAGAGGATTACCATGACCAGTCCGCCCTTGCCGCTGATCCGGATCAGGGACTGAATGCCGGCGGAGAAGGCGCCGGTCTTGTTGATGATCTGGATGCAGCCGCTGATGAGCAGTACGGCGCCGATGATATTGGCGCTCTCCACAAAGCCCTGATGGAGGGCGGTGAAGAACTGCAAAAAGCTCACGGGAGTCTGGGCCACAAAGCTGAAACTGTTGGGGTCCACCGTGCCGCTGGCATCCCGGACGTAGGAACCGGCGGGGATGATATAGGTCAAGGCAGTGATGATGAGCATCAGGATCAGAATGACAATGTACACATGGGGCATACGAAAGCCCTTTTTCTTCCTTAATGTAGTTCCCATAATAAACATTCTCCTCTCGTCTCAGCGTCCCCTCCCGGGACGTCTCCGGTCAGCCCCGGGCCTTCTTTTTCAGCCACTCCACGGCGCAGTTGGCCAGCACCGCACTGCCCAGGGCAAAGGCGCTCTCATCCAGCACCATGTTGGGGTTGTGCAGGGGGTAGCCCTCCGGCGACCCGGCGCCCATGAAGGCGTAGAAGCCGGGCACCAGCCGGGTCACATGGCCGAAATCCTCGGCGCTCTTCATGGGGGGCACCGGCTTGACGTTGTCCTCGCCCAGAATCTCAGCCACGAAGGGCACAATCTCCCGAGAGAACTCCGGATTGCACACGGTGCTGGGAGTCTTGAGCACCCGGACCGAGTAGGTCCCCCGCCAGGCCTTGACATAGTGCTCCAGGATCTCCGGGATGCGCTCGATCAGATGGTCGTAGGCCTCGGGACTCAGGGTGCGGAAGGACACCATGATCTCCGCCGTGTCGGGGATGATGTTGGAGGCCCGGCCGCCGTTGAGGGCGCCCACCGTCATGGTGGCGAAGGCCTCCGGGTCCACCTCCCTGGGAATGAGCATATTGAGGGCGGAGCACACCTGGGTGGCGATATTCACCGGGTCCACGGTCTTTTGGGGCTCGGAGGAGTGCCCCCCCTTGCCCTGGATGCTGACAATAAAGGTAGCCATGGCGCCGGAGGACACCCCGGGGGAGTAGGTGAGCTTGCCGGTCTCCACCTGGGGCCCCACGTGCAGGGCCAGGGCGGCGTCCACCTTGGGGTTTTCCAGCAGGCCGTCCTCCACCATGGTGCGGGAGCCGTAGCCCATCTCCTCGCCGGGCTGGAACATGAGCTTGACGGTGCCGGGCAGCTGGTCCTCCATATCCTTCAGGATCTGAGCGGCGCCCAGCAGCATGGCGGCGTGAGCGTCGTGTCCGCACATATGGGCGGTGTTGCCCTTGGCGGCAAAGTCCAGGCCGGTGGTCTCCTCCATGGGCAGGCCGTCCATGTCGGCCCGCAGCAGGATGCAGGGGCCGCCTTTGCCGATGAGCCCCACCACGCCGGTGGAAGTGGGCGCGTCCGGGTAGCCGGCAAAGACCATCTTCTCCCGGTCTTCCTGGGAGTGGACCCCGCAGGGCTTGTTGGGTATCCCCATTTCGGTCAGCCGTTTCTGTACATATTCCGCCGTCTTGGGGGTGTAGACGCCCACCTCGGGGATCTGATGCAGGCAGCGCCGGTCGGCGATGATCTGCCCCTGGATGGCACGGGCCTTTTCCAGCATCTCATTCATAGGAAACGCTCCTTTCTCTGGTCCACGCGGATGTCCGCGTTATGCCTGATAGACTGTGTTGCCGTTGAGCACGGTCTCCAATACCTTCACCTGGGGGAACCGGCTGGGCTGGATCTCAAACAGGTCCTGATCCAGCACCACCAGGTCGGCCTGCTTCCCCACCTCCAGGGTGCCCCGCACCGCCTCGTCCCGGCTGGGCCAGGCGGCGTCGGAGGTAAAGAGGCGGACGGCCTGCTCCACCGTCAGGGCCTGGTCCGGCAGGTAGGTTCTGGTCCCCGCCCGGTTTTGCCGGGTGATGGCAGCGCGCATATTGTCCAGCACATCGAAGGGCTCCACCGGGCAGTCGGAGCCGCCGCTGACGTGCAGGCCCAGATCCAGCATGGCCTTCCAGTTATAGCAGTCCTTGGCGTGCTCCTCCCCCACCCGCTCGGCGATGATATTCATATCGGCGTCAATGAAGATGGGCTGGATATAGGCCTGCAATCCCAACGCCTTCATGCGCTCCAGCAGGGCGGGCGTAGTGGTCTGGGCGTGTACGATGCCGTGGCGGTGCTCCGGCCAGGGGTTGGCCCGCTCCACCTGCTCCATGGCGTCGCACACCTTCTTCAAGGCCAGATCGCCGATGGCGTGGACGGCCACGTCCATGTGTACGTCGTGGGCCGCCCCGATCCGGCGGCACAGCTCCTCCTCGGTGTAGATGGGAATGCCGTGGTTGTCCCGCTCGTCCACATAGCCGTCGATCATCTCGGCGGATTTGGCGCCCAGCGAGCCGTCCTGGAGCAGCTTGCGGGGGCCGGTTCGGAAGAGGCTGGTCCGGTCTCTGGGGTCGCTGCGGATACCCTTGAGCCGCTCAAAGTCCTCCGGTTCCGTCAGGCACTGCTCATATACCCGCACCGTCAGCTCCCCGTCGGCCTCCATCTCCCGGAAAATCCCGATGAGCCGGATGGGGTCCATGCCGGCGATGGCCATCAGGTCATCGGAGTGGACGCAGGTAATACCGGCGGCATTGAGCTGCTCCTGCCCCTCCCGGATCAGCTCCCGCACATAGGCGTCGTCCGCCTGGGGCAGCACATCCATGTAGAGCCGGGCGGCATTCTCCCGGAGGATGCCGTGCTCGAAGTCCACCAGGGCCATCACCTCCGGGTCCACATCCTTCAAGGCCCGGATTTTCTCCAGCATCACCGTGTTGCAGGCTGCGATATGGATGCAGGTGCGCAGCATACACACCGGAATTTCGGTGGAGATGCGGTCCATGTCCTCTTTGGTCAGCAGCCGCCCTTCCTCCATGGTCTCCTGATTCCAGCCCATGCCGATCAGGTAGGCGGGATGCCGCTCCTCGATCCGGGCCCGGCAGCGCGCCACCACCTCGTCGATGTTCTTCACCCCGAACAAAGGCACGTTGCGGCGGAAGATGGCGTAGTGGAGCAGGTGCATATGGGTATCGTTAAAGCCGGGCAGTACCGCGGCCCCTTTCAGATCGGTCTTCTGATCCCAGTCCTGTTTCAGGGCCTCCTCATCCGTGCCCAGAAACGCAATCTTTCCATCCTGAAGCCCGATGGCCTGATAGCGGCGCATGGCCCCATCCATGGAGATCACCTTGCCGTTATAACGAAGGGTACGCATATCGCTCTTCCTTTCTTCTGCGCTTTGTTTGCCTGTGTAAATAGCAAGCATTATGCCAACTCACTGATTCAGGGCAAAAAAATTCGTCCTATTTGCCTTTTCTCGCAAAAGAGCAGGCGCTCCCCACTCCTTTGCAGCAAATAGAACGATCTTTTTGTATTTGTCGGCGGGTATTCCGGCCCCGGACCCGGCAGGCCCCTCCGGCGCCGCCGCCAATTCCGGCGCGCAAAATTTTTTGCAGATGCAAAATTTTTTACAGGTTAAATTTTTGCAGTTTGTATTTCAGGTTCTGCCGGGACAGGCCCAGCCGCCGGGCGGCCTGAGAGATGGAAGTGGACTGGGCCATGGCCTGCTCCAGCAGTTTCTTCTCATACTGCTCCAGGGCCTGGTTCAGGGAAAAGCCCTCCTCCAGAGGCGGCTGCTCATCTTCGCCTCGCGTCTCCTCCATATCCTGATCCAGAGCGTCCTCCATGTGGTCCAGCACCAGCAGTTCGGAGCGGGCCGAGGCAAAGGCGCCCTCGATCACGTTTTGCAGCTCCCGCACATTGCCCGGCCAGCTGTAGCGCTCCAGACGGCGCAGGGCCTGCCGGCTGACCCCGTGGACCTGCCGCTTCATCTTCCGGTTATATCGATCGATAAAGTAGCGGATCAGCAGGGGGATGTCCCCCTTCCGCTTGCGCAGGGGCGGCAGGGTAATGCGCACCACCCCCAGGCGGTAGTAGAGGTCCTCCCGCAGGCGGTGCTCCCGGATCAGCCGGGCGGGCTCCTCGTTCACCGCCGCCACGATGCGTACATCGAAGGGGATATCCCGGTTGCCGCCCAGGCGGCGGACCTTCTTCTCCTCCAATACCTTTAATAATTTGGCCTGCAGGCCGATCTCCATGGAGTTGATCTCATCCAAAAAGAGGGTGCCGCCGTCGGCCTCCTCCAGCAGGCCCTTTCGGGTGAGGGCGCCGGTGTAGCTGCCCTTCTCCGTGCCAAAAAACAGGCTCTCCAGCAGATTGGCCGGGATGGCGGCGCAGTTCTGGGAGACAAAAGGCTTGCCCGCCCGGTACCCCTCGCTGTGGAGGGATTCGGCCACCAGCTCCTTGCCGGTCCCCGTCTCGCCGCAGATCAGCACCGAGGAGTCCAGAGGCGCCACATCCCGGATGCGCTCCTTCAGGGCCAGCATGGCCGGGTCCTGAGTGATGATGCGGTCCAGGGTGGAAATACCCCCCTTGCCCCGGATGACCCGCTGGTCGATGGAGTGGAATTTGGAGGAGTCCACCACGCATACCACCTGCCCGTCCACCGCGATGGGGATGGTGGTGGATTCCAGCAGCACCCGCTCCCCCCGGCGGTTGTTGATGTCCTGCAACACATTATAGGTGGGCTTTCCGGTTTTCAGGGCCTGGAGGATGGTGCTGCTCTCCTCGTCCAGCTCGGGGTACAGCTCAAAAATATGCAGCCCCACCGTCTCCCCCGACTTCCACAGGTTGTCCACAAAAACCCGCTGGAACTCCACAATGCCGTCCCGATTGGCAATGAGCAGTCCGTCGGTATCCTCACACAGCCGGATCACATCGGCAATCTGCTCCGCGATCGGTCTCTCCTGCATCTTTCCGCCTCCTTCCCCACCGTGGGCATGAAAAAAATCTGGATTTCTCCAGATTTACCCCAAACAGCCGTTGACTTTTCCTATGATTTCATGGTATACTAAAACGCTCTTAACTTCTGATTGCGTTTACCCATTCCACTCCACTGTGTGGTCAGTTTAACACAGCAGGGCGGAAAGCGCAAGAGGAAATCAGAATATTTTCATCCACGCACCCGGGTGTTCGCGCCCGGTATGCCGCCGCCCCTTTTGTATGATTTGACGGAAAGCAGCAGCCTTCGCCGGAACCGTCCCCCTGGGGCAACGGTTCCAGACAATGAAATCGAGGTGTTTTTTCTACGATGGTCAAGGACGTCTACTTTGGCAAGACTCTCCGCAAAAGCTTCGCCCGCCATGAAGAGATCCTGCAGATGCCCAACCTGCTGGAGGTGCAGAAGAACTCCTACAAGTGGTTCCTGGAGACGGGACTGCGGGAGGTCTTCAAGGATGTGGCCTCCATCACCGACTATGCCGGCAATCTGGAGCTCTCCTTCATCGACTACTCCATGGATGAGCCTCCCAAGTACAACGTGGAGGAATGTAAGGCCCGGGACGCCACCTATGCCGCCCCCATCAAGGTCTGGGTCCGCCTGCGCAACAAAGAGACCGACGAGATGAAGGAGCAGGAGATCTTCATGGGAGATTTCCCCCTGATGACCAAGGCCGGCACCTTCGTCATCAACGGCGCCGAGCGCGTCATCGTCTCCCAGATCGTCCGCTCCCCCGGCATCTACTACTCCCGCACCGAGGACAAGACCGGCAACGTGGTGTACGCCACCACCGTGATCCCCTACCGGGGCGCCTGGCTGGAGTATGAGACCGACCTCAGCGACATCTTCTATGTCCGCATCGACAAAAACCGCAAGCTGCCCATCACCTGCCTGATCCGGGCCGTGGGTCCCAAGACCGACCCCGAGATCCTGGAGCTGTTCGGCAACGATCCCCGCATCGTGGCCACCCTGGAGAAGGACGCCTGCAAGACCTATGAGGAGGCCCTGCTGGAGATCTACCGCAAGCTGCGCCCCGGCGAGCCTCCCACGGTGGACTCCGCCGAGAGCCTGCTCAACGCCCTCTTCTTCGATCCCCGCCGGTACGACCTGTCCGCCGTGGGCCGCTACAAGTTCAACAAGAAGCTGGCCATCTGGTCCCGCCTGTCCGGCCAGAAGCTGGCCATGCCGGTAGTGGACCCCACCACCGGCGAGATCCTGGCCGAGCCCGGCGAGGTGCTCACCCGGGAGCGGGCCCGTGAGCTGGAGGCCAAGGGCGTCAACGAGGCCGTGCTGGACCTGGACGGCGGCGTGCAGCTGAAGGTGTTCTCCAACAACATGGTGGACATGGCCGGCTTTGTGGACTTCGATCCCGCCCAGTGCGGCGTCACCGAGAAGGTGCGCTTCTCCGTCCTCCAGGAGCTGCTGCAGAACTACTCCGGCGAGGAGCTGCAGGAGGCCGTCAAGGACCGCATCGACGATCTGATCCCCAAGCACATCATTGTGGACGACATCATGGCGTCCATCAACTACCTCAACTGCCTGGCCCACGGCGTGGGCAACGCCGACGA
>CALWXZ010000105.1 GCA_944385625.1 uncultured Flavonifractor sp. | reverse complement strand
CTTCCAGATCCTTTGAAAAGGGGGTAATGAACTATGGATCAGTACATAGGGAAATTACTCGACAACCGATATGAAATCCTGGAGCGCATCGGCATCGGCGGCATGGCCGTGGTGTATAAGGGCCGGGATCACCGGCTCAACCGGCTGGTGGCCATCAAGATCCTCAAGGAGGAGCTGGCCTCCGACGCCGAGTTCCGCCGCCGCTTCCACGACGAGTCCCAGGCCGTGGCCATGCTGTCCCACCCCAATATCATGGCGGTGTACGACGTATCCCACACTCCGGAGCTGGACTATATCGTCATGGAGCTGCTGGACGGCATCACTCTCAAGCAGTATATGCAGAAGAAGGGGGGCAAACTGGCCTGGCGGGAGGCCCTCCACTTCATCACCCAGATCATGAAGGCCCTGTCCCACGCCCACAGCCGGGGCATCATCCACCGGGATATCAAGCCCCACAACGTGATGGTGCTGCGGGACGGCAGCCTGAAGGTGGCCGATTTCGGCATCGCCCGGCTCACATCCTCGGCCCAGGCCACTCTGACCCAGGAGGCCCTGGGTTCGGTCCACTATATCTCCCCCGAGCAGGCCCGGGGCAGCCATATCGACGCCCGTAGCGACATCTACTCCGCCGGTGTGGTGCTCTACGAGATGATTACCGGCCGGCTGCCCTACGAGGGGGACTCTCCGGTGGCGGTGGCCATTCAGCACATCAATTCCATCCCCCTGTCGCCCAGGGAGATCGACCCGGAGATCCCCGAGGCCCTGGAGGCCATCACCATGAAGGCCATGGCCTCCGACGTGAACCAGCGGTACATCTCCGCCGACGCCATGCTGGCCGACCTGGAGGAGTTCCGTAAAAATCCCTCCATCAACTTCGACTACACCCCGGCGGACCTGCTGGTCACCGAGGGGGATGAGCCCACCCAGGTGCTGGGGGCCAACACCCCCAGCAATGTGCGGACCCAGCCCGCCCATCCGCCCCGCTATGAGGAGCAGGACTGGAACCGGTCCAGGGCGCCCCGGCGGGAGGAACCTCCCCGTCCCAAGAGCAAGCGCTATGAGGACGACGACTACGAGGAGGTGCGGGGGGGCAACAGCCGCCTGCCCATCTTCCTGGCCATCGGAGCGGTGGCGCTGTTTCTGGTGGGCATGGGTGTTTTCCTGTGGTTTTCCTTCTTCAACGGTCTGGGCGGCGGCGGAACCTCCGAGTACAATGTGCCCAAGCTCATCGGTATGACCGTGGAGGAGGCCCAGCAAAACACGGATGTGGTGAAAGGAAACTTCCAGATCGTAGTGGGTAATACAGTGGACAGCAGTCTGCCTGCCGGACAGATCGTCTCCCAGGACCCGGAGAACGGCCGCAACGCCCAGTCGGGGGCCACCATCACCGTGGACCTGAGCAACGGCAGCGACGCGGAGGAGATCGAGGAGGGCCTGATGCCCAACCTGGTGGACCGGGACAAGCGAATCGCCATCAGCGAGCTCAATGCTCTGGGCTACAGTGAGGAGCAGGGCAACCTGGAGATCCGGGAGGAGGCCAGCGAGGATGTGACCAAGGACTACGTCATCTCCACCGACCCCAGAGCCGACACCAAGCTGGAGGGGGTGGACAAGGTCACCCTGGTGGTGAGCACCGGCCCGGAGGAGGAACCGGTCACCGTCATTTCCTTCATCGGCATGGATGCCCAGAAGGCCAAGCAGGATGCGGAGGAGATGGGACTGACCGTGTCCTCCATGGACGAGGCGTATAGCGCGGATGTGGAAGCCGGAAAGATCTGCTGGCAGAGCATCGATCCCACCACCAAGGTGGAGAAGGGACAGAGCATCTCCTTCCGGGTCAGCAAGGGACCCGACCCCTCCAGCGAACAGCCCACCACCGAGCCCACGCCGCCGCCCGGTGAATCCGCCCCGCCCAGCGATCAGCCCAGCCAGTCCCCCAGCACGCAACTCAAATCTTTGAGCGTCAACGTCAACCTGCCCCAGGACCGGGATACGGTGACGGTGGTGGTGACCGTGGACGGGCAGGAGCAGTACCGCAATACCCTCCCCACCGTGCAGCAGCTGGTGGTGGTCAATCTGAAGGGCAGCGGGGAACAGATGGTGAGCGTCTACTTTGACGGAGAGCTCAGTTCCACCCGGTCCTATAACTTCGGCTGATATGGAAGGGATCATTTTAAAGGCCCTCAGCGGCTTCTACTATGTGGACGACGGCTCCGGCAGGCTCACCGCCTGCCGGGGCCGGGGCAAATTCCGCCACCAGAAGGTCAGCCCCCTGGTGGGGGACCGGGTGGAGTTTACCCACCTGGAGGGGGAGAGCGGCATCCTGGACGCCATCCTGCCCCGTAAAAATGAGTTTCAGCGCCCCGCGGTGGCCAACATCGATCAATTGGTGGTGGTGGCCTCCGGGGCCATTCCGGTTACCGACCCCTTTCTCATCGACCGGGTGGTGTCCATCGCCGAGGGGCGGGTGTGCGAGAGCATCATCGTCCTCAACAAGTGCGACCTGGATGGAGCGGACAGCCTGTACGACACCTATACCAGGGCCGGCTTTACCACTCTGCGAGTGAGTGCTGAGACGGGGGAGGGCATGGACGCCCTTGCAGCCGCAATAGCGGGAAAGGTTTCTGCCTTTACAGGAAATTCCGGCGTGGGCAAGTCCTCCATCCTCAACGCCCTCCAGCCCGGCTTCCATCTTCGGGTGGGTGAGGTGTCCGACAAGCTGGGCCGGGGACGGCACACCACCCGCCATGTGGAGCTGTTCCGGCTGGACAGCGGGGCCATTGTGGCCGACACCCCCGGCTTCTCCTCCTTCGACACCGAGGAGATGGAGCTGCGGCGGCCGGAGGAGCTGCAATACACCTTCCGGGAGTTTGCCCCCTATCTGGACCGGTGCCGGTTTACCGGCTGCGCCCATGTAAAGGAAAAAGGCTGTGCAGTTCTTGCGGCGGTGAAGGCTGGGGAGATTCCGGTCAGCCGCCACCAGAGTTATGTGCGGCTGTACCAACAGGCAAAGGAAGTGCCGGAATGGCAGAGAAAATAACCCAAAAGGCCCTCATCGTCGGCGCAGCCCCCTGCGTCGACCTGGCTTTTTTGAAGGACTATATGAGGGAGGGGAACTGGACGGTGATCTGCGCCGACGGCGGGCTGCAAACGGCCCTGGCCGCCGGTCTGCGCCCGGACTATCTCATCGGGGACTGGGACTCGGGCGGCGCCCCCACCGGGAAAGTGCCCTGCGCCACTCTGCCTGTGGAGAAGGACTTTACCGACCTGCAGGCGGCGGCCCACCGGGCCATGGAGCGGGGGTGCGAAGAGTTGCTGCTGTGCGGCTGCACCGGCGGGCGGCTGGACCACACAGCCTCCAATCTGGTGCTGCTGGAGTGGATCGCCCGGCAGGGGGGAGAGGCCCTGATGGTGGACGGGGACAACGAGGTGCGTTTCCTGGAAAACGGAGCGTTTACCCTGGCCGATATGCCTCATTATCACTACCTGTCCATCATCCCGTTGGACAGAATTGTAAAGGGTGTTACCTTGCGTGGTGTAAAGTACCCCCTGGAGGGGGCGGACATCACCCGGGGGGATACCCTGACCGTCAGCAACGAGCCTGCCGCCCCGGTGATGGAGATCGCCGTGGGGTCGGGGGCGGTGCTGGTGATCCGCAGTCAGCGGGAATAACACAAGGGGACCCGAAGGGTCCGGTAATGGACGGCGGGCGGGGATAAACCCCGCCCCTACGCGTACTTCCGTACCATTCCGTAGGGACGACCCGGTCATTGGCCGGCCCATATGAACACAACAGCCGCTTTCCGCGTATACTGGGACAGAACCAGTGAAGGGAGGCGGCTGTTTTGACGTTGGAGGGCAAGAAGGCGCTGGCTGCGGCGGCGCTGTGCGGCGCGGGCGCGGTGCTGCTGTTCCGCCCGGGCACCCTGGCGGTCTTTGTGGCCGGGGCCTGGCTGGGCCGCCGGGGCTTTGGCTGGCTCAAACGATATTGGCTTGACAGGGAGGCATAAGGTATGAAGATCGTGGTAGTGAAGTCCCCCAAAGCCCTCAGCAGCCTGCTGAGGCTGGTGTTCGGCATTAAGAAATCCGATCTGGAGCAAGCGGGCCGGTCATAGCCGGCCCACCTTGTACATATATTGTCCTGGCAGCAATCAGTCTGGGCAATGGCCCGTACAAGGAGTGGAACGCTATGGAACTGGAATTGGAACGGACGGCGCTGGACGGCTTTAGCCCGGTGCTGGATACCGCCGTGGCCCAGGAGGAGACCGTGGAGAGCATCGTGCCCGACGCCTGTCCCGACCTGCTGGGCATCTGCGACACGGAGGGGGTGGTGTGTCTCCACCGGAAGGAGGCCATGGAGGGCCGGGCGGAGCTGTCCGGCACCATCCACGCCCTGCTGCTGTGCCAGCCTGACGGAGAGGCGGGCCTGCGGCGGCTGGAGGTGGATCTGCCTTTTACCTGCACCGCCGATGCCCCCGGCATCACCCCAGACTGCAAGGTGGTGGCCATGCCCCGCCTGCGGGGGACCGACGCCCGGCTGGTCAACCCCCGGAAGGTGTTGGTGCGCTCCGATCTGGTGGTGGACGTCCAGGTGTTCGCGCCCATGTCGGATTGGACCTGCGCCTCGGTGCCGGAGGCGGAGCAGGCGGGGGTGGAGCAGCTCAGCCAGAGCTGTAACACTTGTGTTACAGTCTGTGTACAGGAAAAACCCTTTCCATTTAGTGATGAGCTGACCCTGCCCGGCGGCCGGCCGGAGGCAGAGGCCCTGCTGAAGTGGCGGGCCAACCTGGAGTGCGGGGAGGCCAAGGTCATCGGCAGCAAGCTGATTTTCAAAGGCTCGGCCCGGCTTCAGCTGCTCTACCGCTGCGCCGGCGGCGGGCTGAGTACCGGGGAGTTCGAGCTGCCCATCTCCCAGCTGATGGAGGTGAGCGGCGCCGGGGAGGAGGCCATGTGCCAGGTGGGGCTGGTCCTCACCGATCTGACGTGCAGTCTGGACGACGGGGACGGGCGCACCGTCAGCGTGTCCATGGGTGTGCTGGCTCAGGCGGTGGTACGGGAGGAGCGGAGCCTGACCCTGCTTACCGACGTGTACTCCACTCTCTACCCCCTGGAGATCGAGACACGGACCCTGGAGCTGTGCCGGGTGGCCGACCGGGGCGAACGGGAGGTGGCTGTCCGGGAGCTGCTGGAGACCGGCATGGCGGCCCAGGAAGTGGCGGACGCCTATGTGACCCTGGGGGATGTGACCCAGAACCGGGAGGGGGAGCGGGTGGCGCTCACCGTCCAGGTCAACGTCCACCTGCTCTGCCGCAGCGAGGAGGGGGAGACCCTCTCGGTCACCCGTACCGTTCCGGTTTCCTGCACGGTGGAACTGCCCGAGGGGGCCAGATGCTCCTGCCGGTGTGCCTGCACCGCCCCGGTCTATGCCGCCCCTGCCACCGGCGGGGCGGAGGTCCGGTTCCCGGTGCGCTTTTCCTGGCTGGCCCTCACCGGCAGCAAGGCCGCCGCTGTCAGCGCCGTCTCCTTTGATGAAAATTCCCCCATCGACCACACCGGCCAGCCCTCTATTGTGCTGCGGATGGTGAGCGGGGGAGAGCGGCTGTGGGATATTGCCAAGGCCTACGGCACCACCGCCCGGGATGTGATGCAGGCCAACGCCCTGGAGGAGGAGGAGCTGCCCGACGGACAGCTGCTGCTCATCCCCAGAAAACGATAAGATTTTTGGAAAATGGCCGCCGCTGGCGGCCATTTTTTATGGAGAGGACGGACGTTGTTTTCCCTTGCATTTCTACCGTCGATCTGTTATATTAGTAATTGCTTAAATACTTAACTAATAGGAGGACAGCATATGGCGTCCAAGCGTTATGCGGCCGTAGGGAACCACTGTGTGGCCTGCGGCAGCTGTGTGAAGGTGTGCCCCATGTCGGCCATTTCGATCTGGCGGGGCGTGGCCGCCCGGGTGGACCGGGAGAAGTGCGTGGGCTGCGGCAAGTGTGAGCGGGAGTGCCCGGCGGGCACCATCACCCTGAAAAGCCGGGAGGTGGGGGTATGAAACAGAAAAAGCGCTGGTATGACTACCTTTGGATTGTCACCCCCATCTATTTGGGACTGGGATTTTTCAATATCCTCTTTGCCTGGCTGGGCATGATCTTCTTCTGCCTGCCCCTGTTCATCGCCATTTTCGGCGGCAGCAAGCTGTACTGCAACCGCTACTGTGACCGGGGGCAGTTCCTCTCCCTGCTGGGGAGCCGGCTGGGGCTGTCCCGCAACCGGCCCACCCCCCGGTGGATGCGCACCAAGGTGTTCCGCTACGGCTTTCTCATCTTTTTCTTCATCATGTTCTTCCAGATGCTCTTCACCACCTATCTGGTAGGGGCCGGCGCCGGCAGCCTGGGGGAGTTTGTCAAGCTGTTCTGGACCTTCCGGGTGCCCTGGCACTGGGCCTATCACGGCACCCTCTTCGCCCCCTGGGTGGCCCAGTTCGCCTTCGGGTTCTACTCCATCATGCTCACCTCCACCCTCATCGGCCTCATCGTCATGGTGCTGTTCAAGCCCCGAAGCTGGTGCGTATTCTGCCCCATGGGTACCATGACCCAGTGGATCTGTACCCTGCGGGCGGGCAAGCCCCCGGTGGAGGGGGGGTGCGGCGGCAGCTGCGCCTCCTGCTCCGGCTGCGGATCGTGAGGTGGGTCATGGACGAGAAATTGCGGGAAAAGGCCCAGTCCATCGCGGGCCTGATGGCCCAGATGGCCAATGAAAACCGGCTGCTCATCCTGTGCGCCCTGCTGGACGGCCCCCGGACGGTGGGGGAGCTGGGGGAACAGGTGCCCAAGATCACCGGTCCCGCCCTGTCTCAGCACCTGCACAAGCTGAAGGACGGGGGACTGATCCAGGCGGAAAAACACGGCCAATTTGTCACCTATTCCATCAAGGACCACCGCCTTCAGGCCCTGATGGCGGTGCTGAAAACCCAATACTGCGACCAGTAGACGGACAGCGCGGACCACACAGTGGGCAACCGCGCTGTTCGCCCGCCGATTACCTTGTAGTCATATGGGAATTATTTTGTTAAATTGTCAGAATTCCTATTGACATACTTCATTTAAATGTGCTAATATACCAATAGAAAATAATGATTCTCATTATTGATTAAAAATACAGACAAGGAGGACGACACCATGCTGTTCAAGACCACGGAACAACACGAGGCCCTGCGGGCCCAGATCCGGGCCTTCGCCGAGGCGGAGGTGAAACCCCAGGCCTTCCTGATGGACAAAGAGAATCAGTTCCCAGATGAGGCCATTAAAAAGCTGGGGAAGATGGGGCTGATGGGCATCCCCTATCCCAAGGAGTACGGCGGCGCCGGGCTGGACGCCCTGAGCTACGCCATCGCGGTGGAGGAGCTGTCCCGGGTGGACGGCGGCACCGGCGTCATCCTGTCGGCCCATGTATCCCTGGGCTCCTGGCCCATCTTCGCCTACGGCACCGAGGAGCAGAAGCAGAAGTACCTGGTGCCCCTGGCAAAGGGCGAGAAGATCGGCGCCTTCGGCCTGACCGAGCCCAATGCCGGTTCCGACGCCGGCGGAACCGAGACCACCGCCGTGGACAAGGGGGACCACTGGCTGCTCAACGGCGGCAAGATCTTCATTACCAACGCCCCCAAGGCGGATACCTATGTGGTCTTTGCGGTTACCACCCCCGACATCGGCACCCGCGGCATCTCCGCCTTCATCGTGGAGAAGGGCTGGGAGGGCTTCACCTTCGGCGACCACTATGACAAGATGGGTATTCGTTCCTCCTCCACCGCCGAGCTCATTTTCAACGACGTGAAGGTGCCCAAGGAGAACCTGCTGGGCAAGGAGGGCCAGGGCTTCAAGATCGCCATGTCCACCCTGGACGGCGGGCGAATCGGCATCGCGGCTCAGGCGCTGGGCATCGCTCAGGGGGCCTATGAGGCCGCCGTGGAGTACGCCAAGGAGCGTGTCCAGTTCGGCAAGCCCATCGGCTTCAACCAGTCCATCGGCTTCAAGCTGGCCGACATGGCCACCAAGCTGCGCTGCGCCCGGCTGCTGGTCTACTCCGCCGCCGACCTGAAGGAGCACCACGAGCCCTACGGCACCGAGTCCGCCATGGCCAAGATGTACGCCTCCGACATCGCCCTGGAGGTCACCAACGACGCCGTGCAGATCTTCGGCGGCACCGGCTTCCTCAAGGGCATGGACGTGGAGCGGATGTACCGGGACGCCAAGATCACCACCATCTACGAGGGCACCAACGAGATCCAGCGGGTGGT
>CALWXZ010000104.1 GCA_944385625.1 uncultured Flavonifractor sp. | reverse complement strand
GATTTCACATAGCGGCTGCGCTTGAGATGCTCCCGCACCGCCTTGCGCACCGCGCCGGTACCCTTGCCGTGGATGATGCGCACCTCGTTGAGCTTGCCCAGCACCGCGTTGTCCAGAAACAGATCCAGGGCCCCGATGGCCTCGTCGGTCATCATGCCCCGCAGATCCACCTCGGGGGAGGCCCCCAGAGAGCGCAGCTTGTGCTCGGCCCGGGCCACCACCTTCTTGGCGGCCTTGATGCTCTCGCCCTCCACCACACGGACCTCGTCCTGCTTGGCGCTGATCTTCAAAATCCCCGCCTGGAGCTGGAGGGAGCCGTCCTTGTTCACCGAGAGCACGGTGGCCTGGGTGCCCATCTTCACCAGCTCCACCGTGTCCCCCGCCTTGGCGGGGCGGGTGGGCGGCGGCACAGGTGCCTCAGGCCGCTGGCCCAGCTTGCCCTCCGCCTCGTTGAGCCGGTGGCGCAGACCGGAGCGCTCGTCGTTGATCTTCTGCCAGTCCTCTTCCTTCCGCTGGCGGCGGCGCATCTCGTTGAGCTCCTTGAACACCTGGTCGGCGGTGTCCCTGGCCTCGTCCAGAATGGCCCGTGCCTCCGCCTGGGCCTTCTCCACCGCCTTCTGACGCTGGGCGTCCAGCTGGGCCTTGTATTCCCGGGAGGCCTTGGCAGTCTCCTCCATCTCCCGGCGCAGCCTGGCGGCGGCCTCCTTCTCCTTCTCCATCTCCTGGCGCTGCTCGTCCAGCTGGGTGAGCACATCCTCGAAGCGGACGTTCTCCGCGTCGATGCGGGCGGCAGCCTTCTGGATGATGGACTTGGGCAGGCCCAGCCGCTCGGAGATGGCGAAGGCGTTGGACTTGCCGGGGATGCCGATGAGCAGCCGGTAAGTGGGGGCCAGGGAGTCCACGTCGAACTCGCAGGAGGCGTTCTCCACCCCCGGGGTGGTCATGGCGTACACCTTCAGCTCGGCATAGTGGGTGGTGGCGGCCACCAGCGCCCCCATCTCCCGGGCGGACTCGATGATGGCGGCGGCCAGGGCCGCGCCCTCGATGGGGTCGGTGCCCGCCCCCAGCTCGTCGAAGAGGATGAGGGTGCGCTCGTCCGCCTCCTTCAAAATCCCCACAATGTTCACCATGTGGGAGGAAAATGTGGACAAATTCTGGGCAATGGACTGCTCGTCGCCGATGTCGGACAGCACCCGCTCAAAGACTTTCACACAGCTGCCGTCCCCCACGGGGATGTGGAGGCCGCACTGGGCCATTAATGTCAAAAGGCCGATGGTCTTGAGGGTGACCGTCTTGCCGCCGGTGTTGGGGCCGGTGATGACCAGGGTGTCGAAGCTCTCCCCCAGCATCAGATCGTTGGCCACCGCCTTGTTGGGGTCCAGCAGGGGGTGGCGGGCCTTCCGCAGATAGAGGCCCTGGCCGGACAGGCGTGGGGCGGCCCCCCGCATCCGGTAGGCCAGTTTGGCCCGGGCAAAGATCACGTCCAGCAGGATGAGCAGGTCGTAGTTCTGACTGATGTCCTCCCGGTACTGGGCGCACTGGGCGGACAGCTCGGCCAGGATGCGCTCGATCTCCTTCTCCTCCTTGGCCTGGAGCTCCCGCAGCTCGTTGTTGGCCTTCACCACTCCCATGGGCTCGATAAAGAAGGTGGAGCCGGAGGAGGACACGTCGTGGACCAGACCGGGCACGTCGTTTTTATGCTCCGACTTCACCGGCACCACATAGCGGTCGTTGCGCTGGGTGATGATGGCCTCCTGGAGGTATCTGGACTGGTTGGAGGAGATCAGCCGGTTGAGGATGTCCCTCACCTTGGAGGCGGTGGCCCGGATGTGCCGCCGGATGGAGGCCAGCTCCGGGCTGGCGGCGTCGGCAATCTCGTCCTCCCCCACAATGGCCCCGGTGATGCGCTCCTCCAGGAAGCGGTTGGAGGTGAGGGAGCGGAACAGGTGGTCGATGCAGGTCTTGGCCCGGTCCCCCTCCCCCTCGCCGTACTCCTTGGCGGAGCGGGCGGAGCGCAGCACGGCGGCGATGTCCAGCAGCTCCCGGGTGTTGAGGGCGCCCCCCATGTTTGCCCGCTGGAGGGAGGCCCCCACCGGCCGCACGCCGGAGAAAGAGGGGGAGCCCCGCAGGGCGGTCATGTTCACCGCGGCGGTAGTCTCGTCCAGGGCCCGCTGCACATCGTCCACGTCAGTCAGGGGCCGCAGGGCCAGGCAGCGGTCCTTGCCCTCCTCGGTCACCGCCTGCTCGGCCAGTTTTTCCAGCACCCGGGGCAGCTCCAGGGTCTGAATGGATTTTTCAAATAAATCGGTCATGTAGGTTCTCCAAATCGCATGATATCGAGGGGCGGGCGCTGTCCCACCCCTGCGGTTTATCCCATCAGTTCACATTTCAGGGTGATGAGGGCCCGGCCGCCCACCCGTACCTTGACGCCGCTCTCATCTTCGGTGATGCGGCTCAAAATCTCGGAGGGCTTACCCATCTTCTCCCCCTGGACAAAGCGGTTGTCCGCCCCGGCCCGGATCAGACCCCGGCGGAACAGGTAGTAGGTCAGCGCCCCGTTGGAGGTGCCGGTGGCCGCCTCCTCCGGGATGGCGTACAGGGGGGCGAAGTTGCGGCAGTGGGCGGCGGCGTCCGGAGTGTTGGGGCAGAACATATGCACCCCAACCACATGGTAGTGCTCCGACAGCCGGGTGACCTCGGGCTCATTCTGCACCGCCCGGTCCAGGGTCTCCAGATCCCGCACCGGCAGCAGGATGTCCATAAGGCCGGTGCTCACCGCCTGGGGCTCCAGGCCCTCAGGCCGGTCGGTCAGAGACAGGCCGTAGGCGGCGTACAGCGCCCCCTGTTCCTCCTCCGTAAAGGTGGGGCCGTCGGCGGGAGGCGCCATGTCCATCCACACCGCGTCCGCCCCCACCCCGATCTCCAGGTCCCCGGAGCGGGTATGGAGGGCGTACTCCCCGGGGACAATGGCCCCCGTGTCCCGCAGGACGGTGAAGGCGGCGATGGTGGCGTGGCCGCACAGGTCCACCTCCTCGGCGGGGGTGAAGTAGCGGATGTGGAAGGAATTTTCCCCGGTCCGGCGGACAAAGGCGGTCTCGGAGTGCTTCAGCTCCCCGGCCAACGAGCGCATCAGCCCCTCCTCCGGGAAGCCCCCCTCCCCCAGCAGGGCCACCCCGGCCTGATTGCCGGAAAAGCGCACGGCGGTAAAGGCGTCTGCCACATACAGTTCCATGTTACATCCCCGCTTTCACTTCATGATAAAAATCCAGGGTGCCAAACCCCCGGTCCAGCTGGGTACACAGGAAGTCCTCACACACCCGGGCCAGGCAGTTTAGCCCCCCCTGGTCCAGTTGAAAGGAGAACAGCCGCTTGGCCTCGCCGTAGAGGATGTGCCGCAGGGCGGACAATGCCCCCTCTGTCAGGGGCAGGGAGGCTCCCTCCCCCACCGCGCCTTTGCACCCGGCGCAGTGGAGCACCCCCTCCGCCAGGTTCAGCATGGGCTTTTCCGGGTGGGGCCGGCCGCACACCGCGCAGGCGTCGGCCAGGGGCTCGTACCCCTCCAGGGCCATGAGCTTCATCTCATAGGCCGCCTTCACCAGGGCCTGGGGCCTGTTCAGCTTGTCCAGGGCGTGGAGGCTGTTCAAAATCAGGGACATGGCGGCCGGGTCGGGCCGCCCCTCCACCGAGACGGCCTCCATCACCTCGGCAAAGTAGGAGCCCAGGGCCAGCAGCTCCATGTCGGATTTGACGTGCCAGAACTGCCGGATGGACTCGGCCTCGTTGAGGGTAAAGCGGTCCTGATAGGCAAAGAGAGTCATGTCGGAATACACCAGCAGCTGGGCGGCTGCCGCCAGGGGGCTGTTCTTCCGCCGGCAGCCTCTGGCCTTCACGGTGCGCTTGCCCCCCTCGGCGGTAAGGACGGTGAGGATCTTGTCGGCCTCCTTGTAGTTGACCTCCCGCAGCACCAGACCCTGTGTGGCGATGTGCATCTTTTCCCCTCCCCGCCGTTGTTTGTAGCAGCATTATACCATTGGGGGGTATGGGGCGCAAGCGCCCCTCCTCACGAGGTCAGGCCGTAATAGCCGCACAGCCGGGATACCGCCTCCAGTGCGTCCTGAGGCGGCACCCACAGGTCCGGCTCAAACCCGGTCTCCTCCCGGTTGCCGTCGGGCGTCAGCATCAGACTGGTGCCAAAAGAGACGCTCAGACCGGAATGGGGCAGACAATAGGTCTGATTGTTGGTCATCAGCGTGGCCCCGCAGGTGTTGCTGCCCACAAAGACCACATGACTCATTGTGTGCAGATCCCCCACAAACCACTCCCCCGCCGAGGAGGTGGCATAATCGGTCAGGCAGAAAATCACGCTGTTCTGCTCCACCCAGGTCCCTTCGGTTTTCTGAATCACAAGCTCCCCCGGCTTCTCTGGCACCGAATAGCCCAGCGCCTCCATATAGCCGTTCAGGGGCGACCAGCGAATAAGGGTGCTCTGGCAGGGATTGGGATCGGTTCCGGCAAAGCCCTCGAACCACTGTCGGGCAAGGGCGGGCTGTCCGCCGATGTTGCCCCGCAGATCGATGACAAACGCGCTCAGGCCCCGGTAGCTCTCCCCGCTGCCGGCAAACTCATTCAGCTGGTCCATACGCTCATCCCAGCCGTCCCCCTCCGCCCCCACATCGGAGAGGACCTGGTTCACCAGCACCGTCAGGCCATCCACCTCCCGCCGCTCATATACGGTAGAACCGATGCCGGGAGCGGCCTCCGCCAGGGTCCAGTCCAGGCCGGTGTACTCCCCCAGCGTTTCCGGCAGGTCGCTTCCATTGCTGCTCAGGGCGGCAAAGCACCAGCTCAGGGCCCCGTCCGGCCCGATGGTGCGCTTCACATAGGCGGAATCGATAGCCGTTGCCTGTTCATCATCCAGATAGAGATCTGGCACATAGTACATATTCTGCCGCTGGGAGGCGCAGAGGTAATACCCATTGATGGCAAAATGGCCGTCCAGGATGATCGGTGTCAGGGCGCTCTCCAAACTCTGCCGGAGGCTTTTGGCGCTGACCTTCGCCTTGCCGGAGAGATCGTTCAGCACCTGCTCCAGCGCGGGCTGAAAGGCCTCATCCCCGCCGAAGTAGCCGTATCCCCCGTAAAAATCGTGGAGCAGCTGGAAAAAGGCCTGCGCATCCTCCCTGGCCTCCTGGGCTGTCAGCGTGGACTTGCCCTCCCCGCCGTCCAGGTACCAGGGGTTCTGGGCATCATAGTCCTCCGCCAGCGTATCGGGGTAGACATAGGCGGTCAGGTCTGGCGCCGCTGCCTGGGTCGCGCTGGTTTTGTGCTGCTCATCCGTCTGGGTGAGGAAGGCGTCCCACGCCGTCTCTTCCCGGGCTGTTTCAGCGGGCGCGCAGGCCGGCAGCATCAGCAGCCCGGCGGCGAGGCACACCGCCCCCGCTTTTTGTTTCCAACTCATAAACAATACCCTCTTTCACACTGTCCGGCGAAAAGAGTGTTCCGGGCCAGGCCGGAACACTCTTAGGGGTCCGCAACTGCCGTTACTCGTCCCGGTAGCCGAAGTTGTGGATGAGGTTCAGGTTGTCCCGCCAGCCCTCCTTGACCTTCACCCAGGTCTGAAGGAACACCTTGGTGCCCATAAAGGCCTCGATGTCGGTGCGGGCCAGGGTGGAGATCTTCTTGAGCATTGCGCCTCCCTTGCCGATGATGATGCCCTTGTGGCTGGATTTTTCGCAGTAGATGGTGGCGTCCAGGTCGATGATCCCGCTGTCCCGCTCGGAAAAGCGGGTGATCTCCACAGCGGTGCCGTGGGGGATCTCCTTGTCCAGGCAGAGCAGCAGCTTCTCCCGGATAATCTCGGCGCACACCTGCCGCTCGGGCTGGTCGGTAACCATGTCGTCGGGGAAGAGTTGGGGGCCTTCCGGCAGAAATTCCGCCAGCAGGTCCAGCAGCTCGTCCACCCCCTCGTGCTCCTTGGCGGAGATGGGCAGGATGGCGTTGAAGTCGTGGGCCTGGCCGTAGGTCTGCATGACGGCCAGCAGGGCCTCCTTCTCCACGGTGTCCATCTTGTTGATGACCAGGATGGAGGGTACGCCCAACCCCTTGATGCGGGCGATGAGCTCGGCCTCAGGGCCGCCGATATGTGGGATGGGCTCCACCAGCAGCAGGATGGCGTCCACATCGGCCACGCTCTGCTTGACCACCTTCACCATATAGTCGCCCAGCCGGGTGCGGGCCTTGTGAAGGCCGGGGGTGTCCAGAAAGACGTACTGGCACTCCCCCCGGTTGACCACCGCGCTGATGCGGTTGCGGGTGGTCTGGGGCTTGTTGGAGACGATGGCGATCTTTTCGCCCACCAGGGCGTTGGTCAGGGTGGACTTGCCCACGTTGGGGCGGCCCACAATGCTGATCATTCCGGATTTTTTGATTTCCATAGGTGATCCTCAACTTTCTTGAGCTATTTTAGGGCTGGAATGGGGTAAAATTTTTAGGATAAAACTGGACCGTGCGGACCCTCGGCCCGTTTTCCTGTCCCGGACGGCTCACCACCCGGTAGAACAGGGCACTGTATAGCCGGATGCCGTCCTGCCGTGTGGAGCGCACGGGGATTATCAGCAGGAGCAGCAGACCGGCCACATGGCCGGGCATCAGACCGCCTTTGCTCTCCAGCGCCTTCGCCACCAGAGCAAATCCCAGGAACAGGGCGATCACGGTCAGAACCACGATACGGGACATCTTCATAGGCAGCTCTCCTTTGCTTTTGCAGGCATCACTCCCGGCCAATACCCAACGCTTCCAGGATGGCCTCCTCCCGCTCCCGCATCTGCCGCTTCATGGGGCCCTCGTCCATATGGTCGTACCCCAGCAGGTGGAGCACCGAGTGGACGGCCAGGTAGGCCACCTCCCGGCGGGTGCCGTGGCCGAACTCCTCCCCCTGGGCGCGGGCCCGCTCCAGAGAGATCACCATGTCCCCCAGGGGCACCAGGCCGGTACCGGGGTCGGCGTCCTCCTCCCCGGGATGCTCCCCGGGGCGCAGCTCGAACATGGGAAAGGAGAGCACGTCGGTGGGCCGGTCCACCTGCCGCTGCTCCAGGTTGATCTGGTGGATGCCCTCATCGTCGGTAAAGAGCACGTCCACCTCGCAGGGCACGTCCACCCCTTCGGCCTCCAGCGCGGTGGGGATCACCTGCCGCAACAGGGCGGCATACTCCTCCGCCCCGTCCACCTCGGTGTCGATGATGATCTCGTGGTTCATGCCTTGCGGCCCTCCTTTTTGGCCCGGCGGTTCTCGTCGGCCTCGTAGGCCTTGATGATCCGCTGGACAATGACGTGGCGCACCACGTCGGACTCATTCAGGCGGCAGATGGCGATATCCTCCACCCCGTCCAGCACCCGCATGGCCTCCTTCAGCCCGGACACGGTATCCCGGGGCAGGTCAATCTGTGTGATGTCGCCGGTGATAACGATTTTAGAGCCGAAGCCCAAGCGGGTGAGGAACATCTTCATCTGCTCCCGGCTGGTGTTCTGGGCCTCGTCCAGGATAATGAAGGAGTCGTCCAGGGTGCGGCCTCTCATATAGGCCAGGGGGGCCACCTCAATGTTGCCCCGCTCCACATACTTCTGATAGGTCTCGGGCCCCAGCATCTCAAAAAGGGCGTCGTACAGGGGCCGCAGGTAGGGGTCCACCTTGCTCTGCAGGTCGCCGGGCAAAAAGCCCAGCCGCTCCCCCGCCTCCACGGCGGGCCGGGTCAGGATGATGCGGTTGACCTGCTTGTCCCGGAAGGCGGCCACGGCGGCGGCCACCGCCAGATAGGTCTTGCCGGTGCCCGCCGGGCCGATGCCCAGGGTAATGGTATTTTTCTTGATGGCATCCACATACCGCTTCTGGCCCAGGGTCTTGGCCTTGATAGGCTTTCCCTTGGCGGTGACGCACAGGACGTCCCGGGCGATGTCGTTGATGTGGGACTCATTGCCCGCCTTTACCAGATTGATGATGTAGCGCACGTTCTGTTCGGTGATGGTCTCCTTCCGCCCGGCCAGGCCCAGCAGGCCCTCAATGGCCTTGACGGCGTGCATCACGTTTTCCGCCTCGCCGGACACCTTCAGCTGGTTGTCCCGGCTCACCACCGTCACATTCAGTTCATGCTCCACCAGTTTGATATTCTCGTCAAAGGAGCCGAAGACGTCTACCACGTCCTCCATCCGCTCGATATTGATGGTCTGTTCTATCATGGATCGGCCTCGTTTTCTTGTGTAGTGGAATCGGGCACAAATGTCCCGATCTCTTCCCGGCACTCTGCCTGAAGGGTCACGGTCAGCATCCCGTCCGCCGTCTCCGCGGCAAATTCGGTGCTGACGATCTCCCCCTCGCCTACCGCCTC
>CALWXZ010000103.1 GCA_944385625.1 uncultured Flavonifractor sp. | reverse complement strand
ATCTGCGTGGTGGGCGACGACGACCAGTCCATCTACCGCTTCCGGGGCGCCACCATTGAGAACATCCTCTCCTTTGAAAGCCAGTACAAGGGGGCCCGGGTCATCCGGCTGGAGCAGAACTACCGCTCCACCAAAAACATTTTGGAAGCCTCCAACGCGGTGATCCGCAATAATGAGGGCCGCAAAGGCAAGGAGCTGTGGACCCAGCACGAGGAGGGCGAGAAGATCCAGTGCTACACCGCCATGAACGAGCACGACGAGGCCCAGTATGTGGCGGCCCAGATTCTGGCGGGCTACTCCGCCGGACGGAGCTGGCGGGACCACGCGGTGCTCTACCGGATGAACGCCCAGTCCAACCAGATCGAGCAGGCCTTCAAGCGCAACGGCATTCCCTACCGCATCATCGGCGGCATCCGCTTCTTTGACCGGGCGGAGGTCAAGGATATGCTGGCCTACCTGAGCGCGGTGAACAACCCTGGAGACGATCTGCGTCTGTCCCGCATCATCAACAACCCGCCCCGGGGTATCGGGGCCACCACGGTGGACCGTGCCCAGACCATCGCCCAGACCGAGGGCCGCTCCCTGTGGGAGGTCATCAGCCACGCCAGAGACTGGCCGGAGCTGCAAAAGGCCGCCCCCAAGCTGGGCCAGTTTGTGGAGCTGATGGACGATCTGCGCCAGCTGTCCCGGGAGCTGCCCCTGCCGGAGTTCTATGAGGAGGTGGTGGAGCGCACCGGCTATGCCGTCATGCTGGAGCAGAAAAAGACCATTGAGGACCGCACCCGGCTGGAGAACGTGCGGGAGCTGGCCACCTCCATCCAGAATTACCTGGATAACGCCGTGGAGGAGCCCTCCCTGGCCGGATTTTTGGATGAGATCGCTCTGTATACCGATATCGACAGCCACGATCCCAGCGAGGACTGCGTGGTCATGATGACCATGCACTCGGCCAAGGGCCTGGAGTTCCCGGTGGTCTTTGTGGTGGGGGTGGAAGAGGGGATCTTCCCCGGCATCCGTGCCATCGGCGAGGCGGAGGAGATGGAGGAGGAGCGGCGGCTTTGCTATGTGGCCATGACCCGGGCCAAGGAGAAGCTGTACATGACCTGCGCCTCCCAGCGGATGATCTTCGGCCGCACCAACTCCAACCGGCCCTCCCGCTTTTTGGGTGAGATCCCGCCGGAGCTGGTGGAGAAGTCGGGCCGGCTGCCCTACGGCGAGCGGAGCGAGGGGGAGCGCCCCGCCCGAAAGACCGCGCCGGTGCGCCGCACCTTCGACCACGGCTTTTCCCTGGGCCACACGACTGCCCCGGCGGCCCAGCCCGCCACCGCGCCTGCGGCAGACCGGAGCGCCTCCGCCGGCGAAGCCTTCCGCATGGGGGACACGGTGCGCCACAAGGCCTTCGGCCACGGCCTCATCACCAAGGTAACCCCCATGGGGGGCGACGCTTTGGTGGAGATCGCCTTCGACAGCGTGGGCACCAAGAAGCTGATGCTGAAATCCGCCTCCCAGTATATGACCAAGGTATAAGAAAACCGGGCCGCCGGAGGGCGGCCCGGAGAAAGACTATGGCTGGAGCAATTCCGGAAAACCGTGGATATACCGGTGGCACAGCGCCTTTAATTCGTCCTCATAGCGGGCGTAGAAGGGGTCGTACACCCCCACCACGGTGAGCCCCGCCGCCTTGGCGGCGGCGCAGGCCCCTGGGGAGTCCTCGTAGAGGGTGCTCTCCTCCGGCGCGGCCCCCAATTCCTTCAGCACATGGACAAAGGTAGCCGGGTCCTTTTTCACCATCCCCAGCTCCTGGACAAAAATGAGCCGGGAGAAGTATTTCCCCATATCCAGCCGCTCCAGGGCCGCCCGGCAGAACTGGGGAACGCAGGCGGTGAGCAGCGCCATCGTCTCTCCCTGCCGCCGGCATTGCTCCAGAAAGTCCAGAGCCCCCGGCTTGGCGGGCACCTGGGAGAGATAGGCCTCCCGGCCCAGCTGGGTCCATTCGTCCATAACGGCCTGGGGGGTGGTGTCCAGGTGGTAGTAGTCAATGGTGAACTGGGCGGCCAGGGGGAAGATGGAGTGGCCCACCGTCTCGCTGTACTCCCAGGTGGGGGTCAGTCCCCGGCGGGCCAGGAAGGTGTTGTCCACCTCCTCCCACACGCCGTTGGAGTCCACCAGGGTGCCGTCGAAGTCAAACAGGATCATACATAAAACCTCCAGGGGAATTGGACGGCCTCCTCGGCGTAGTCGATGCCGATCCGGGGGCCGGTGTGGAAGGGAGGCGGAGCCTCGCCCCCGTCATGGAGGAACAGCTCCTCTCCGCACAGGTCCAGACCGTTTTGGGCCCGGGTGAGGGCCAGCGCCCGGCACACCTTGCCGGGGCCGTCCAGAAAATGTTTCTTCTGATAGGGGGTCAGTTCTCCGGGCAGCTTGCCGAACCGGTTGAGGCTCATGGGAACCACGCCCTCCACCGGCTCCAGCCCCCGCAGCAGGACGGCGGCCGGTTCTCCCTCGGCCTCCGTCACGAAATTGAGACAGTGGTACATCCCGTAGATCAGGTAGATATAGGCGGTGCCCGGCGGGGCAAACAGGGTCTCGGTGCGGGGGGTGCGGCGGTAGGCATAGGCGTGACAGGCCTTGTCGCACCGGCCGATGTAGGCCTCGGTCTCTGTGATGCGCCCCACCAGAGCCGTTCCCTCCCACATCCGCACCAGATATTTTCCCAGCAGGTCCCGGGCCACCGCCAGAGTGTCCCGGTCGAAGAAATCCCGTCCCAGCTTTGTCATTCGGATACCCCCTTTGTCGGGATCAAATCACATTTTACCATAGGTAAAGGAGAGGTACAACCATGAGCCAAACCCAAGAAAAAAGCGTCCTGGCCAAGCTGGCCACCCCGCTGATTATTCTGGCCACCATCATCTGGGGCAGCTCCTTCGTGGTGATGAAGAACAGTGTGGATGTGCTGCCCACCTTCTGGCTGCTGGCCATTCGCTTCAGCTTTGCCGCGCTGGTGCTGGCCCTGGTCTTTGTCCGCCGCTGGAAGGTGATGGACCGCAGCTATCTGCTGGGCGGAACGGTCATGGGCTTCTGCCTGTTTGTGGCCTACGCCTTCCAGACCTTTGGCCTGGAACAGACCACCCCCGGCAAGAACGCCTTCCTCACCGCCGTCTACTGCGTCATCGTGCCGTTTTTGTACTGGATTGTGGCCAGGCGCCGGCCGGACAAATTTAACGTGCTGGCCGCCCTGCTGTGTATCGTGGGAATCGGACTGGTATCGGTGACCGGCGACAACGCCTCCGCCTTTAATATGGGCGACGTGCTCACCCTCGTGGGCGGCTTTTTCTTTGCGGCCCACATTGTGGCGGTGGCCAAGTTCTCCGAGGGCAGGGATATCTTCATCCTGACCACCCTCCAGTTTGCCAGCTTTGCGGTCTTCTCCTGGATCGGCGTACTGGTCACCGGCGTTCCGGTCTCTCCCCAGGTGTTTAACGGGGAGCTGATCTTTGGCCTTGCCTATCTGGTGATCTTCGCCTCGGCGGGCGCGCTGCTCTTCCAGAACATTGGACAGAAGTACACCGCGCCCTCCACCGCCGCCGTTCTGCTCTCCCTGGAGGCCCCCTTCGGCGTGATCTTCTCCATCGCCCTGGCCGGGGAGCAGCCCACCGCCCTGATGCTGGTGGGCTTCGCCCTGATCTTTGTGGGCGTGATCTGCTCCGAAACCAAGTTCTCCTTCCTTCGGAAAAAATGAGGCTATACCGGCCCTGCCCCTCAACGGACGGCAGGGCCGTTTTGCAAAATTGGGAGACTCCATATGGAGTCATATTCCGCGCTGTATGGCTCCATTTGGTACCATAAAAAAGGTGATGACCATGTATTTTCAGCGCATCCGGGACCTGCGGGAGGATCACGACAAGACCCAGCAGGAGATCGCCGCCTATCTGAATATGCACCGCAGCGTCTACCGGCGCTACGAGCTGGGGCAGCGGGAGCTGCCTCTGTGGGCGGCCATCAAGCTGGCGGATCTCTACCGCACCTCCATTGACTATCTGGCCGGGCGGACCGACAACGCCGGGCCGCCCCGTGCGTAAGCTGGCCTGGTTTGCCGCCGCCTTTTCCGGCGCGGTCTTTCTGGCGGTCTATCTGCTGCCCGAGGCGGCGCTGGTACCGGCGGGGGCGTGCTGCGCTCTGGCGGCACTGGCCGGACTTGCGCTGCGGGGCAGGGCCCGTCTGCGGATTCTGCTGCTCTGCTTCGGCCTGGCGGCGGGGCTGTGCTGGACGGGGGTATACTGGGCTCTGGTCCGGGCGCCCGCCCTCCGGCTGGCCGGTACAGAGGGGACGGTGACGGCCACGGTGGTTGACTGGCCCCAGGAAAACAGCTACGGCACCTCCGTGCTGGCGGAGGTCTCTGGTGCGGATGGCAGAGCGGTCAAAACCCTGCTCCACCTGAACGGAGCTGAGGCGGCGGAACTGCGGCCCGGCGACCGGCTGACCGTGACCGCCTCCTTCCGGATGGCGGATACCATGGCGGGGGAGGACACCAGCTATTACTATGCCAAGGGCGTGCTCCTCATCGCCAGCGGCGGGAAGGAGTGGACGGCGCAGCGGCCGGCGCGGGCGCCGGTGGGAAGCTGGCCCGCCCTGTTCAGCGGGGCGCTGAAGGACAGCGTTGCCCGGGCCTTCCCGGATAGCGCCGCCCCGCTGGTTACCGCGCTGCTGACGGGGGACAGGACCCAACTGCCCGAGGCGGAATACAGCGCCCTCCGCCGGTCGGGTCTGGCCCATGTGATTGCCGTCTCCGGCCTCCATGTCTCCTTCCTGGCCGGGCTGATTACCACGCTGCTGGGCCGCCGCAGGCGGCTTTCGGCGGCAGTGGGTCTCTGCCTGCTCTTCTTTTTCAGCGCCGTGGCGGGCAATACCCCCTCGGTGCAGCGGGCGGCGCTGATGCAGGCCCTGCTCCTCATCGCGCCCCTGGCCGACCGGGAGAATGACCCGCCCACCTCCCTCAGCGCCGTGCTGATGGTGCTGCTGGTTATGAATCCCTACGCTGCCACCAGCGTGTCCCTCCAGCTGTCCTTTGGGGCGGTGGCCGGGATCTTCCTCTTTACCGGGCCCCTGTGTCAGAAATGGGGGAACCGGCTGCCCCGCAGGCCCAAGGGCTTCTGGCTCCGGCTGAGCTGCCGGGTGAGCCGGGTTGTCATTGCCAGTATTGCCACCACTCTGGGGGCCATCGTGTTCACCACACCTCTGATGGCCTTCTATTTTGACAGCGTGTCCCTGATCTCCCCCCTCACCAACCTGCTCGCCCTGTGGGCGGTATCAGACGCCTTCCTGGGCGGGCTGGTAACAGCGCTGGCGGGGCTTGTGCTGCCCGCTGTGGCCGCGGCCCTGGCCTGGGTGGTCTCCCTGCCGGTGTGGTACCTCCAGTGGCTCACCGCAGCCCTGGCCGGCCTGCCCTTTGCCTCGGTGGCGGTCCACTCCATCTATCTGGTGCTGTGGATGGCCCTGACCTATGGGCTTATCTTTCTGTGGATTCTGTGGCGGGGACCCAGGGGGCGGGCCGTGGTGCCGGTATGTCTCAGCGCTTCAACCCTGTGCGGGGCCCTGGTCCTCCAGGCTGCCGCCCTCACCGGAGGAAAGCTGACGGTGTCCGTGCTGGACGTGGGCCAGGGGCTCAGTGTGGCCCTCTATTCCAAGGGACAGACCGCCCTCATCGACTGCGGCGGCTATGACGCCGGGAATACCGCGGCGGATTATTTTCAGTCCATGGGCCTGAGTCATATTGACCTGGTGATTCTGACTCACTACCACGACGATCACGCAGCCGGGCTTCCCCAGCTGCTGGAACGGATGGATGTGGGACTACTGATCCTGCCCGATGTGGAGCCGGACAGCGTCCTGCGGGCGCAGGTGGAGTCTGCCGCCGGTACCCACGGGGTGGAGACCCTGTTCATAGCCGATGGGGCCACCGCAAGACTGGGAGAGGCGGATCTCAGGATCTACCCGCCCCTGGGTTCCGGGGGAAGCAATGAGGAGGGGCTGTCCGTCCTGGCCAGTGCGGGCGATTTTGACGTGCTGGTGACGGGGGATATGAACGCCGCGGTGGAGGAGAGGCTGGTCAAATACGGCGGCCTGCCTCGAACCGAGCTGCTGGTGGCAGGCCACCACGGCTCCAAGTACGCCTCATCGGAAGAACTGCTCCAGGCCATCGGGCCGGAATTGGCCGTCATTTCAGTTGGATACAATACCTACGGTCACCCGGCGGAGGAGACCTTGGGCCGGCTGGCCCGGTACGGCTGCCGGATCTACCGCACCGACTGGTCGGGGACCGTTACCATTACTGCGGAATAAGGAGAAGATACCATGCCGCCAAAGGGAAAACCGGACACGGCCGCTTTGCAGAAGCTGAAACAGGATTTGAAAAGCGGCACACTGGGCAGCCTCTATGTCTTTCACGGCGAGGAGGCCTATCTGCGGGACTACTATCTGGGGCAGATGAAACAGAAGCTGCTGCCCCAGGGGATGGAGGCCTTCAACTACCATGTGATTCAGGGCAAGGAATTTGATTTGAAACTTCTGTCCCAGACGGTGGACTGCCTGCCCATGATGAGTCCCCGTACCCTGATCGTGGTCAATGATTGCGACCTCTTTAAGGGGGAAAAGGAGGGCCTGACCGCCATCCTGAAGGATCTGCCCGACTATGTATGTCTGGTCTTTGTGTACGACCTGATTGCATATAAATCGGACGCCCGCACCAAGCTGGCCGGTGTCATCAAGGAGAAGGGCAGCGTGGTGGCCTTCAACCGACAGGACCAGGGGGACCTGGTGGACTGGATTGCCCGACGGTTCAAGGCCTTGGACCACGATATCGGTACCGAGGACGCCAAATATCTGATTTTTTTGTGCGGGGATTTGATGCACACCCTGATTTCAGAGATTGGTAAGATCGGCGCCTATGCCTCCCACCGGCGGGTGACCCGGTCGGATATTGACGCGGTGGCCACCCCTCAGTTGGACGCGGTGGTGTTCCAGATGACCGACGCCATCTCCGCCGGCGACTTTAACAAGGCGGCCTCGGTGCTGGGTGATCTCTACCATATGCAGGAGCCACCCATCAAACTGCTGGCGGCCCTGGGCAAGCAGCTGCGGCAGCTCTACACGGCCCGGCTGGCTCTGGAGCATAAGAAGGGCAGCCGCTACCTGATGGAGCTGTGGGGGCTGCGGTCGGCCTATCCGGCGGAGCGGCTGATGCAGTCGGCCCGGCGGTTTTCCCTGGGGTGGTGCCGCCGGGCGGTGGTCCGCTGCGGGGAGACCGACCTGGCCATGAAATCTACCGGCGCGGATGGGGAAGAACTGTTGACAGGCCTGCTGATGGAGCTGGCTGTGAAGAAAGGAGCCTGATGACAATGAAAAAACGCACGATTTTTGGGGTAGTCCTGGCCGCCGCCGGCGCGGTCGGGTGGTATCTGACCGCTAACAAAAGAAAAAACCAGATGGAAGTGATCCGCTCCCAGGTGCGTGACCTGCTGGCTGTGCGGCGGGACGAGTTTCAGGCCCTGCGGAAGGCGGCTCAGGCCGGGGAACTGGCCCCGGACGGGTTGACGACCCAGCCTCTGAATGGGCTGACAGTGGAGGCCGTTCGCCTGGAGGATGGGGTGCTGACCGTGTGCCTCGGCAATGGTACGGCTCGTGCCTGGCTGTCCGATCAGCCGCTGGAGCGGCTTAAGGTCTATCATCAGCCCTGGCGGGGCAGCGCCCGCCCCGGCGTACTGTATACCGAAAACCTGGGTGACGGCTGGTATGCCGGATACGCCTGCCTGCACTGGAGCTGAATATGCTGCGGATCAAGGAAGCCATTGTGGTGGAGGGCAGGTATGATAAAAATACCCTCTCCCAGCTGGTGGACACCATTATTGTGGAGACCTCGGGTTTTGGGGTTTTTAAAAACGGCGAAAAGCTGGCCCTGTTCCGCCGCCTGGCGGCGGAACGGGGGCTCATTATCCTCACCGACCCGGATGGGGCGGGCTTTGTCATCCGCAATTTTCTCAAAGGGTGTATCCCGCCGGAGCAGGTCAAGCACGCCTATGTACCCGACATTCTGGGAAAGGAACGCAGAAAGCGGACCCCGGGTAAGGAGGGAAAGCTGGGCGTGGAGGGGATGCGCCCACAGATTTTGGAGCAGGCCCTCCGCCGGGCGGGGGCCACTTTTCTGGATGAAAATGCTCCGCCGGTACGCCAGGGACGGAAGATTACCAAAGCAGATCTGGTGATGCTGGGCCTGTCGGGTGGAGAAGGTTCGGCTGACCGCCGGGAGAGGCTGATGGAGCAGTTAAAGCTGCCCAGACATCTGTCGCCCAACGGGATGCTGGAGGTGCTTAACGCCCTTTTTTCCTATGAGGAGCTGACTGCCCAGGTGCAAAAACTGGAAACGGGAAAATAAAATGGAGAAAAGGGGAAAAAGGTGTTGACAAAAAGGCGGTGAGGTGGTATTCTATCTGAGCGCCTTGCGAG
>CALWXZ010000102.1 GCA_944385625.1 uncultured Flavonifractor sp. | reverse complement strand
CCGAAGAGCATATGGCCGTCGATGTTGGCGTCGGAGAAGGGAGTGAAGGGCTTGTAGTCCATGACGATCACGTCGGCGGCGGCGCCGGGCTTGAGCACACCCAGAGGCTTCTTGAAGTAGCGGGCGCAGATCTTGGCGTTGTTCTGGAAGAGCATCCCGGTGGACTCGCACCAGCCCACGTTGGGCTGACAGAGGTTGTGGCGCTGCATGGGCAGCAGGACCTTCAGGCTCTCCAGCATATCGTGAGTGTAGGCGTCGGTACCCAGGCCGATGAGGATGCCCCGGTTGTACAGCTGGAGCACGGGAGAGCAGCCCACGGCGTTACCCATGTTGGACTCGGGGTTGTGGCAGACCATGGTATTGGTCTCCTTGATGATGTCCATCTCGGCGGGAGAGACGTGGATGCAGTGGCCCAGCATGGTCTTTTCGCCCAGGATACCGTTGTACAGCAGCCGGTTGATGGGACGGCAGCCGTAGTTCTGCAGGGAGTCGTACACGTCGTTCATGCCCTCGGCCACATGGATATGGAAGCCGGTCATGCCGTCGTTGGCCTTGACCATCTTCTCAAAGGTCTTGTCGGAGATGGTGAACAGGGCGTGGCCGCCGAACATGGCGCGGATCATGTCGTCATCCTGCTCCTTGGCCCACTTGGCGAAGTCGGCGTTCTCTTGGATGGACTGGTCGCACTTCTCCTGGCCGTCCCGCTCGGACACCTCGTAGCACAGGTTGGCCCGCATACCCAGTTCCTTACACACGTCCTTGATGGCAAAGAGGGAGCCGGGGATCTCACAGAAGGAGGCGTGATGGTCAAAGATGGTGGTCACGCCGTCCCGGATACAGTCCAGGATGGTGGCGTAGGCGCAGGCCCGGGTGCCGTCCAAAGTCAGATGGCGGTCGATGTACCACCACTGACCATCCAGCACCTCAAAGAAGTTGGTGGGGTTGAAGCCGTTGATGGACAGGCCCCGGGCCAGCCCGGAATAGATGTGGGTGTGTACGTTGATAAGGCCGGGCATGATGACGCCCCCCCTGGCGTCCACAAATTCGGCGTTGGGGTACTTGGCCTTCATGTCGGCCAGGGAGCCCACCTCCTTGACCACCTCGCCGTCCAGAACCACGGCGCCGTCCTCCAGATAGGGGAGCTCCTCGCTCCGGGTGATGAGTCTGCCATTACCGACCAGCAGCATAACAAGTTCCTCCTTTGATTTTGTCTGTTTCTCCGTAAAAAAATTGTCCATTCCTGGTGGAACGGACAATTCAGATTCGTCTCTGTCAGGGCTGCGTCCGCAACCCAGACGAATCCAATGTCCATCCAGCCCGTGCGCGAAAGCACTCCGTTGCAGCCACAACTTTTTATATGAGAATTTGTGAATGTTATACAGTTTCTTTCTTTTGCTGCACCTATATTATCACAATTCCAACGGCGATGCAACACTTTTGTTTGAAAAACAAAAAATTTTTTAGGTCTGCAAAATGAGTTGAATCTCTGCTGAAATGTGGTAAAATAAAAAAGATATCACTTACTGTCTGCCGCTGAACCGGCGCGCCCCGGCTTTTATCCCTCCGGGGCCCACCCGCCGCTCTGCCGCAGGCCTGCGAAAGGAGGGAATCCATATGCCAGACGCATCCACCCTGCAATTTCTCTTCAAGCTGGCCAAGGGACTGGCCAGCCAGTTCGGTCCCAACTGCGAGGTGGTGGTTCACGATCTTGCCACCAATGATCCGGAGAGCTCCATCGTCGCCATTGAAAACGGACAGGTCACCGGCCGGAAGGTGGGGGACGGCCCGTCCCATGTGGTGCTGGAAGCCCTGCGGGGCAATCAGGACCAGCTCCAGGATCACCTGTGCTACCTGACCCGCACCAAGGACGGCAAGATCCTCAAATCCACCACCATCTATATCAGGGATGACGATGGGACGCCCATCGGCATCTTCGGCATCAACTATGACATCACCCTGATGCTTGCCATGGAGAACGCTATCAAGCAGTTTACCGCCACGGAAAAGGACGAAAAGGAGCCGGAAGCCATCTCCCGCAACGTGTCCGACCTGCTGGACGAGCTGATGGCCCAGAGTGTGAAAATCGTGGGCAAGCCTGTGGCTCTGATGAACAAGGAGGACAAGGTCAAGGCGGTGCAGTTCCTCAACGACACCGGCGCCTTCCTCATTACCAAAAGCGGCGACAAGGTATGCAAGTTCTTCGGCATCTCCAAGTACACCCTGTACAGCTACATCGATGAGGCCAAGGAATAAAAAACATCGGGCCCGGCTCCTCAGGAGCCGGGCCCTTGCCGTATCACACAGCTTTACTTGTCCGCCTTTTCCTTGGGCAGAACCAGGTTGAGGATGATCGCCATGATGGTGGCCACCACCACGGAGGAGGAGCCGAACACCGTGTTGACCCAGGCGGGGAAGCCCTCGCCGGCCAGGCAGCCGCTCACCTGGGTGATACCTACGCCCAGGGCCACGGACAGGCCCACCACGGAGCTCTTCCGGGGGGTGAAGCCGCCTTCGGTAATCATGCGGATACCAGTCATGGTGATGGTGGCGAACACCGAGATGGTGGCGCCGCCGATGACGCACTGGGGAATGGTGGTGAGCAGGGAGGCGAACTTGGGCATCAGGCCGGCCACCAGCAGAATTCCGGCGGCCAGGGTAAAGACGGCCCGGTTGATGACCTTGTTGACGGTGACAATGCCCACGTTCTGGCTGTAAGAGGCGGTGGGCAGGCCGCCGAAGAAGGAGCCAAGGATGCTTATGATACCCTGGCCGATGATGCCGCCGGACAACTCGCGGTCGGTGGGCATCCGGTCCATGCCGCCCATGGTGGTGGAGCTGAGATCGCCGATGGTCTGCACTGCGTTGACCACATAGACAATGGCCAGGGAGACGCAGGCGGAGGGCACAAACTTGATCTCAAAGGGCATGACCTCGGGCAGGGCGAACCAGGAGGAGGTACCCACGCTGGAGAAGTCCACCATGCCCATGAAATAGGCCACAATATAGCCCACGATCATACCGGCCAGGATGGCGCCCAGCTTGAAAATACCCTTGGTGAAGTTGGACAGGATGACCACAACCGCCAGGGTAATCAGCGCCACCACCCAGCTCTTCACATTGCCGAACCAGGCGGTGCCCGCGCCGCCGGCCATGTACTTGACGGCGGTGGGATAGAGGGACAGGCCGATGGTAAAGATCACAGTGCCGGTGACCAGGGGCGGGAACAGGGGGCGAATCCATCTGACAAAGACGCCGAAGACAATGGCCACAATGCCGCCGATGATCTCGGCGCCCAGGATGGTGGCGATGTCAAACTGTTCGCCGATGGCCTGAAGGGTGGGGATGTACGCAAAGCTGATGCCCATAATGACGGGCAGTCCGGAGCCGATGCGCCGGAAGATGGGGAAGAGCTGAAGCAGCGTGGCAATGGCGGTGAGGATCAGGGAGACCTGAATCATCAGGGTCTTTTCCGACTCGCTCAGTCCGCAGGTGTTGGAGACCAGGATAGCGGGGGTGATGATGCCCACTACCGCGGCAACCACGTGCTGAAGTCCCAGGGGGATCAGCTGACCCGGCTGGGGGATACCGTTCCATTGGAACACGGTATCGGAGTTCTTCGTTTTTGGTGTACCCATTCCAATCGCCTCACAAAAATTTTTTTGCACAAATTGTTTTTTTGCTTACCCAAACTATACCCCATTTGACCGGCAGATGCAAGTGAAAAATGGGGTATGCCCCCCAAAATTCCGCTCCCTTTTTTGTGCAATTCAGAAAATTTTATCCGGAATTGCGGACCAGTTTTTAGCATATTGGTATCTATTATAAACTTATGGGTTTTACATATTCAGATCTTCCATCCCTTCCCACCGCTCCGGCTCTGGGGTGGACTTTCCACAGGAGATATGCTAGAATGGCCCTGCCGACCGGTTGGCCGGCTTTTCTTTCCACAGATCTTGTTGATAGAGAAAGGATGCGTTGGTATGGAGACTACGCTCAGCACTCTGAGCAATCTGGCCGTCTATATCGCCCTGGTGATTCTGGGCGCGCTGATCGGTTCCCGGCCCGGCATACGCAGCCGCCCCCTGGTGTGGGTGGGGAAGCTACAGTTTGTAGCCCTGATGATCCTGATTGTCACCCTGGGCGTCAATCTGGGCGCCAATGACGAGGTCATCGCCTCCCTGGGGCAGATCGGCCTGGCCGCTCTGCTCATCACGGTGCTGGCCATGTTCGGCTCCATCCTTTTTCTCACGCTGCTGCGCCGGTTTGTACTGAAACTGGACCATGTGGGTCTGCCCCGGGGCAGCGGTGGGGCCGGGCAGGAGGCCGCCCACTCCGCCGGCAAGGCGGATAACTCCCTGACCAAGTGGATTGTCATCGCCGTGGTGTTGGGGATGCTGGCGGGCCGGTTTGTCTTTCCCCCCGCTGTCACCGCCCACTGCGGCACGGTCATCAACTTCGGCCTGTATCTGCTCCTCTTTATGGTGGGCATGGACATGGGCAAACAGGGCACCTTTGTCAGCGACATCAGGACCGCCGGCTTCCAGGTGCTGTTGGTGCCGGTGGCGGTGTGCGCGGGTACCCTGGTCTTCGCGGCCCTGGCGGGGCTTCTCCTCCCTCTGGGGATCAAGGACTCCATGGCCGCCTCCGCCGGCATGGGCTGGTACTCCCTGGCCCCCACCCTGCTGGCCCCCTACTCCCTGTCGGTATCGGCGGTGGCCTTCCTGTCCAATGTGATGCGGGAGATCTTCTCCATTCTGGCCATCCCCTTTATCGCCCGGTATGTGGGCTATGTGGAGTGCGCCGCCCTGCCCGGCGCCGCCGCCATGGATACGGTGCTTCCGGTGGTGGTGGGCGCCACCCATGAGCGCATTACCATCTATTCCTTTACCTCCGGCGTGGTGCTCTCCCTGGCGGTACCCATCCTGGTACCCGCCATCGTGGCCCTGCCCTTTTAAGGAGGGATTGTGGTGGAAATTGAACGCCGCTGGCTGGTGGACGGCTGGCCCCAGCTGACCCCCGCCGCTGTCCTGCATATGGAGCAGGGCTACTTCTCCATCCGCCCCGCCATCCGTATCCGGGAGGAGGCCCTTCAGGGAGGCAATACCGCCTATGTGCTCTGTTTCAAGGGCGGGGCCGGTCTGGTGCGGGAGGAGATCGAGGTGGAGGTGGACCGGGACCGGTATGTGCGCCTGCGGGCCATGTTGGGCAAGCCCATGATCCAGAAGGAGCAGCGCCGCTATCTCCTGCCCGGCGGGCTTACTCTGGAGGTCAACGCGGTGGACCCCCAGCTGGATACCGGCTTTTTCTACGCTGAGGTGGAATTTCCCAGCGAAGCGGCCGCCTTGACCTGGACGCCCCCAGAGGAGCTACACGTCTACCTTTCCCATGAGGTCACCGGCCAGCCCGGGGAGAGTATGGCCGCCTACTGGGCGCGCACCCGTGGCTGAACAGAATGACGCCCTGCGGCTGTGGCCGCAGGGCGTCGTTGCCTTTCTCGCTCAGATCAAATTCAGAAACATCTTACAGGCCGTCTCCAGCAGAGCGTCCGGGAAATCGAAGTCCGCGCTGTGAAGGGGCGGGTGGTCCTCCCCATCCCCCAGCAGGAACATGGCCCCCTCCGCCTGACGGAGATACCAGCCAAAATCCTCGGAGGCCCGCATGGGCTCCGCCATCTCCACCACCGGCAGACCCAGAGCCCGGGCTGCCCGCTCCACCCGGGCCACACCGGTGGAGTGGTTGGAGGTCTCGGGAAACACGTCCTGTTCCTCGATGGTCAGGGTAAGTCCGTCCACCTCCGCCGCCTGGCGGGCCAGCTGCTCCACCTGCCGGGAGAGGTCATCCAGCTCCTGCTGGTACTGGGCCCGCAGGGTGAGCAGCAGCTCCCCACGGTAGGCCGAAATGCCGAAAGCCGGCTCCCCCACGTCTATCTGGACCACGGTGGCCATCACCAGTCCCCGGTGGTCTTCCCGCCGGGTCAGGCCGGGCAGGGCCCCCACGATCCGGGCCACCGCCTGGGCGGGATTGCGGCCCAGCTCCGGGGTGCTGGCATGGGTGGGTGTGCCCCGGAAGCGGTAGGTCACACCCTTGGAGGCGCAGTTCATGGTGCCCTCCCGCAGGGCCACTGTATGGAGAGGATAGCCCGGCATATTGTGGAAGGCGTACACCTCCCCGATACCCGCCTCCTTCAGCAGGGCGGCGCAGGCCTCTCCCCCGCCTCCAATCTCCTCGGCGGGCTGAAAGATGAGGTATACGTCCCGGTCCGCCCCGGACTCCTCCAAAGTCAGCCCCAGCAGAGCCAGGGCGGCGCTGTGTCCGTCGTGGCCGCACTTGTGGGCTGCGCCGGGGCACTGGGAGCGGTAGGGTACATCGCAGGTCTCCTCCATGGGCAGGGCGTCAAAGTCCGCCCGAAAGGCGATCTTCCCCTCCCCCCTGCCCCGGCACAGGGTGTAAAACCAGCTGCCCCGGTCAAAAACCTCCAGGTGAGTATGTTCGTTCAGAAATTCCATCAGGCGGCTCTTGGTCCACTTCTCCTGTCCGGACAGCTCCGGATGGGCGTGGAGCTCATGGCGCAGGCGGGCCGCCAGATTCAGCTCAGAGGTATTCACTGGTCTTTCGCCTTCTCTTTCTTCTCCTCCTCCGGCTCAGGAAGCAGCTCCACCCGGATCTCCAATACCCGGCGGTGGTCCACCTTGGTGACGGTGACATCCAGCCCGTCGGAGACAAAGTGGTCCCCCTCCTCGGGGATGCGGCCGATCTGCTCCATCACCCAGCCGGAGATGGTGTTGGCGTCGCACTCCCCCTTGATGGAGAACAGGTCGAACAGGTCGGTGAGGTCTGCGGAGCAGGAGATCAGATAGCTGCCGTCTTCCTGCTTCTTGAACTCCTCGATGACCTCGTCGTGCTCGTCCCAGATCTCGCCCACCAGCTCCTCCACAATGTCCTCCAGGGTCACCAGGCCCTCGGTGCCGCCATACTCGTCCACCACGATGACCATGTGGGCCTTCTCCCGCTGGAGGATACGCAGCAGCTCGGAAATCTTGGTGTTGCCGGTGGTATACAGCATGGGGCCGGTGATAGCCTTCACGTCGTTCTGGCCCCGGTAGCGGGCGGCGTGGAAGTCTTTTTCATGGATCACGCCGATGATATCGTCAATGTCCTCGTGGTACACCGGCAGGCGGGAGTAGCCGCTCTCGGCGAAGGCCTGGGCGATGTCGTCCATGGAATCGGTGTCCTCCACCGCCACGATATCCACCCGGGGGGTGAGGATCTCGTCCACCTCCATGTCGTTGAACTCAATGGCGGAGCGGATGAGCTTGCTCTCATGCTGGTCCAGCCCGCCCTCGCTCTCGGCCTGGTCCACCATGGTCACCAGCTCCTCCTCGGTGATGCCGCCGTCCCCCTCCTTGTGGAACACCATGGACAACAGCTTTTTCAGCAGGCTGAACAGGAAGTTCACCGGGGTGAGAATCACCATCAGGATGCGCATGATGGGGGCGGAAAACATGGCGAAGCTCTCGGGGTACTCCTTGGCCAGGCTCTTGGGGGAGACCTCGCCGAACACCAGCACCACAATGGTGATGACGGCGGTGGAGATCACCGCGCCGTTTTGCAGCCGCAGTCCCTCCGTAAAAAACACGGTGGCCAGGGAGGAGGCGGACAGGTTGACAATGTTGTTGCCCACCAGAATGGTGGAGAGCAGGTTGTCGTACTGGTCCACCATCCGCAGTGCCAGGGCCGCCCGGCGGTTGCCTGCGTCCGCCTTGCTCTTGAGGCGGATGCGGTTGAGGGAGGTGAAGGCCGTCTCCGTGGCGGAGAAGTAGGCCGAGAGGATCACAAGGACCACCAGAATCAGAATCATGCTTAAATTGGAACTGTCAGGCATAGGAAAAGAATCAACTCCATCTCTTTGTTTGCTGTGGAAACGCGCAAAAGGACAACCCTAGCCCCTCTACAGGGTAAGGCTGTCCCGTTCCACATGGTCTATTTTGCAATTACAACTGGGCGGAGGTTCGTCCACGAGGGCTCACCGTCTCCTTTATGGTTTATTGTTGCTTAGTATACCATATCATTTCTTTGAATGCAAGCAAAAAGAAAAGCGACCCGCCCGCAGGCAGGTCGCTCTCAAAAGTGAACTTACACCAGCTGAATGATGGCCATCTCGGCGGCATCGCCGCGGCGGGGGCCGATCTTCACAATGCGGGTATAGCCGCCGTTGCGGCTGGCATACTTGGGACCCAGCTCGTCAAAGGTCTTCTTGGCCACGTCCTCCTTGGTCAGGTAGGACAGGGCCTTGCGGTAATTGGCCAGGTTGGCGTTCTTGGCCAGAGTAATCATCTTCTCGGCCATGGGAGCCACTTCCTTGGCACGGGCATAGGTGGTCTTGATCTGACCATTCTCCAGCAGGTAGGTGGTCATGGCGCGGAGCATGGCCAGACGCTGATCGGTGGGCTTGCCCAGCTTACGGTTGTGAGACATGAAATCCAACTCCTATCGGATGTTCGCCAAGGCGAACTCCACATTTGAAATTCGTCCGGGGGGAAATCTCCCCTGAAGAGAGCGCCCAACGGCCTGCGGGCCCGGGAGGGGACGTTACGTGCCCCCGGGCCGCCCTCTTCCCTGGCCTCAGTTCTCCTCGTCGGCCAGGTGCAGGCCCATCATGGCCAGCTTGTTGATGACCTCTTCCAGGGACTTGCGGCCCAGGTTGCGCACCTTCATCATCTCGT
>CALWXZ010000101.1 GCA_944385625.1 uncultured Flavonifractor sp. | reverse complement strand
CCCCGGCAGAAGGTCTTCAGCTCGGGCGCGTCGCCGGGCTTGGGGAACTTCATGGTCACGGTGTCGCCGTCCACCACGGCGATCAGGGAGATATAGTGCTCAGGCAGCATGGGGTGCTCCACCCCGCCCACCTTGACGGTCACGGAGTTGCCGCTGCCGTGGGCGGTCTTCTCCACCACGGGGACGTGCTTCTCCTGGGCGGCGTCCGTGGTATTGGGGGTGATGTCTTCCATCTTCTGCCCGCAGCACATGACGGGCACGCCCTTGTCAACGACCTTGAAAACAACATTTCCGCAGTGGGCGCAACGATACAGCTTGAACTCCATGTGAATACTTCCTTTCTAAATACAGTTTACAGTATGGGCACTTTTGTGCAGATTAAACTTACCACATCATTGGGAAAAACTCAATGTTTTGGTTTGCAGTTGACGCAAACTCCGTGAAAAATCAGCTCATGGGAGCGGATGTCATGTCCGCTGGCCAGCAGGGCCTTCTCGTCCAGGTCCTTGTCATAGGGCAGGTCCAAATCAAACACCCCGCCGCATACCTCGCAGCGGAAGTGGGGATGGGGCTCCACATTGGCGTCATACCGCTCCACCGGAAAGGCCATCCGCACAGCGGCCCCTTCGTCCACCAGCAGATTGAGATTCCGGTACACCGTCCCCAAACTCAGATTGGGGTTGGTGGGTTTCAGCCATTGATACACCATTTCAGCGGTGGGATGCTGGTCTGTATTCATCAATGCTTCATAGATCAGCTCTCGCTGACGTGAGTATCGCTTTCCGTTCATGGGTCACCACTCTTTCTAGTGTTAACAGTAACTATTACTGTTATTGATATAATAGCAGACTCTCCCTGTCCTTGCAAGACCTTTTTTCATTTTTTCAAAAAATTTTTTCTTCCCTTTTCCGCCCCGGCGGAGACATGAAAACCGGGCCTGCCGCTTACGGCAGGCCCGGCACTGGTAAGTGCGCTCAGCCGGAGACAAAGACCTGGAGGGTGGAGGTCAGGTTGCGGCCGGGGGTGGCCAGAGTCTGACCCTTATAATACATGGCGGTGGAGCCGCCGCCGTCCAGGTTGATGGCGTCCACACAGCCCAGGGAGAGCATCAGATCCCGCATCTGCTCGATGCTGGCCGCCTTCACATTGACCAGCAGCAGCTTGCCGTCTTTCGTGGTACCCACCGCAGTGCGGGGGGTGACGGCGGTGGTGAAACGGGCCTCCTTGAAGCCGTTATCCAGGCCGGTATACTTCACACCGTCCTTCACCAGCCGGGGGGAGCCGGACACCATGGTCTGTACGCCGGTCAGGTCAAAGCCCTCCTCATCGTCCCGCTGCAGGTAGGGCCGCAGGGCCACAGTTCGACCGGCCTCAAACTGATTGAAGAAATCATAGTTGGTGACGGTATCGCTGGAATAGAGCACATAGCCGTTGGCGGGGATGGCTACCGTCTGGCCGGCTGATACCATCTGGAAGCTGGCCGTCACGTTGTTCACCACCGTCAGGGCGGAGCCGGGATAGGTCACCTGGAAGGAGGCGCCCCGGGCCGGGGTGTAGAGCACCGCCTGGCCGCTGAACTGCTTGAGCATATTGACCTCATAGGCGTCCCACCAGCGGTAGGCGCCGCCGTCCACCGTCTCAATGCGCACAAAGACGGGGGGCCGGCCGTAGCGCATCTCGTTGGTGTCGGTGATACCCAGGGAGGACAGACCGGAGCTGGCATACATAAACTGGCCGTTCACCATCAGGTGGCCGATGGGGTCCTTGATGGTCTTTTCACTCTCAAAGAAGTTGGCGTTGATGACCGCCTCCGCCCCGGAGCTGGCCGCGATGGACTGGAAGCTCTGGGGGGAATTGAGCTTGCCGCCGGTGAGGACCGACTTGACGCTCACCCGGGGATCTTTCATGTTGACCGAGATCACGTTGGCGCTGACGGTGCCCGAGGCCAGGGTATAACTCTTGGAGGTGAGGGTCACCGGGTCCTCCTTGGGGGTGGTCTTTTCCACCAGCTTCTGGACCTGGGGCAGGCTGGTCAGGCTGTTCCCGTCCAACCCGCCGTTGGCCACCACCACAATCTGATGGGTGCCCTCCCACTCCACGGTCAGGCCCAGGTTTTCGCTGACGAAGCGCACCGGTACAAAAGTGCGGTTGTTCCTGGCCCGCATGGGCACGTCCATGGTCACCTCATCCCCGTTGACCAGGGCGGTGGTGGAGTCCAGCTCCAGCTCCACCGAGGTACCGTTGAGGGAGCAGCGCACGCCGTTGGTCTCCTGCACCCACTCCACCGTGCCGCCGAAGGCCTCGATCATCCGGCGGATGGGCAGCATGGTGCGGCCGCTCTCGGCCATAAGCACCACGGCGCTGCTGGACTCGTCAATCTGGGTCACGGTATCGCCGATGACGCACCAGGGACTGTTATAGCGCATGGCGATGACCAGCTCCGGCTGGGCGGCGGAGGCGGCGGGAACCAGCCCCAGCATCAGCACCAGCGCCGCCAGCAGGGATAACAATCGTCTTTTCACAGGCATACATCCTCTCTTTTCTCCCACCGGGAGTATTTAAGTTTAGTATACCAACTTCTTCCGGAACCTTCAATGGTCCATAGCCATCGTGCCGCTCCTCTTCATACAAAACATCCGGCAGAGCGGGCGCTCTGCCGGAGTTCTGTCATCCCTTTCCCTTGCGGGGGCGGGCATTTTTCTTGGGCTTGGCCACCGCCCACCCCGCCTTGCGGGCCGGTCTGGCCTGGGGCTTGGCCCCCTTTTGGGCCGCTGGCTTGCCGCTCTTACCGGTCTTATGCCGGTCAGCCGGCCTGCCCTCCTGGGGCTTGCCGTGCTTCTCCGGCCGGAGCAGGCAGTCCTTGCCGAAGCCGATCAGATCTTCCCGGTGGACGCGGTGGAGGGCCTCCCGCACCAGGGGGCGCTTCTCCGGCCGCTTCCACTGCATCAGGGCCCGCTGCATGGCCTTCTCATGGGGGTCCCGGGGCACATACACCGGCTGCATGGTCCTGGGATCGATGCCGGTATAGTACATACAGGTAGACAGGGTGCCCGGGGTGGGATAGAAGTCCTGGACCTGCTCGGGCTGGCGGCCGGTGCGGTTGAGCCACCGGGCCAGCTCCACCGCGCCCTCCAGGGTGCAGCCCGGGTGGGAGGACATGAGGTAGGGCACCAGATACTGCTCCTTGCCGTACTTCTGGTTCAGGGACTCGTACTTGCGCTTAAACTTCTCGTATACCTCGATATGGGGCTTGCCCATATAGTCCAGCACCGAATTGACGCAGTGCTCGGGGGCCACCTTCAGCTGGCCGGACACATGGTACTTCACCAGCTCCGCGAAGAACTCTCCGCTTTTGTCCTTCATCATATAATCGTAGCGGATGCCCGAGCGGATGAACACCTTCTTCACCCCCGGCACCGCCCGGATCTTCCGCAGCAGCATCAGGTAGTCGGTGTGGTCGGCATCCAGGTTGGGACAGGCCTCGGGGGCCAGGCAGGCCTTGCCCCGGCACAGCCCCGCCTTCATCTGCTTCTTGCAGGCGGGCCGCCGGAAATTGGCGGTGGGCCCCCCCACGTCGTGGATGTAGCCCTTGAAGCCGGGGTGGCGGGTCAATGCCTCCACCTCTCTCAGCACGCTTTCATGGCTGCGGGAGGTGATGATCCGCCCCTGGTGGAAGGCCAGGGAGCAGAAGTTGCAGGCGCCGAAGCAGCCCCGGTTATGGGCCACCGAGAAGCGCACCTCCTCAATGGCTGGCACGCCCCCCATGTGGTCGTACATAGGGTGGGGCTCTCGTACATAGGGCAGCTCGGCCACAAAGTCCAGCTCCGCCGTGGTGAGGGGCATGGCGGGGGGATTGACGATGAGCAGCCGGTCCCCGTGGCGCTGAAGGATGGCCTTTCCCCGCACCGGGTCGTGCTCCTCATACTGGATCTGATTGGCCACGGCGTACTGCCGTTTATCCCCCCGCACCTCCTCGTAGGAGGGGCACTCCACCATGGGATAGGCGCAGGCGGCGGGGTTTTGTGCGATAAAGGCAGTGCCCTTTACATCGGTGATCTCCCCCACCGGGGTGCCCGAGGCCAGCCGGGCGGCAATCTCCCGGGTGGCGGTCTCCCCCATGCCGTACACCAGCAGGTCGGCCTGGCTGTCGAAGAGCACCGACCGGCGCACCTTGTCCTCCCAGTAGTCGTAGTGGGCAAAGCGGCGGAGGGAGGCCTCCAGCCCGCCGATGATGAGAGGGATGTCCCCGTACACCTCACGAACCCGGTTGGCGTACACGATGGAGGCCCGGTCGGGCCGCAGGCCGGCCTGATTGCCCGGGGAATAGACGTCGTCGTGCCGCCGCTTCTTGGCCACGGTGTAGTGGGCCACCATGGAGTCCAGATTGCCGGCGGACAGCATCACCCCCAGCCGGGGCCGGCCAAGGGCTGTAAAGGCCTCCGGTCTGCGCCAGTCCGGCTGGGCCAGGATGGCCACCCGGTAGCCCTCCGCCTCCAGCAGCCGGGAGATGATGGCGCAGCCGAAGGTGGGATGGTCCACATAGGCGTCGCCGGTGATGATGAGAAAGTCGTACCCGTCCCAGCCACGGGCCTGCATATCCGCCTTGGAGACGGGCAAAAAACCATTCATATTGTTCCTCTTATCCGTTTCTGGCCTCATAGCCGATGTATTTTTCCAGAATATCCAGGCTCACCCGGCCGTGCTCCTCCCCCACCTTCTCAAAGCCGTACTTCTTGTAGAAGCGCTGGGCCACCGCGTTGTCCGGCGCGCAGCGCAGCCGCAGGCGGGTGCGGCCCAGGGGCCGGTATACCGATACGGCCTGGCCAATGAGCTGGACCCCCAGCCCCCGCTTGCGGTGCCGGGGGGTCATGTACACAAAGGGAATGTAGCCGACGCCCTCATCCTCAAAACGATCCGGCTCCAGCTGGAGCAGGCCGGCAACCTCGTCCCGCTGCATGGCCACCCACAGGGCCTTTTTTCTGTCCTGCTCCCAGCAGCGCCTGGCGTCCCGGCAGAAGCCCGCCCCGTCAAAGGGGATGCCGTCGCCGTGGATGTCGGTCCAGGCGTCGTGCCGGGCCTCCAGATAGAGCGTCTCCTCCCGCTCCAGGTCCAGGGGGCGAAACCACAGGTTGGCGTCGGCAATACTCTCCTCCCGGGACTTCCACCACTTCTGGCGGGCCAGGGTGGAGATCTCCTCAGGCAGGTGGGAGTTGTCGTTTTCAAAGAGGATGCGGATCTGATCCCCCTCCACCTCCAGGCAGGTAACGGCGGTGTTGTCGCTGTGGCCCAGGCTGTCCATCTCCCCGGGACCCATACCCCGGACGGCGCCCTGGAGGCAGCGGATGGCCGAGCCGTGGGAGAAGAGGGCCACCGTCTGGCGGGGATGCTCGGCGGCGATGGCCAGCACCGCCCCCTTCATCCGGGTCTGGACCTGGGCGAAGGTCTCGCCCCCCTCCACCTGGAAGTCCGGGGCGGCATGGTTGAAGCGAATGAGCCGCATGGCGTCGGTCCGCTCCAGCTCCCCCCAGGGCTTGTCCTCCCAGGCCCCCACGCCGATCTCCCGCAGGGCCGGGGTGGTGTTCAGCTCCAGCCCATGGTTGGGATAGATGGCGGTGGCGGTGGTCATGGTGCGGAACAGGTCGCTGGAGTACACCGCGTCAATATGGACATCCGCAAACCGGCCCCGCAGGGCGGCGATCTGCCGGTAGCCGTTGTCGGTGATGAGGCTGTTGTACCAGCCGTGGACCCGGCGGTACAGATTGCCCTCCGCCTCCGCGTGGCGGATGAGATAAACCTTAGTCAAAATACGCACCTCTTTGGATCAGGATCAAGCGAACATTACCAGGGCAGCACACCGCCTGTCAGGTCGGACACCTTGTCAAGCCCCTGGGCAGAGGCGATATCCCCCAGGCCGTCCCGCACCTTGATGGGGGCGTAGGGGTCGGCAAAGCAGGCGGTGCCCACCGCCACGGCGGAGGCGCCGGCCAGCATCAGCTGGGCCGCGTCCTCCCCCTTGGCCACGCCGCCCATGCCCAGGATGGGCAGGTCCACGGCACAGGCAACCTCCCACACCATCCGCACCGCCACCGGCAGCACGGCGGGGCCGGACAGGCCGCCGGTGTTCATCTTCAAAATGGGACGGCGGGTGTTGATGTCAATGCGCATCCCCCGCAGGGTGTTGATGAGGGACAGGGCGTCAGCCCCCGCGTCGGCCACAGCCCTGGCAATCTCGGTGATGTCGGTGACGTTGGGGGAGAGCTTCACCATCACGGGGACGGTGGAGTGGGTCTTGGCCATCTTCGTGACCTCGGCGGCCAGCTCCGGCTTGGTGCCGTAGGCCAGACCGCCTGCCTTTACGTTGGGGCAGGAGATATTGACCTCGATCATGTCCACACCCGCCGCCGACAGCTTCTCACACATGATGCCGTACTCCTCGGGGGTGTTGCCCGAGATGTTGGCAATGATGGCCAGGTCGTGCTTTTTCAGCTCAGGCAGCTCGTGCTCGATAAAGGCGTCCACGCCGGGGTTCTGGAGCCCCACGGAGTTGAGGATACCCATAGGGGTCTCGGCGATGCGGGGGGGCGGATTGCCCTCCCTCCTGTGAAGGGTAAGGCCCTTACAGCAAATGCCGCCCAGTTCATCCAGGTTGTAGAACTGGCCGTACTCCCGACCGAAGCCAAAGGTGCCGGAGGCCACCACCACCGGGTTTTTCATCCTGACGCCCGCCAGATTGACGGACAGATCCACCTTAGACATTCCAGTCCACCTCCTTGGCGTCGAATACCGGGCCGTCCTTACAGACGTGCTTCATAGAGCCGTCGGCCATCTGGACGGCGCAGCCCAGGCAGGCCCCCACGCCGCAGGCCATCCGCTCCTCCAGGGAGACCTGACAGGGCACACCGTACTCTGCCGCCACCCTGGCCACGTTCTTCAGCATGGGCTTGGGGCCGCAGGCCAGAACGGCTGTAAAGTCCTTGTCCTGTTCAAGGATGTCCTTCAACTGGGCATCCACAAAGCCGTGGCGGCCCAGGGAACCGTCATCGCTGCAAAGGTAAACCGCTTCACAGCACTCCCGGTAATCCTCCACCAGCATGGCCCGGTCGGCGGAGCGGAAGCCCAGCACGGCGGCGGCCTTCTTGGCGGTATAGACGGCCTGGCCCAGCAGGGGGGGCACGCCGATGCCGCCGCCTACCAGCAGCAGACGGTCGTCGGGGGTGATGGAGAAGCCGTTGCCCAGGGGGCCCAGCACATTGAGCTTGTCCCCAACCTGCCGCTGGGCCAGCCAGCGGGTTCCCTCGCCCCGCACCTCAAAGACGATGCGGGCGGTGTCCTCCGGCTCGTCCTCCCCGCACACACACACGGAGATGGGGCGGCGGAGGAGCAGGCCCTCCCCGCAGGCGATGTGGAGGAACTGGCCGGCCTTCAGCCCCCCCTTCTTCACCATGTCCCCCACCGCCAGGGTGAAGGAGTAGGCATACTGGTTCAGCTTGACCGCTTCCACAATGGTACAGATCTGTTCAATGGGCATGGTATCCCTCATTTCAACTTATTTGGCGGACTCGTCCCCGTGGACCGTCTCGGTCATGGTCTTCAGGTCCATGACGCTGCCGCAAACCGGACAGATCCGGTTGCGGCGCATGGCGCCGCAGGTGGGGCAGTGAAATGCCTCCGCTGCCACCAGGCCCGCGGCTATCTGCTTTTGCAGCAGCTTGTGCCAGTCCATGTCCCTGTTCTGGCCGATCTTCCACTTGATGACCTCGTCCTCGCTGACGCCCTTTTTCTCTCTCTCTTGTTCTGACATAGACAGCTCCGCTCAGGCGATGGTGGTAAAGCGGCAGATGTCGTCCCGCATGGCGACGGCGGCGTTGCGGGCGGCTTCCTGGTAATCCAGCCCGTCTTTTCCGGTCTTCTGCCAGGCGCAGATGATGCCCCGGGAGGAGTTGACGATGGCGCCGTGGCCGTCCTGCTGGAAGGCGTACTGCACGTCCTCCGCGGTGCCGCCCTGGGCGCCGTAGCCGGGCACCAGCAGGAAGGTGTGGGGCATCCGGGCGCGGATCTGCTTGAGCTCGTCGGGGTGGGTGGCTCCCGCCACGGCCCCGGCCATGGTGTAGCCGTACTTGCCCTCGGTGCCGGCCCCCCACTTCTCGATGAGATCGGCCATCAGGCCGTACACCGTGTCCCCCTCGCCGGCGGGCACGTTTTGCAGCTCGCCGGAGCCGGGGTTGGAGGTCTTGGCCAGGATAAAGGCACACTTGTCCAGCTCCTTGCAGGTCTTGAGGAAGGGGTTGACGCTGTCGGAGCCCATGTAGCCGTTGAGGGTGACGCAGTCGGCGTCAAAGACGCTGAGCAGCTGCTCCCCCACCTTGGTCTTGCCCAGCCAGCCGTCGGAGTAGGCCTCGGCGGTGGAGCCGATATCCCCCCGCTTGATGTCGGCGATGACGTACAGGCCCTGCTCCTTGGCGTAGCGGATGGTGCGCTCCAGCACCTCCATTCCCCGCCAGCCCAGCCGCTCATAGTAGGCCGACTGGGGCTTGACGGCGGGCACGATGTCCTTCAGCGCGTCCATCAGGCCGCAGTTGAAGCGGTAAATGGCCTCGGCGGCGCCCTCCAGGGTCTCGCCGTACTTGTCATAGCACTCCTTGCGGATGTGGGCCGGCACATACTCCGGCTTGGGGTCCAGACCCGCCACGGTGGGGTTTTTCTTGGCAATGATGGCTTCCTGCAGACGATC
>CALWXZ010000100.1 GCA_944385625.1 uncultured Flavonifractor sp. | reverse complement strand
GATTGGTCATGGGGTTTACACACCCTTTTCTACAGATTATAATGGTAAAAGTCCAACACTATATTATAGTCCATTATAGGTAAATAGCAAGCCAAACATACCGGAGGTGGTGGAGAAAATGAGACGGTGGCCCATTCCGGCGGAAGTGGCCCGCTGCCTGAGTACCCTGCGGCAGGCGGGCCACAGCGCCCACCCGGTGGGGGGGTGCGTCCGGGACCTGCTGCTGGGCCGCACGCCGGGGGACTACGACCTATGCACCTCCGCCCGTCCGGAGCAGGTGATGGCCCTGTTTGCCCATACCATTCCCACAGGACTCCGGCATGGAACGGTCACCGTCCTGACCGAGGACGGTCCGGTGGAGGTAACCACCTTCCGGCGGGAGGGCGGATACGCCGACGGAAGGCACCCGGACGGGGTCAGCTTTGATGTGGGGCTGACCCAGGACCTGGCCCGCCGGGACTTCACCATCAACGCCATGGCCTTGGGGCCTGAGGGGGAGGTCATCGACCCCTTCGACGGGCAGCGCGATTTACAAGCCGGGGTGATTCGGTGCGTGGGCGATCCTGACCGGCGGTTTGCCGAGGACGCCCTGCGGATGCTGCGGGCGGTACGGTTTGCCGCCCAGCTGGGCTTTGTCATCGAGCCGGAGACGGAAGATGCCATCCGGCGCAGTGCCGGACGAATGTCCCTGGTCTCAGGGGAGCGGATCAAGGCGGAGCTGGAGAAGACCCTTTTGTCCCCCCATCCGGAGCGGGCGGGAGATCTGATCCGCTGGGGGCTGCTGGCCCACCTGTGGCCGGTGCGCCGCTGCCCCGATCTGACGGGCCTGCGGGCGTTGCCACCCCAGCCCGTTCCCCGCTGGCGGGGTTTCTGTCAGGCCACCGGGTTCCCCATTGCCTGCCTGCCGGTGGAGCGGGTTTTGAGACGGGGGGTGTGCCACCCGGAGGAGGAGATCATACACCGCCTGGCCCTGTCCGGCGGGGAGCTGGCGGCCCTGGGCCTGCGGGGAAAGGCCATCGGCCAGGCCCAGCGGGCGCTGGCCCGCCATGTGCTGGAGCATCCGGAGGACAACCGGCGGGACAGTCTGCTGGAGCTTGTGCGGGCACTGGAAAGGAAGTGAGGGTATGCGCAGCAGCGGCATTCTGATGCACCTCACCTCCCTGCCGTCACCCTACGGCATCGGCACCATGGGGGCCTGCGCCCGGCAGTTTGTAGACTTTTTACGGGCGGCGGGACAGTCTTTGTGGCAAATCCTGCCCCTGGGTCCCACCGGCTACGGCGACTCCCCCTACCAGAGCTTTTCCACCTTTGCGGGCAATCCCTACCTCATCGATCTGGATGAGCTGGCCGCCGGCGGCCTGTTGAGCCCATCGGACTACAACGGCCTGGACTGGGGGGACGACCCCGGGCGGGTGGATTACGGCAAGCTGTATCAAACCCGCTATCCGGTGCTGAGAAAGGCCTGCAAGGCGCTGCTGGCCGGGCCCGCCGGGGACTACCGGGCTTTTTGTGAGAGAAACGCCTTCTGGCTGGAGGATTACGCCCTCTTTATGGCCGTCAAAGGGGCCTGTGAGGGAAAGCCCTGGACCAACTGGGACCCGGCGGTCCGGGACCGGGACAGGGCCGCCCTCCGCCTGCTTCGGGAAAACCTGGCTGCCGATTTGGACTTCTGGCGGGGGACGCAGTACCTCTTTTTCCGGCAGTGGAGCGCACTCAAGCGGTACGCCAACCGGCAAGGCGTCCGGATCATCGGGGATCTGCCCATCTATGTCTCCGCCGACAGCGCGGATGTGTGGGCCCACCCGGAGCAGTTCCGGCTGGACGGGGACCGGAAACCCGTAGAGGTGGCGGGCTGCCCGCCGGACGGCTTTTCCGCCACCGGCCAGCTGTGGGGCAATCCCCTCTTTGACTGGGATTTTATGGAGCGGGATGGTTTTGCCTGGTGGGTACACCGCGTCGCCTGGCAATTTGAGCTCTGCGACGTACTGCGCATGGACCATTTCCGGGGCTTTGAGGCCTACTATGCCATCCCCTATGGGGAATCCACGGCGAAGAATGGCCGCTGGCGGCCGGGGCCGGGGATCAAGCTGTTCCGTACGTTGGAACAGGCGCTGGGAAAAAAGGATATCATCGCGGAGGATCTGGGCTTTCTGACTCCAGCGGTCCACCGGCTGCGGGAGGAGGCCGGCTTTCCCGGCATGAAGGTGCTGGAGTTTGCCTTTGACAGCCGGGACGGGGAGGGTCCGGCCTATCTGCCCCACAACTATCCTCCAGACTGCGTGGCCTATGTGGGCACCCATGACAATGAGCCTGTTATGGGCTGGCTGGCCACCGCCCGTCCGGAGGATGCGGCCTATGCCCGGTCCTATCTCCATCTGGATGAGGGGGAGGGGGAAAACTGGGGCATGATGGAGGCGGTCTGGGCCAGTGCGGCTGGCTGGACCGTGGTGCAGATGCAGGACGTGCTGGGGCTGGGCTCGGAGGGCCGGATGAATACCCCCTCCACCCTGGGGGGCAACTGGGCCTGGCGGGCGCCGGAGGGCTTTGACAGCCCGAAACTGGCAGCCCGGCTCCGCCGCCAGATGGAGCGGTATGGCAGGCTGCCGAAGTAAGAAAGGCAAGAAAAAAGTGGGCTTAACGCGCACTTTTTTCTTGCCTTTAGGCGTTACAGCATGGCGTACAGCAGCTTGGCCACCTCGCCCCGGGTGATGGAGTCGGCGGGACGGATCAGATTGTTGTTGCCGCTGACCACGCCCTGAGTCACCAGGATCTCGGCGTAGGAGAGGGCCCAGGAGGGAACCTGACCGGCGTCGGCAAAGGTCAGGGCATTGGCGGCATAGCCCTTGGCCTGGGTGCGGCCCAGGATGGTCATGGCCTCGGCCCGGGTGATGGTGGACATGGGGTTGGCCAGCAGCTGGCCGCCGCTGGAGGCGCCCTGGAGGATGCCCAGGCTGTACATGGCCTTGACCTCGTTGAGGGCCCAGGAGGGGATGGAGTCGGCATCGGCAAAGGGCAGCTCCACGTTGGCGTACTGCTCCAGATCCAGGCCCATCCACCGGGCCACCAGGGCGAAGAACTCCGCCCGGGAGATGTTCTTATTGGGCTCGTACTGGGGGGTGCTGCCGCCGGTGCCCTGGGAGATTCCCTGGTCGTACAGGAAGGTAGCGTAGGGTTCGGCCCAGTGGCCGGTCATGTCGCCGAAGGGACTGGTCCGATCAGAGGCAGGCTTGATGTCGGCGGAGGCCCGGGCCAAATTGCCGCTGGCATCGGCGGCGGTGACGGTGACCCGGTGGTAGCCGCTGTCGGCGGCGGGCAGGGCGGCGGTGAGGGTGCCGGCGCTCTCGTTCCAGGTACCGGTCAGAGCTTCTCCGTCATAGGTCAGGGTAAGGTTGCCCTGGGGAATGGTCTGATCCAGATCGTCCTTGACCGTGGCAGTGAGCTGAGTACCCTTGACCGAGAGGGAGATTGTGGGGGCCGTGGTGTCGGTCATCTTCTGATTGGCGGTAACCAGCTGGTCCAGCCAGATGGAGCCGGTCTGCCGCTCCGCTCCGCCGCCGTAGATGACATCCAGGCTGGTCAGGGAGGCGGCGCCGGTGGGCAGCTGGACCATCACATACTTCCAGCCCGTAAAGTCCAGGGCGGTCAGGAGGAACTGCTGGGTCTGTCCATCCTGATCGGCGGCGGTGGCCATCAGGGTGTTGCCCGAGCCGTTGCCGTACACCCACATACCCAGCCAGCTCTCCCCTTCGGGGATGGCCAGGGTGGTGGCCAGGCTGGCGGAGCCTCCGGAGGCGTCGTAGGACAGCTTCAGGCTCTGGCTGCCGTTGTGTACAAAGTCCAGACCGGTTTCCCGCCCGGCGGTGGCGGTATCGGTGCTTCGGAAGGTGTACAAATCGCCCTCACAGGTGTCCAACGTCTTGATATGGCTGGCGATGGTCACCGGAATGGTGACGCTCTTGCCGCCGGCGGAGACGGTAAGCTTGCCGCTGCCGCTGTTCTGGGATGCTGTCAGTACGCCGTTGGCGTCCACCGTGCCCAGCCCGGAATCCAGGGACCAGGTGAAGCAGGTGTCCTGGGCGGTAAGGGCCAGGGTGCGGTAGGTGGCCGAGGCCTTCAGATTGATCTGCTGGCCCGGATTCAGATTCAGCGCGGTGACCTTGGAGCCGGTGGATTCGTTGGAGAGGGTGATCCCATCCGGCGTAGCCACGGTGGTCAGATAGGCGGTGCCTGAGTGTGTGCCGTCGGAGGCTGTGACCTGGTAGAAGCCGCTCTTGCTGCCGGCGGTGAGCAGGCCGCTGTCGCTCACCGTTCCGCCGCCGTCGGACACCGACCAGGAGAGCGTGCCTCCTGCGGTGGGGTAATAGTTGGTGTCCAGACCTGTGGCGGACAGCTGTACCGTGGCTCCCGAGAGCAGCATGGAATCGGTGGGCGTCACATAGTAGCTTGACAGCTCCCCCGTGGGCTGGAGGGTGGTGGTCAGGAAGATGGCGGTGCTGTTGGCCCGCTGAGAGCCGTCGGAGGGCCGGTTGACCACCTGCATCCCATCGGTCTCCGGATAGGTGACGCCGATGGTGGTGGAACCTCCGCCATCCATGGCGATGGCGTCCACGCATCCCAGCTCCACCAGCCGCTGGGCCACCTGGGACAGGGTGCAGCCCACGCTGTAGCCCGACTGTTTCCCGTCCTGGGTATAGAAAATCACCGTGCCGTCGGCCTTGATGCCCACAGCCGTCCAGGCGGTCCGCTCCGAGGGCAATCCGGAGGAGGCCGCTTTGCCACCGGTGACAATCTTGTAGGTGCCGCCCAGAGCCTGGGTGACCGAGTTCCAGCGCTCATCGGCGCTGGTGATGGACAGGGTAACCGAATCTCCCGGCTGGAGGGCGCGCAGCTTGGCCAGGATGTCGGCGTTGTCCTTGGCGTTCATGGTCAGCACGGCCTTCCCCTCCGGGATGGCAATGCTGCCGGTGGACTCCAGCACCTGCTCCACGGTATAGTGTACCTCCCGCCCGATGGTGGGCTCCAGAACGGCGTTTTCGCTGCCGTCATCCACCGGGGCCAGGATCACATCCACACCGGGGGCGGTGTTCTGGGTCGTGGCGGAAAAGTCGGAGGTGAGCAGGGTGAGGCCGCCGCTGGTGTCGCTGGCGGTCACCTTGCGCACCTTGTTGATGGCGCCGCTCAGTTTGTAGGCGGCGCCGCCGAAGGTAACGGTGGTGGAAAGCGCGGGCTGACCGATGAAAGCGGTGCCGTCGGCGTTGAAGCCGATGGCCCAGGCGTTGTTGTAGTAGGGGGTGGCACGGACCACGCCGTCGGTGACCAGCAGGCCCACGGTGGAGCCGGTGGAGAGCACATACCAGTCGCCGTTGATACCGGAGACCACCCGCTTCCCCTGGTTTTCCAGAATTTTTGCCATATTGGTCAGGGAGAGCCGGTCCAACACCTTGTTGCCGTAAGCCACCGTGGGTACCACGTTCTCATTGGGGCTGTAGGATATGTAGTACTCATGGCGCAGATCGGAGTAGGTGTCGCTCCAGAAAATGTTTTTGCCCAGGGTTGCACCCTGAGACAGAGGCACCTGGCCTGTGTGCAGGTCCCAGCCCAGCGCATATGATGCCGACGCCGCGGTAACCGTCAGGGCCAGAGCCAGACCCGCCGCGGCGCATCGCCGGATAAAATGCTTCATAATCGTCCTCCTAGGTGGGGTTGAGAGATATATACGTTATGTTAACACAAATACCCCCGCTTGTAAATAAGCGGGGGTATTTGTTCAGCCAGTCAAAAAAGTTTCCCAGAGTTCACACCCGCAGGTGCGAAAAAGTCCAAATCCGTTTTCGACCGTGACCTTTTTATGGTTCCGGTACCGCTCCCCTGCGTTCCGCCAGAATACGGGGGAAAAAGCGGAGGAAGAGGATGGTGGTGACGGTGGCCGCCACCGCGTCGGCAATGGGCTCGGACAGGAAGGTGGCCTCCGCCGAAACCAGGGCGGGCAGCAACAACAGGCAGGCCAGAAATACGCTCTTGCGGAACAGGGAGCAAAACAGGGCCAGCCGCACATGGCCCAGGGCTGTAGTCTCGTCCACCAGAGGATACTGGATGGCCAGGGGCAGGATCATGGCGGTAAATACCTTGATATAACCCACCGACCGGTCCACCAGCTCGGGACTTTGAGTGAACAGCCTTACAAACACCGGGGACAGGGTGTAGGTCACCACCGTCATCAGGCCACAGAAGGTGAGGCACAGCCCCACGATAGACTTCATGGCCCGCTTGATCCGCTGGGCGTTGCCCGCGCCGTAGTTGAAGCTGATGACAGGCTGAGTACCCAGAGTCAGGCCGCCCATGGGCATGGTGATGAGGAGCAGATAGCTCTGCACGATGGTGGCGCAGGTCACCAGGGTATCCCCCAGCTCCGGACCTCCAAACCGCTGGAGCACCGTGTTGAGCACGATGAGCAGTACGCTGTCGGTGGCGATGATGAGGAAGGGCGACAGGCCGAAGGTGACGATGCGCAGCATGATCGTTTTATCCAGGCCCCCCCACCGCAGGGGCACCGGCATCTTTTTCCGCAGCAGGGAGCACAGCACAAAGGCGCAGGAGGCCATCTGGGAGAGCACGGTGGCCAGGGCCGCGCCCGCCACATCCAGCTTCAGCCCGAAGATGAAGATGGGGTCCAGCACAATGTTGAGCACCGCCCCCAGCATCACCGTAGCCATGCCCAGGCCGGAGAAGCCCTGGGCAATGAGAAAGCTGTTCATGCCGGTGGCCATCAGGGCAAAGAACGTGCCCGCGGTATAGATGGTCAGATAGGTATCGGCATAGCCGAAGGTGGCGGCGCTGGCCCCAAACCACTGGAGCAGCTGCTCCTTCATCAGCAGGAACAGGCCCGTCAGCCCCACCGACAGCACCAGCAGCATGAAAAAGCTGTTGGACAGCACCCGGCCGGCCTCCTTTGGGTTCCCCTCCCCCATCCGCATGGCCAGAATGGGGGAGCCGCCCAGGCCCACCAGGGAGGCAAAGGAGCTGAGCAGGGTGACAATGGGGCCGCACACCCCTACCCCGGCCAGGGCCAGGTCCCCAATGGCGGGAATGTTGCCGATGTAAATGCGGTCTACAATACTGTACAGCACGCTGACCAGCTGGGCCAGCATGGTGGGAATGGCCAGCCTGCACACCAGCCGGAACACCGGGTCCCGCCCCAGATCATTGGTTCGTCTCATGGTATACCTCCCCGCAATCCAGGGCATTATACCTCTTTTTTCCCCCCTCGTAAAGGGGGCCCGCGCTTCAAATCCCTCCACCCGCCGAAGGTTTTAGCACTCTCCATATTTGAGTGCTAAAAATTCACACTCCGTTCATGATTTTTTTATTGCAGGGGTCTATACTGAGTACAAACAAAAAGCTGCCCCTTGAAAGGAGTGTTTTTTATGAATGCACAAAAATATACCCAGAAATCTCTGGAGGCCGTCCAGACGGCCCAGAGTCTGGCCACTGAATATGGCAACCAGCAGATCGAGCAGCCCCATCTGCTGCTGGCTCTGCTCAGCGATGAAAGCGGCCTGATCCCCCAGCTGCTGGGGAACATGGGCCTCACCGTCCCCTCCTTCGCCGCCGCCACCAAAGCGGAGGTGGAGAAGCTGCCCCGGGTGTCCGGCTCCGGCCGGGAGCAGGGCAAGATCTATGTGGCCCAGGACGTGGACAAGTGCCTGAACACCGCCGAGTCCATCGCCGCCTCCATGAAGGACGAGTACGTCTCGGTAGAGCACCTGCTGCTGGCTCTGATCGACACCGCCAACCGGGAACTGAAGGAGCTCTTCCGCACCTACAACGTCACCCGGGAGGGGGTTCTCCAGGCCCTCACCGCCGTGCGCGGCAACCAGCGGGTCACCTCCGACAACCCGGAGGAGACCTACAACGCCCTGAAAAAGTATGGCACCGACCTGGTAGAGCGGGCCCGGCAGAACAAACTGGACCCGGTGATCGGCCGGGACGACGAGATCCGCAACGTGATCCGTATCCTGAGCCGCAAGAGCAAAAATAACCCCGTCCTCATCGGCGAACCCGGCGTGGGCAAAACCGCCATCGCCGAGGGCCTGGCCCAGCGGATCGTCAAGGGCGATGTACCCGGCTCCCTGAAGGACAAGACCATCTTCGCTCTGGATATGGGCTCCCTCATCGCCGGCGCCAAGTACCGGGGCGAGTTTGAGGAGCGGCTGAAGGCTGTCCTCAACGAGGTCAAGAAGTCCGAGGGCCGCATTATCCTCTTCATCGATGAGCTGCACACCATCGTTGGCGCCGGCAAAACCGAGGGCGCCATGGATGCCGGCAACCTGCTGAAACCCATGCTGGCCCGGGGCGAGCTCCATTGCATCGGCGCCACCACCCTCAACGAGTACCGCCAGTATATCGAGAAGGACGCCGCTCTGGAGCGGCGGTTCCAGCCCGTTATGGTCAATGAGCCCACGGTGGAGGACACCATCGCCATCCTCCGTGGCCTGAAGGAGCGCTATGAGGTATTCCACGGCGTGAAGATTCAGGACGGCGCCATCATCGCCGCCGCCACCCTGTCCGACCGGTACATTACCGACCGGTTCCTGCCCGACAAGGCCATCGACCTCATCGATGAGGCCTGCGCCATGATCCGCACCGAGATCGACTCCATGCCCACCGAGCTGGATGTGATCCAGCGTAAGATCATCCAGCACGAGATTGAGGAGGCCGCCCTCAAGAAGGAGGACGACGCCCTGTCTCGTGAGCACCTGGCCGAGATCCAGAAGGAGCTGGCCGAGATGCGGGACGAGTTCAACGCCAAGAAGGCCCAGTGGGAGAATGAGAA
>CALWXZ010000099.1 GCA_944385625.1 uncultured Flavonifractor sp. | reverse complement strand
GCGAGCTGGTGTTCACCTCCATCACCAAGGAGGCCTTCCCCCTGCTGCGCTACCGCACCCGGGACATCTGCGTGCTCCGCCATGAGGACTGTCCCTGTGGCCGCACCCATGTCAAGATGAGCAAGCCCATGGGCCGCAGCGACGATATGCTCATCATCAAGGGCGTCAACGTCTTCCCGTCCCAGATTGAGACGGTGCTCATGGGCCAGAGCTTCGCCCCCAACTATCAGATCATCGTGGACCGGGTGAACAACACCGACACCATGGAGGTGCTGGTGGAGATGACCCCGGAGATGTTCTCCGACCAGCTCAGCCAGGTGGCCGAGAAGGAGAAGCAGGTGGTGGCCGCCCTGAAGGCCATGCTGGGCATCTACGCCAAGGTCCGCCTGGTGGCCCCCAAGTCCATCCAGCGCTCCGAGGGCAAGGCGGTCCGCGTCATCGACAAGCGGAAGATCTAAGAGAGGAGCAAGGTTATGACCATCCAACAGATTTCTGTCTTTCTGGAGAACCGGGCGGGGCAACTGGCGGAGATCACCGCCATCCTGTCCCAGCAGCAAATCAATATGCGGGCCCTCCACATCGCCGAGACCAGCGACTACGGCGTACTGCGCATGATCGTGGACCAGCCCCAGCGGGCCGCCTCCCTGCTGCTGGAGCACGGCTTTGTGGTATCCATGACCCCGGTGGTGGCGGTGCTGGTGCCCGACGAGCCGGGCGGCCTGGGCAAGATCCTCACCCTGCTGGCCAAGGAACACATCGACGTGGAGTATGTCTACTCCGTCTTCGGTCAGGTGGGCGGCCAGGCCTGCATGATCTTCCGGGTGGCCGACGCCGTGGGGCTGGCCAACCTGCTCCAGGCCAACGGAATGCCCCCTGCCCGGGGCGAGGCGCTGGGCGTCCATTAACTACAAAAGCGAGGTTAAATCGTTATGCAGCCGCTGAGCAAGAAAACCCAATTCTTTACCGATTCCGTCATCCGCCGGATGACCCGCATCGCCATTGCCAACAACGCCATCAATCTGGCCCAGGGTTTCCCCGACTTCGATCCCCCCAAACCCCTGCTGGACCGGCTGGCCCAGGTGGCCTACGAGGGGCCCCACCAGTACCCCATCACCATGGGGGCCCCCAACTTCCGCCGGGCCCTGGCCAAGAAGTGCGGCCGCTTCATGGGCCGCACCCTGGACCCGGAGAGTGAGATGGTGGTGACCATCGGCTCCACCGAGGCCATGGTGGACACCATCTTCGCCCTCACCAATCCGGGGGACAAGATCATCCTCTTCTCCCCCTACTTTGAAAATTACCACGCCCAGGCTCTGCTGGCCGACTGCGAGCCCATCTATGTGCCCCTGGTGCCCCCCGCCTTCGGCTTTGACGCCAACGTGCTGGAGGACGCCTTCAAGCAGCACCCCAAGGCCATCCTCATCTGCAATCCCTCCAACCCCAGCGGCAAGGTGTTCACCCAGGAGGAGCTGAAGCTCATCGCGGAGCTGTGCATCAAGTACGACGTGTACGCCATCATGGACGAGGTGTATGAGCACATCGTCTACGCCCCCCACAAGCACACCTACATGAACTCCATCCCCGGTATGTGGGAGCGCACCGTGTCCTGCTCCTCCCTGTCCAAGACCTACTCCATCACCGGCTGGCGGCTGGGCTACGCCATCGCCCCCAAGCAGATCATGGACAAGATCAAGCAGTTCCACGACTTCAACGCCGTGGGCGCCCCCGCCCCCCTGATGGAGGCCGCCATTGTGGGCCTGGAGATGCCCGACAGCTACTATGAGGAGTTTGGGGCCCACTACGCCCACATGAAGGAGCTGTTTACCAAGGGCCTGGACAACATCGGTATCCCCTACACCGATCCCCAGGGCACCTATTTCGTGCTGGCCGACATCGGACCCTATCTGAAAAAGGGCCAGACCGACATGGAATTCTGCGAGGAGCTGACCCGGAAGGTGGGAGTGGCCGCCGTGCCCGGCACCTCCTTCTTCAAGGAGGACGTGCCCAACATCGTGCGCATCCACTTTGCCAAGAAGGACGAGACCCTGCTGGAGGCCCTGGACCGGCTGTCCCACATCAAGGAGAAAATGGCCTGAGCCGGGAGGGACCCCATGCGCATCATCATCTCCCCCGCCAAGAAAATGCGGGTGGACACCGACAGCTTTGCCCCCGGCGGCCTGCCCGCCTTCCTGCCTGAGACCGGGCGGCTGCTGGCCGCCCTGCGGGGCATGGACGGTCCCCAGCTGCAAAAGCTGTGGAAGTGCAACGACGCCATCGCCGCCCTCAACCTGGAGCGGCTGGCCCACATGGACCTGGAGCGGGGCCTCACCCCCGCCCTGCTGTCCTACGAGGGCATCCAGTACCGGTACATGGCCCCCGGCGTCTTTGACCGGGACGCGCTGGACTATGTGAAGGAGCACCTGCGCATCCTCTCCGGTTTTTACGGGCTGCTGCGCCCCTTTGACGGGGTAACCCCCTACCGGCTGGAGATGGCCGCCCCCCTGAGGGTGGACGGCCACAAGGACCTGTATTCCTTCTGGGGGGACAAACTGGCCAGAGCCCTGGCTGCCGAGACCGACCTGGTGGTCAATCTGGCCTCCAAGGAGTACAGCCGCGCGGTCTCCCCCCACCTCCCCTCCTCCGTGGCCCTCCTCACCTGCACCTTCGGAGAGGAGAAGGCCGGCAAGGTGGTGGAGAAGGGCACCATGTGCAAGATGGCCCGGGGGGAGATGGTCCGCTGGATGGCAGAGCACAACGTCGGTCGGGCGGAGGAGCTCCAGACTTTTCACCGCCTGGGCTACGCCTTCTCCCCCGCCCATTCCGATCCCCAACACTATGTTTTCCTGAAGGAGGAACCCTGATATGCTGGAAGTGGGAACCCTTGCCCCCGACTTCACCCTCCCGGACAAGGAGGGCAACCCCGTCACCCTGTCCCAATTTAGGGGCAAGCGGGTGGTGGTCTATTTCTACCCCCGGGACAACACCCCCGGCTGCACCCGGCAGGCCTGCGGCTATGCCGCCGCCTATGATGAGTTCCAGGCCCTGGACACGGTGGTCATCGGCATCAGCAAGGACTCGGTGGCCTCCCACCAGAAGTTCGCCCAAAAATACGAGCTGCCCTTCCTCCTGCTCTCCGACCCGGAGCTGACCGCCATTCAGGCCTACGGCGTGTGGCAGGAGAAGAAGAACTACGGCAAGGTCAGCATGGGCGTGGTCCGCTCCACCTTCGTCATCAGCCCCGACGGGGTTATTGAAAAGGTGATGCCCAAGGTGAAGCCGGACACCAACGCCGCCGACATTCTGGCCTACCTGCGGGGATAAAAAATTGCCCTCCGGTGATACCGGAGGGCAATTTTCATGTTATACCCGGGTCCAGGTGGTCCCTTCCTTGCTGTCCTTGATCTCCACACCCATCTCCTTGAGCTGATCCCGGATGGCGTCGGCGGTGGCCCAGTCCTTGGCCTTCTTGGCCTCCAGCCGCTTGGCGATGAGGGCCTCGATCTCCTCGGCCCCCTCCACCGGGGCGGCCGCCTTCTCCTTCAGGGCGGCGGCCTTGTCCAGCAGGCTCAGGCCCAGCACCTGATCGAAGCTGTCGATCAGGGCCCGCTTGGTGGCGTCGTTGGTGTCGGCCTTGAGCACATCGTACAGGGCGGTAACGCCCAGGGAGGTATTCAGATCGTTGCCCACGGCCTGGATGAAGGCGTCCTTGTGCTGCTGGAATACGGCCTGATCCACCTCGCCCCCGTCGGACAGGGCGGCCACCCGGGCCACCAGCTTGTCGTAGGCGGCGCGAGCGTTGTCCAGGTTCTCCCAGGTGAACACCAGGCTCTTGCGGTAGTGGGACTGGAGGCAGAAGAAGCGGTACACCAGGGGGTCGTACCCCTTCTCCTCCAGCAGGGAGACGGTGAGAAACTCCCCGCTGGACTTGCTCATCTTGCCGTGGTTGGTGTTCAGGTGGTGGACGTGCATCCAGTATTTGCACCAGGGATGGCCCAGATAGGCCTCCGACTGGGCGATCTCGTTGGTGTGGTGAGGGAAGGCGTTGTCGATGCCGCCGCAGTGGATGTCCAGATACTCGCCGGCGTACTTCATGGAGATGCAGGAGCATTCGATGTGCCAGCCGGGATAGCCCACGCCCCAGGGGGAGTCCCACTTCAGAGCCTGATCCTCAAACTTGGACTTGGTGAACCACAGCACAAAGTCGTTCTTGTTGCGCTTGTTGGTGTCCTCCTCCACGCCCTCCCGGACGCCCACCGCCAGGTCCTCCTCGTCGTGGTCGTTGAACACATAGTACTTTTTCAGCTTGGAGGTGTCAAAGTACACATTGCCCCCAGCCACATAGGCGTAGCCGGTGTCCAGCAGCTTGGAGATGACCTTGATATAGTCGTCGATCATGCCGGTGGCGGGCTGCACCACGTCGGGGTATTTGATGTTCAGCTTCTTGCAGTCGGCAAAGAAGGCGTCGGTGTAGAACTTGGCGATCTCCATCACGCTCTTGTGCTCCCGCTTAGCGCCCTTCACCATCTTGTCCTCGCCGGTGTCGGCGTCGGAGGCCAGGTGGCCCACGTCGGTGATGTTCATGATCCGCTTCACGTCGTAGCCGTCGTAGCGGAGCAGCTTTTCCAGCACGTCCTCCATCAGATAGCTGCGCAGGTTGCCGATGTGGGCAAAGTGGTACACCGTGGGGCCGCAGGTGTACATGGTCACCTTGCCCGGCTCATGGGGGACAAACTCTTCCTTTTTATGGCTTGCGGAGTTATACAGTTTCATGATCGTTCGCTCCTTATTGATTTTGGCTTCTGGCCTGTTCATCCATCAGCTTTTCCAGCCACTCCAGCCGGGAGTTGATGGCCTGCAATTCCTTCTGGACCGGGTCGGTGACGTGGATCTGGTCCACGGAGGAGGCGTAGTCCACCTTCTCTCCGCCGATACGCACCACCCGGGCGGGTACGCCCACGGCGGTGGCGTTGGGCGGGATCTCGCTGAGTACCACCGCGTTGGCGGCAATGCGGGAGTTGTCCCCCACCTTGAAGGGGCCCAGCACCTTGGCCCCCGTGGACACCATCACGTTGTTGCCCAGGGTGGGGTGGCGCTTGCCATGGTCCTTGCCGGTGCCGCCCAGGGTGACCCCGTGGTAGATCAGGCAGTCGTCGCCCACCTCGGCGGTCTCGCCGATGACAATGCCCATGCCGTGGTCAATTACCAGCCGGCGGCCGATCTTGGCGCCGGGGTGGATCTCGATGCCCGTCCAGAACCGGCTCCACTGGCTGACAAACCGGGCCAGAAACTTCAGCTTGTGCCGGTAGAGGAAATGGGCGGCCCGGTGGTAGATCACGGCGTGTACACCGGGGTAGAGCAGAAAAATCTCCAGGCGGCTCCGGGCCGCCGGATCGCGGGCCTGATAGGCCCGCAGGGTCTCGCCAAGTCGGGTCAGGGAAAACACCTCCAAAGAAAAGCGCCTCTTACGCATACGCATAAGAGGCGACAAAATCGCGGTTCCACTCTCATTTCTCACTCGAAGGCCGATGACGGGGCCAGCCGGGGGGCGTCCACATCCCCCGCGCTCCCGGACGCACGTTCTCCAGTTACCCCCTGGGACCGCTCTCAGCCGGTGACGTTCCCTCTCTGGCGGGTACTCGCTGGGTACTCTTTCCGTTCCTCGCGCTATTTGGTTACCATAGTATACTACCACGTTTCCCATTTGGTGTCAAGTCACGCGGTACCCGGATCGTACTTGGCGCAGAAGGCGGCCACATCGTCAAAGTCCCGCAGCCGCTCCTTCAACTCCTCATGGCTCCAGTCCCACCACTGGATGCGCAGGAGGGCGGCGATGGTGTCCTGGTCGTACCGCCAGCCGATATGGCGGGCGGGCACACCCCCCACAATCTCATAGGGGGCCACGTCGTGGGTGACCACCGCCCCCGCACCCACCACCGCGCCGTGACCCAGGGTGACGCCCCGCTGGATCACCGCGTTGTGGCCGATCCAGACGTCGTTGCCGGTGGTGACATGGTGGTGGTCCCGCCGCCACTGGAGAAACTGCGTATCGTCCTCGGCAAAGCCGTAGTGGGCGCAGCGGTAGGTGAAGTGGTGAGCCGCCGCCCGGGTCTTGGCCGGGTGCTGCACCGGGTTGATGCGCACCCCGGTGGCAATGGAGTTAAACTTGCCGATGCGGGCGTAGATTACATCGTTGGACCCGAAGAAGTAGGTGTAGTCCCCCACATAGCTCTCCTCCACGATGCAGTGGTCCCCCAGCTCCACATACCGGCCGAAGGTGCAGTTTTTCACCACACAGGTGGGATGGATGAGGGGCCGGTTCTCCTCCAGGGTCTTGGTAAAGTCCAGCATTATACCTTACTCCAATCGATGACGTCCTTGTTTTTCACGAAATACTCCAGGCCGGAGTAGACGGTGGTGACCAGAATCACCACCCCGCACACTGTGTCCAGGGTGGGATGGCAAAACACCAGCATGACACAGATGCACACCATGGTGGAGGCCGTCTTGATCTTGCCCGACCAGGCGGCGGCGATGACCCGTCCCCCCTCCACGGCGATAAGCCGCAGGCCGGTGACGGCAAACTCCCGCACCACCACAATGAGCAGGGCCCAGGCGGGCAGCCGGTTCACCTCCACAAACCACAGCAGGGCGGCCATGACCAGCATCTTGTCCGCCAGGGGGTCCATGAACTTGCCGAAGTCGGTGATCTGGTTATAGTGGCGGGCGATGTAGCCGTCCACAAAGTCGGTGACGCTGGCCAGGATGAACACGGCCAGGGCGTAGTACATATGAAAGGGGAACTGGAGATAGAGTACCACCAGAAAGATGGGGATGAGCAGTACCCGGAGCATGGTCAGCTTATTGGCGGTATTCAAAACACGTCACTCCTCTATTTCCCCGGTCAAATCACCGTCGCTGGTGCCGGTGATGCGCACATTGACAAAGCTGCCTGCGGGCACCAGACCCGCCGCGGTAAAGAACACCTTCCCGTCCACGTCGGGGGAATCGGCGTAGGACCGGCCGACGTAGCAGCCCATCTCCAGGTCGAAGCCCTCGCACAGCACCTCCAGGGTCTCCCCCAGCCGGCTCTCGTTCCAGGCGTCCATTACCCGGCTTTGCAGCTCCACCAGCAGCTCCACCCGCCGCTTGGCGGTGTCCGGGTCCACCTGGTCGGGCATGGCGGCGGCGGGAGTCCCCTCCTCGGGGGAGAACTGGAAGATGCCAGCCCGCTCGATACCGCTCTCCCGCAGAAAGTCGCACAGCTCCTCAAACTCCGCCTCGGTCTCGCCGGGCAGGCCGCAGATCAGGGAGGTCCGCAGCACCAGGCCGGGCAGGCGCTCTCTCAGCTTCTGCAGCAGGGCGATGATCTCCGCCTTGGTGGAGCGGCGGTTCATGGCCTTGAGGATACGGTCATTGATATGCTGAAGGGGGATGTCGATATACTTGAGGATCTTGTGCTCCCGGGCGATGACGTCGATGAGGGCGTCGTCCAGCTCGTCGGGGTACAGGTAGTGCAGCCGCACCCAGTGGAAGGGCAGCCTGCACAGCTGGGTGAGCAACTCGGGCAGCATTCGCTTGTGGTACAGGTCGGTGCCGTACCGGGTGATGTCCTGGGCGATGACGATGAGCTCCTGCACCCCGTCGTCGGCCAGCTTCTTGGCCTCGGAGAGCAAGGACTCCATGGTGCGGCTGCGGTACCGGCCCCGGAGGGAGGGAATGACGCAGTAGGCGCACCGGTTGTCGCACCCCTCGGCGATCTTCAAAAAGGCGGTGTAGGGGGGGGTGGTGACCATGCGGGCCCCGTCCTCGATGGTGTGGTTGATGTCCCCGAAGTAGGTGGGGGTGTCCCCCTCCAGCACGGCGTCAATGGCGGGCACGATGTCGGTATAGCTGCCGGTACCCAGGATGCCGTCGATCTCGGGCATCTCCTCCAGGATCTCGTCCCGGTAGCGCTGGGTCAGGCACCCCGCCACCAGCAGCTTGCCCAGCTTGCCCTGCTCCTTCAGAGCGGCCAGCTCCAGGATGTTCTGGATGGCCTCGCTCTTGGCCGAGTCGATAAAGCCGCAGGTGTTGAGCACCGCCACGTCGGCCCCCTCCGGGTCGCCGGTGACGGTATGGCCGGCGGCCTTCACCAGGGCCATCATCTGCTCGGTATTCACCAGGTTCTTGGCACAGCCAAGGGATACAAATGCAATCTTCAAGAGACTGTCTCCTTACACGATGGTATATCTGCCCTCCCGGCGGGGGGGCATTTTGGGCTGCTGGTCGGAATAGCCCAAGGTGATGGCCGCCACAAACTCCCCCTTGTCGGGGGCAAAGCGGGCCTGGAAAGCGGGGCCGAAGCCCATCCGCTGGGGAGCGGACAGCCAGCAGGAGCCGATGCCCTTGTCCCAGGCGGCCAGCAGCACGTTTTCAATGGCGGCGGACACGCTCTGCATGGCGCCGTCCCGGTCGGGATAGTCTGGCTTGAGCAGGAACACCAGCACACACACCGGCGCCCCGCCCAGGGTGGTCAGGAACTTGTTGGTGATGCCCACCTGCTCCGGGTTGCGGGCAAAGCGCTGCTCCAGCACCGGGGTGAACTTCTCCACCACGCCCCCCATGATCTGCCGCACATCCTCCAGGGCGTCGGGGCTCTGGACGGCCACAAAATACCAGTGCTGCAAATTGATGGCGGATGGAGCGGCCAGGCCGGCCTCCAGGATCTCCCTCAGGTCAGCCTCCGGAATGGGGTCGGCCTTGTAACGGCGGATGCTGCGGCGCTTCATCAGGGCTTCGCGGGTTTCCATCAGAATTCCTCCTCCATGGCCCCGCCGTACCGGCGCAGGCCCTCTTTGATATCCTCCCACCGGAAGCCCCGGCGGGCCAGGGCGTTGGCCGCCCG
>CALWXZ010000098.1 GCA_944385625.1 uncultured Flavonifractor sp. | reverse complement strand
TCAAAGGAGAGGATGTTCTCAATGGTGGCGCCCCGGAAGCGGTAGATGGACTGGTCGTCGTCGCCCACCACGCAGATGTTCTCGTACCCGCCCGCCAGGGTGGAGGCCAGCAGATATTGCAGGTTGTTGGTGTCCTGATACTCGTCGATGAGGACATAGCGGAACTTCTTCTGGTAGTAGGTCCGCACCTCCTCAAACCGCTGGAGCAGGCGCACCGTGTCCAGGATGATGTCGTCAAAGTCCAGGGCGTTGGCCTCTTTCAGCCGGCGCTCGTATTCCACATAGATCTTGGCCATCTTCACCAGCCGGAAGTCCCCCTCCTTCTCCTTCTGGGCCAGATATTCCGCCCCGGACAGCATGGCGTCCTTGGCCCGGGACAGGTAGCCCAGCACCGTGCGGGCGGAGAAGGTCTTGTCATCCAGATTGAAGTCCTTCACAATGTCTTTGATGACCCGCTCGGAGTCGGCGGTGTCATAGATGGTGAAGGAGCTGGTAAAGCCCAGCCGGTCGATGTCCCGGCGCAGGATGCGCACGCAGGCGGAGTGGAAGGTGGAGGCCCACACATCGTTGGCAGCGGGGCCCAGCATTCGCTCCAGCCGTTCCTTCAGCTCACCGGCGGCCTTGTTGGTGAAGGTAATGGCCAGGATGGACCAGGGCACCGCCGGGTCCAGGCGGCACAGGCGCTCCTGCTCCGCCTTTTTCTCCGGGGTGGGGTGGGCCACATAGTCCTCCAGGAAGGCCAGATCCTCCGGGGTGACCCATGCGGGCACCTCGTCGGAATCGGCCCCCCGGCCATATTTCATCAGGTTTGCAATGCGGTGGATGAGCACCGTGGTCTTGCCGCTGCCCGCGCCGGCCAGCAGCAACAGGGGGCCCTCTGTGGCCAGGACGGCCTGCCGCTGTTCCGGATTCAGATTGCCGAACTCCAGCTCGATGGCAGCCCGCCGGGCCTTGCAAAAGCGCAGTTCCTCTTGGGTGTTCAACATAGCGTTCTCATATCTCCCTTGGCAATGGGAGAGCCGCCCACAGGTGGACGGCTCCCTTTCTGGTACCCCTATTGTATCGAAAACCGGCGGCAAGGTCAACCACTCCTAACGGAATCTTTTCCCCTCCCCTTCTTTTTCAAACACCATAACTTCATAGTGCAAAAGCCGCCGGGATATGCTATAATGTGCCCCACCACAATACATTGGAAGGGAGGGGCCCGGCGTGCGCCGCTTTGTCTTTCGTTCCCCCCGGCTGGGGTTTCTGGCCTCCGATCCGGCGCTGGCAGCTCCGGCGGCCGCCTTTTACCGCCGCAACCGGGAGGCCTTTGCCCCCTTCGATCCCATCCAGCCGGAGGAATTTTTCACTCCGGAGGGGCAGGCGGAACGACTGACCTGGGATCTGGAGCAGGCCGAGACGGGCCGCAGCTTCCGCTTCCTGCTGGTCCAGCCCCGGCACCCCGGCAAGGTCGTGGGGCTGGCGGGCCTCAACGAGATCATCGGCGGGGCCTTTCACTCCTGCTTCATCTCCTATAAGATGGACCACACTCTGTGGGGCCGGGGCTACGGCGCCGAGGCCATTGCCGCCCTGACGGAGTGGGGCTTTCGCAACCTGGGGCTCCACCGGGTGGAGGCCAACATCATGCCCCGCAACCTTCCCTCCCGCCGGGCTGCTGCCAAGGCCGGCTTTGAGGAGGAGGGGCTGGCCAGGCGCTATTTGAAGATCAACGGCGTCTGGGAGGACCATCTCCACATGGTCCGCAGAAACGAAGAGGAGGACTCCTGAATGGAACACAGCAGATCCGGCGGCAAGTTCACCAGCTCCCTGGGTTTTGTTCTGGCGGCGGTGGGCTCCGCCGTGGGCATGGGCAACCTCTGGCTCTTTCCCTACCGGGTGGGACAGTACGGCGGCGGCGCCTTCCTGATCCCCTATTTCATCTTTGTGGCCCTGTTCAGCTATGTGGGCCTGTCCGGCGAGTTCGCCCTGGGCCGGCTCACCGGCACCGGAGCCATGGGTTCCCTGGACTATGCGCTCAAATCCCGGGGCAAGAAGGGCGGCAAGCTGCTGGGTATCATCCCCCTGCTGGGCGTGCTGGGCATCGCCATCGGCTACTCGGTGGTGGTAGGCTGGGTGCTGCGCTACACCGCGGGGGCGGCCACCGGCTCCATTTTGGCCGGCAATTCCCAGGGGTTCTTTGACGCCCTGGCCGTCAGCTTCGGCTCCATTCCCTGGCATCTGGCGGCGGTGGTACTGACGGTCGTTATCCTGATTCTCGGCGTGGCCGCCGGCATTGAGAAGCTGAGCAAGTTCATGATGCCCGCCTTCTTTCTCCTGTTTCTCATCATCGCCGTCCGGGTGGCCTTCCTGCCCGGCGCGTTGGAGGGCTACCGCTACCTGCTCCGGCCCGATTGGAGCTACCTACTCCGACCCGAGACCTGGGTCATGGCTATGGGACAGGCCTTCTTCTCCCTGTCCATCAACGGCGCCGGTATGCTGATCTACGGCAGCTACATGAAGAAAGAAGAGAGCATTCTGCGCCACGCGGGCATGACCGCCCTGCTGGATACCCTGGCCGCCCTGCTGGCCGGCTTTGCCATCATCCCCGCCGTCTTTGCCTTCGGCATCGACCCCACCAGCGGCCCCGCTCTCATGTTCGTGACCCTGCCCCAGGTCTTTGGGCAGATGCCCGGCGGACAGCTCTTTGCCCTGCTCTTTTTTGTGTCGGTGTTCTTTGCCGGCATCACCTCGCTGATGAATATGCTGGAGGCCTGCGGCGAGGCCCTCAGCTCCACCGCCAAACTGTCCCGCAGGACCGCCGTCATCATAGTGGGCCTGGCAACCTTTGTCCCCGGCCTGTTTCTGGAGTCTCTGGCGGGCATGGGCAACTGGATGGACCTCATCACCATCTACATCTCCCCCTTCGGCGCACTGTTGGTGGCGGTGTGCATCTACTTTGTGCTGCGGATGGACGCCATCAAGGACGAGCTGGCGCTGGGGGGCCGCCGGCGGCCCGGCCCCTTCTTCACCGTCACCGCCCGATGCTATGTGCTGGTGGCGGCAGCGGTGTGGGCCTTGGGCATCTATTACGGCGGCATCGGCTGATATAATTGCAAAAGACAGGTCCGGCAAATAGCAGCTATTTGCCGGACCTGCCTTTTTATGTGCCGCTGAGCCAGTGGCAGAACTCCTCCCACAGCTCAATGGCCTTAAATTTCACCACATACCCCTCGTCCTCGCCGGTGATGAGGGATACCTGCTCCTGGGTAAAGCCGTCGCTGAGGGCGGTCTGGGCGGCAGTCTCGCTGACCGAACCCAGACACAGGGGCGGGAACACCACGCACCACCAGTTCTGACCGGCCCCCTCCCCGATCACCACCCGCAGGGCGGTGTACTCTCCGGCGGGCAGGGCAAAGTCTGTGTACTGTTTGGTGGGGAACCAGCAGTTGTCCTCCAACGAGACCGTCACCGGATACTGGTATCCCTCCTCCGCCACCCGGTCGGCTCCGGCGGCTGCTATGTCGGCCAGATGAGCGGACAGCGTCTGCCTGGTCTCCTCCAGGGTGGCACCCGGCACAAAATAGTCGGATGCCGCGGCCAGCACCTGGTCCCGCACCTTCAGCTTCAGGGCCTGGTCGGCCTCCGAGTCGGAGTTGGCCAGCACATGGAGCCGAATCACCCGGTCGGACAGGGCGGCCTGACTTCCGTCCAGCCACACGCCCCCCAGGGCCGCAAAGGCAACGCCCAGCAGGAGGGCCAGCTCCCACCGCCGCAGCTTCTTGCTCTGCTTCATAAAAAATCACCGTCCACATTGGTTTTCTTCCATTGTGGACGGTGATCTTCCATTTTATACCTGATCCAACAGGTTTTCCACGGTGTAGACAAAAAAAGTCTCGGCGTACTGCTCCTTCAGTGTCAGGCAGGCGCTTTGCGCCCGCGCCTCATTCTGAAAGAGGCCGAACACGGTGGGGCCGGTGCCGCTCATGGAGGCCCCCAGGGCGCCGTGCTGGATCATGACGTTTTTGATGGCGTCGATCTCCTGGGCCCGGCGAGGGGGGAGGGCGTCCTCGAAGACATTGTACATCCGCCGGGCCACCTCATGCAGATCGCCCCGCTCAAGGGCCGCCATAAGGCCGGCGGTATCGGGCCGCCGGCGGATGCGGCAGCCGTCCAGGGTGCGGAAGAGCTCCGGCGTGGACACCGAGAAGGCGGGCTTGCACAGCACCACCAGGCAGGGCGGCAGGGAGGGCAGGTCGGTGAGAATCTCTCCCCTGCCCTCGGCCAGAGCGGTGGTTCCCCGGACACAGTAGGGCACGTCGGAGCCCACCAGGGCTCCGATCTCCTCCAGCCGTTCTCCGGACAGCCCCAGGCCCAGCAGGCTGTTCAGTCCACGGAGGACAGCGGCGGCGTCGGCGCTCCCCCCCGCCATTCCGGCGCACACCGGGATGGTCTTGTCCAGCTTGATGGACAGCCCGCCGGGGTCCGTTCCCGTCTGCTCACACAGCCGCAGGGCGGCGGCGGCGGCCAGATTGCTCTCGTCGGCGGGCAAAAAGCCCAGATTGCTCTCCATACACAGGGGCCGCCCGGTGCCCGTCTCCAGCCGGAGGGTGTCGGTGAGGCCCACAGTCTGCATCACCATGCGCATATCGTGGTAGCCGTCGGGCCGCTTTCCCAGCACATCCAGGGACAGATTCAGTTTGGCGTAGGCCTTGACCTCCAGTACCGCCATGAAACCCCTCCTTATCGGATCTTGCGCGCCTCCAGATAAAAGCGCTTGTCATGGGCCTCGCCCATGGAGAAGGTCTTGCGGGGCAGGGCCCCGTCGTGGATCACCGTGGGGAACAGCTGGTCCTTCCCCATGGCGGGCAGCAGGAAGGCCAGGTTGCCCGGCCGGGCCGCCAAGGTACGGGCCACGTCGGCCCCGTGGATGTAATCGATGCGTCCCCCCTGCTCCTTTACATACTGGTCCAGGAAGGGCTGGAGAGTACCCACCTCCATCTGGGCGGCGGGATGGGGCACGGTGACCGCCCCCTGGCCGCCGGCGTGGACGTAGCGGAGGACATGGCCCTCCCCCTCGCCCCGGAAGGCGCCGGGGAAGGCTTTGCACAGGGCCTCCACCACACCCTCCGGCTCCACGCCGAAGAGGACCCGGTGAATGGCCTCAAATTCCAGGGCCGGCTCGTGGAGATTGACCAGCTCGCACAGGGCGAAGCGGGCGGGCAGCCGGTCCCACTGCTCCCTGGGGGTCAGCCGCTTCTGCCGCTCATAGCACTCCTTGGCGGTGGCCAGGGAGTGGTTGCCGTCCCCCACGGCGAATACCATCACATTGTCGCTGCCGTATTTGGCCCGGAAGGCGGCAGGGTCGGCCAGCTTACCCAGAGCGGCGGCCACCTGGACCATGCTATCCTCGTCCAGCAGCCAGCCGGCAATATGTCCCCCACGCTCCATCAGGTCAAAGTCATAGACCTTCCGCATCCGGTCCTTGCGCCCGGCCAGGGGTTCAATGACCGTCTTTTGGGGGTCGTCGGCCAGCAGCATGATGTGGGGCAGCTCCAGCGGGGCGTTTTTCCGCACCGCCACCCGGGGCGGGATACGGGAGAGAACTGTCCCCTCGGTGGCACGCACGGCGGAGCGGGAGCCCGGCTCATAGTCGTACTGGTCCAGATCCACCATACCCACCAGGCCCCGGCGCACCTTCAGGTTGTCCAGCCGCCGCTCCACATAGATCAGGGAGCCGGGGAAGGTGGTGAACCGGTCCTCCCGCAGGTAGCGGGTCATGGTGTTGTTCACTTCCATGATGTCGGTCTCCACATTGGGGCCGTCCAGACAGCTCTCCGGCAGGATAAGCCGCAGGGTGGAGGGGGCGGAGCCCACATACTCCTCCACCCGCTGCCAGTAATCCGGCTGGGAGGTGTATTGATCGCAGGCCACCACCGACCACTTGCGGTACTCGCAGTCCCGGGGCAGCAGGATATCGGCCGGCCGGAAGGCCAGTCCATCAAATTGCCGCAGCATATTTGCTCACTCACTTCCACACATGAAGTTTGGGTGGAACTCAGTCCATGGCCCCCCGGATGGCGGCCAGCAGGTCGTCAAATTCCTCATAGGCAGGCAGCTCCGGGTGGTCGGCCTTGATCTGCTGGGTGCTCTTAAACAAAAAGCCCGCCTTGCTGGCCTGGATCATGCCCAAGTCGTTGAAGCTGTCCCCGGCGGCGATGGTCTTATAGCCGATGGACTGCAGGGCCTTTACGGTGGTCAGCTTGGACTGGGGGCAGCGCATCTGAAAGCCGGTGATGGTGCCGTCGGGGGCCACCTCCAGGGTGTTGCAGAACAGGGTGGGCCAGCCCAGCTTTTTCATCAGGGGCTGGGCGAACTGCTCAAAGGTATCGCTGAGGATAATCACCTGGCTGAAAGAGCGCAGCTCGTCCAAAAACGCCTTGGCGCCGGGCAGGGGATCGATCCCGGCGATGGTCTGCTGGATCTCCTTCAGTCCCAGGCCGTGCTCCTTCAGGATGTTCAGCCGGAACTGCATCAGTTTGTTGTAATCGGGCTCGTCCCGGGTGGTGCGGCGCAGCTCGGGAATGCCGGTGGCCTCGGCAAAGGCGATCCAGATCTCGGGGACCAGGACCCCCTCCATATCCAGGCAGGTGATGTACATATCCTCTCCTCCTTCTCTTATGCCTGCTCCCTGGCCTGCTTCTTCTTCAGGTTGGTCAGGAAGTTGTCCATGCGGGTCAGGGCCTCCGCGATGTCCTTCATGGAGGTGGCGTAGCAGCAGCGCACAAAGCCCTCGCCGCCGGGGCCGAAGGCGGAGCCGGCGATGACCGCCACCTTCTCCTCCATCAGGAAGCGCTCGCAGAACTCATCGGAGCTCAGCCCCGTGCCCCGGATATCGGGAAACACATAGAAGGCCCCTCTGGGTTCAAAACAGGGCAGGCCGATGCGGCGCAGGCCCTCCACCAGGTAGCGGCGTCGGCCGTCGTACTCGTCCCGCATATGCTCAATATCCACATCGCCGTTGCGCATGGCCTCAATGGCGGCGTACTGGCTGACGGTGGGGGCGGACATGATACCAAACTGATGGAGCTTGAGCATCTGCCCGATCACGGGGGCGGGTCCGCAGACGTAACCCATCCGCCAGCCGGTCATGGCATGGCTCTTGGAGAAGCCGTTGACCACGATGGTGCGGTCATACATATCGGACAGGTTGGCCATGGACACATGGTGCTGGCCGTAGGTCAGCTCGGCGTAGATCTCGTCGGAGAGCACCATGATATTGGTGCCCCGCAGCACCTGGGCGATGGCCTCCAGATCCTCCCGGCCCATGATGCCGCCGGTGGGGTTGGAGGGGAAGGGAAGCACCAGCACCTTGGTGCGGGGAGTGATGGCGGCCCGCAGCTGCTCGGGGGTGAGGCGGAACTCGTTCTCCGCCTTCAGCTCCACATAGACCGGGGTGCCCCCCGCCATGGAGGCCAGGGGCCCGTAGCACACGAAGGAGGGCACCGGCACGATGACCTCGTCGCCGGGATTGAGCAGACAGCGCAGGGACAGGTCGATGGCCTCGCTGCCGCCCACGGTGACGATGATCTGGTGGGCAAAATCATAGTGCAGGTCAAACCGCCGGGACAGATAGGAGGCGATCTCCCGCCGCAGTTCCGCCATACCGGCGTTGCCGGTATATTTGGTAAAGCCCTTCTCCAGAGAGTAGATGCCCGCATCCCGGATGTGCCAGGGGGTGACAAAGTCGGGCTCACCGATGCCCAGGGAGATGGCGTCCTTCATCTCCTCCAGGATGTCAAAAAAGCGCCGGATGCCCGAGGGCTTGATATCCTGGATGCGCTGGCTGAGTATCTCGTCGTAGTTCATGAGAAAATCCACTCCTTCGGCTGCTTCTCCTGCTTTTCAAAGATCAGATGCTTTTCTTTATATTTATGCAGGATAAAATGAGTGGCGGTGCCGGTCACGTCCTCCAGGGTGGACAGGCGCTCCCCCACAAACTGGGCCACCTCCTTCAGGGTGCGGCCGGAGATGATGACCGTCAGGTCATAGGCGCCGCTCATCAGGTAGACGCTCTCCACCTCGTCGTACTGATAGATCCGCTCGGCCACCCGGTCGAAGCCCTCGCCCCGCTGGGGGGTCACCTTGACCTCGATCAGGGCGGTAACCGCCTCCCGGTCGGTGCGGTCCCAGTCCACGATGGCCTTATAGCCCAGAATAATTTTTTCATCCTCGTACCGCTTGATCTCCGCCTTCACGTCCTCCACGGACATATCGGCCATAGATGCAAGCTGTTCGGGGGTCAGAGTGCAGTCTTGTTCCAAAAGCTGGAGCAATTTCATGGCTGTGCTCCCTCCTTCTTCTTATCAGCGATTCACACAGGTCTGTAAAAAGGCCTATTATATGATATTATATACTGGTGGTTTCGGAAATACAAGAGCACAGCTGGAAACTTCAAGGGCTGTCTGTCTGACATTTCCATGCAAAAAGACAGGCCCCAGGGCTTTTCAGCCCCGGGGCCTTATGCGCTTGGATTACAGCACTCCCTTGCGGACGTTGACCACAAAGTCCTGCACATTGGTGACGATGGTGCGTACCGACAGACTGCCCCGGTCCCGCAGCTTGTTCACCGCGAACTCGGAGATATCCACCGAGTAGAAGTACACCGGGCGCACCACTCCGTTCACCACCCGGTAGGAGGGGGTCATGTTGCCGGTGGCCACCGTATGGAGGGTGGAGGCCATACAGATCACGGTGGTGGCGTTCCTCACCAGCGCCCGCATGGCATCCTGGCCCTCATACACATTGCCATACACCTCGGGCAGGGGGCCGTCGTCCCGGACGGAGCCCACCAGTACGAAGGGCACGTTGTGGTTGACGCACTCGTAGATGATGCCGTCCTTCACCTTCCCGGAATGGATGAAGGCGGCGGTGGACCCCGCCAGCCGGACAGCATTGATGGTGTCAATGTGGTGATAGTGTCCGTTGGGCATAC
>CALWXZ010000097.1 GCA_944385625.1 uncultured Flavonifractor sp. | reverse complement strand
ATGCGGGTCCAGGGGATCTGGAACACGGTGCCCATACTCACCCGGGCCGCCCGGCGGTACAGGGGGTCGCAGCAGGTGGGGGTGACCAGCACCGCGTCCATGTGGAGGGCGGCGGCGGAGCGGAAGATGGCCCCCACGTTGGTGGAGTCCACGATGCCCTCCAGCACCGCCACCCGGCGGGCGTGGGCGCACAGCTCCTCCACCGTGGGCAGCGCCGGCCGCCGCATGGCGCACAGCACCCCCCGGGTCACCTGGTAGCCGGTGAGGCCCTCCAGCACCTCCCGGTCGGCGGTGTAGAGGGGCACCTCGCCGCACCGGGCCACCACCTCCCTGGCGGGGCCGTCGATTTTCTTGCGCTCCATCAGCAGGGAGAGAGGCTCATATCCGGCGTCCAGGGCCCGCAGGATCACCTTGGGGCTCTCGGCGATGAAGATGCCCTTCTCCGGCTCCAGCCGGTTGCGCAGCTGGGCCTCGGTAAGCCGGGCGTAGCAGTCCAGCTGGGGGTCGGAATAGTCGGTGATCTCGATGATGTTGGCCATGTTTTTTCTTCTCCTGCTCTCTCGTGGTCCTTCGTTCAGAAGGTTGTTCTCTCTTGTTGTTCCCTTAGGTTGTTAGGGGCCAATTTTTTAGCCGGGTGGTAGCCAATTTATTAGCCGGGTCCAGGCCAATTTTTTAGCCAGGTCCGGGTTAATTACTTGTCCTCAGGCGCTCCAGCACCTGCTGTGCCAGCCGGAAGGTGGCGGCGTCATAGGCCACCAGATAGACCGTCATATCCGCCCCGGCGAACCTGCGGATGCTGGTGATGGCCACCTCCAGGGCCTCCTCCTTGGGATAGCGGTACACCCCGGCGGAGATGAGGGGGAAGGCCACCGTTTTGCACCCATGCTCCCCGGCCAGCGCCAGGCTGTTGCGGTAGCAGCTGATGAGGGCTTCCCGCTCGCCCTGGCCGCCGCCGTGCCACACGGGGCCCACGGTGTGGATCACATACTTGCTGGGCAGGCTGTAGCCGCCGGTGATTTTGGCCTCCCCGGTGGGGCAGCCCCCCAGAGTGCGGCACTCGGCCAATAACTCCGGCCCCGCCGCCCGGTGGATGCAGCCGTCCACCCCGCCGCCCCCCAGCAGGGTGCTGTTGGCGGCGTTGACGATGGCGTCCACCTGCAAGGTGGTAATATCCCCCTGAATCAATTCCAGTTTCATTTCGCTGCCTCCTTAACTCTCATGTTACGCCCGTCAAAAGCCGGACGGCCCGGGCCGTCCGGCTTGAAACGCGGGTCTGGGCCGGGTCTCAGTAGATCACCCGGCGGATCACCGTCAGCAGGTGCTCGCAGCTCTCCTCCCCCCGCAGCAGGGCGGAGAGCAGCATGGAAAACACCAGCTCCACAAAGCCCTCCGGGGTCAGGCGGCTGTCAAACACCCCCTGCTGGACCTGGGGGTCCTGCCGCAGGACCCGGCACAGCGCGTCCCGCAGCTGGTACTGAATATGCTCCATCCTCCGCCGGCCCTCCACCTTCCCCTCTCCGGTGGGAAAGCCCATGGCGTGGAGGGTCAGAAAGCCGGGATAGCGCCTGTTGCCCTCCTGCATATTGCCGTACAGCCACCGGATGCACCGGCAGAACTGCTCCCCCGGGGGAAAGTGGTCCGGTACCTGGAAGATCTCCTGCCAGACGCTCTCCACCGTGGCGGACATCAGTTCGGTTTTGGAGGAAAAATAGTTGTACAGCGACCCCACAGCCACGCCGCACCGGCCCGCCACCGAGCGCATATGGATGGCCGACCAGCCCTTCTCCTGAAACAGCATCCGGCCGGCCTCCAGGATTTCATCCCGGGATATTGCCGCGGCCCGCATTGGCCTCACCTCTCTCTGGTCTGGGTCCGCCTGACCGGCCTACTCCAGTTTGGCGCCGCAGGCGGCACAAAACAGGCTCTCGCCCTCCGCCCTGCTGCCGCACTTGGGGCACACCCGGCCCCCGCCGGCGGGCGGCTCCATCTTGGCCCCGCAGGCGGCGCAGAAGGCGGAATCCGGCCCCACCTCCGCCCCGCACGCCGGGCACAGCCGGACTCCCTTGATCTGGCGGATCTGGTCCTGATACTGGGCGATCTGGGCGTAGGCGGCCCGAAGCTGTTTGATCTGCTGGGCATATTCGCTGTCCGGATCGTCCTGATAGCGGTCATAGCAGGCCTGCCCCAGCGCTCGCAGCAGGGCCTCCACCTGCCGCTCCTGCTCGGCGATGGCCCCGTTAAGGCGGGTGACCTCCGTAAAATTCCTGGTGTGCCTGGCCACGCCCTGTCCGGCGTCCGACAGCCGCTTGCCAATACCATCCAAAAACTGGGACATAGGTATACCCCCTTCTCCGGCGCCGCCCCGGGGAGACGCCGGGCTTATTTTACCCCCAATATACCATAGCCGCCCCGCTTTTTCAACCGGGTGAACTTTATGGTTTTGCCTCTTGACTTTTCCGCTTTAAAGCAGTAAAATACTGAACAATCCACATTCTCAGTCTTAAACACCGTCCCCCCTCCATCGCGGGGGACCAGCAAAGGAGTCAGCTGTCATGGTAATCACAGACTTTCTGGAGCGCAACGCCCGGCTGTACCGGGACGAGCCCGCCCTGGTGGAGATCAACCCCTCGGAGGAGCGGGACCGGGCCACCACCTGGCGGGAGTTCAGCCTCATCGAGCGCAACCGCCCCGACGAGCCCTACCGCCGGGAGATGACCTGGGGTCAGTTCGACAAAAAGGCCAACCGCTTTGCCAACCTGCTGCTCAGCCGGGGGCTGAAGCGGGGGGCCAAGGTGGGTATCCTGCTGATGAACTGCCTGGAGTGGCTGCCGGTGTACTTCGGCATCCTGAAGGCGGGCTGTCTGGCGGTGCCGCTGAATTTCCGCTATTCCTCCGACGAGATCCGCTACTGTCTGGATCTGGCCGACGTGGAGGCCCTGGTGTTCGGCCCGGAGTTCATCGACCGGCTGGAGCCCATCCTCCCCGACCTGGGCCGGGTGCGCCAGTGGTTCTATGTGGGCAACCACACCCCCGCCTTTGCCGAGAGCTACCGGGAGCTGGTCATGTACTGCACCATCGAGCCCCCACCGGTCCACCTGGAGCTGTGCGACCTGGCGGCCATCTACTTCTCCTCGGGCACCACCGGCTTTCCCAAGGCCATTCTACATAACCACAAGGCCCTCTTCTCCTCCTGCCTTACCGAGCAGCACCACCACGGCCAGACCCATGAGGATGTGTTTCTGTGCATTCCGCCCCTGTACCACACCGGTGCCAAGATGCACTGGTTCGGCTCCCTGGCCACCGGCGGCAAGGCGGTGCTGCTGCGGGGGGTGTCCCCCCAGTGGATTCTTCGGGCGGTCACCGAGGAGAAGTGTACCATCGTCTGGCTGCTGGTGCCCTGGGCTCAGGACATTCTGGACGCCATTGAGGATGGCCGGGTCAATCTGGACGACTACCTGCTGGATCAGTGGCGGCTGATGCACATCGGCGCCCAGCCGGTGCCCCCCAGCCTGATCCACCGGTGGAAGAAGCACTTCCCCCACCACCTGTACGACACCAACTACGGCCTCTCCGAGTCCATCGGCCCCGGCTGCGTCCACCTGGGGGTGGAGAACATCGACAAGGTGGGGGCCATCGGCAAGCCGGGCTACCTGTGGGCGGCCAAGGTGGTGGACGAGCACGGCGTGGAGGTGCCCCAGGGCCAGGTGGGCGAGCTCATCGTCTGCGGCCCCGGCGTCATGCAGTGCTACTACAAAAACCCGGAGGCCACCGCCGAGGTCCTCAAGGGGGACTGGCTGTACACCGGCGACATGGCCGAGGTGGATGGGGACGGCTTCATCTATCTGGTGGACCGGAAGAAGGACGTGGTCATCTCCGGCGGCGAGAATCTGTATCCCGTGCAGATCGAGGACTTTTTGCGGAAGTTCGACAAGCTGAAGGACGTGGCGGTCATCGGCCTGCCCGACCCCCGGCTGGGCGAGATCGCCGCCGCCATCGTGGAGGTGAAGGAGGGGGTCTCCTGCACCGAGGAGGAGATCAACGCCTTCTGCCAGGAGCTGCCCAGGTACAAGCGGCCCCGGAAGATCATCTTCGACCATGTGCCCCGCAACCCCACCGGCAAAATCGAAAAGCCGGCCCTGCGGGAGAAATACTGCCACGGTCGTCTGGTGGAGGCCCAGATCTCCAACTGATCGTCCCCCAAAAGAAAGCATCTGCCCGGTCCGCCGGGCGGCAAGGAGTGTTCCCCTGTGAGCGATATGTTTATCAAGCTGTCCCTGCTGGTGGTGTTCTTCGCCGTGATGGTGGGCATCGGGCTGTACTGCCGCCGCCATACCACCGACGTCAACGGCTTTGTGCTGGGGGGGCGGTCGGTGGGCCCCTGGCTCACCGCCTTTGCCTACGGCACCAGCTACTTCTCCGCCGTGGTCTTTGTGGGATACGCCGGACAGTTCGGCTGGCGCTTCGGCATCGCCGCCACCTGGGCGGGTCTGGGCAACGCCTTTTTGGGCTCTCTGCTGGCCTGGGTGGTGCTGGGCCGGCGCACCCGCATCATGACCCAGCACCTGGACAGCGCCACCATGCCCGAGTTTTTCGGCCGCCGCTTCGACAGCCCCAGGCTGAAGCTGGCCGCCTCGGCCATCATCTTCGTCTTTCTCATCCCCTACACCGCCAGCCTGTATAACGGCCTGTCTCGGCTGTTCGCCATGGCCTTCGACATCGACTACGCCCTGTGCGTGGTGGTGATGGCGGTGCTCACCGGGGTGTACGTCATCGCCGGAGGCTATATGGCCACCGCCATCAACGACTTTATCCAGGGCATCATCATGATCTTCGGCATCATCGCCGTCATTGCCGCGGTCCTCAGCACCCAGGGGGGCCTGACAGGGGCCCTGGACGGCCTGGCCCGGGTCAGCGACCCCGCCGTGTCCGATACCCCCGGCGTGTTCGCCTCCTTCTTCGGCCCCGACCTGCCCAGTCTGGCGGGTGTGGTGGTGCTCACCAGTCTGGGCACCTGGGGCCTGCCCCAGATGGTGCAGAAGTTCTACGCCATCAAGAGCGAGTCGGCCATCTCCAAGGGCACCGTCATCTCCACCGCCTTCGCCCTCATCGTGGCGGGGGGCTGCTACTTCCTGGGGGGCTTCGGGCGGCTCTTCTCCACCCCGGAGGCGGTAGCCGCCGGGGGGTACGACTCCATCATCCCCGCCATGCTCTCCGGCCTGCCCTCCATCCTCATCGCGGTGGTGGTCATCCTGGTGCTCTCGGCCTCCATGTCCACCCTCAGTTCCCTGGTGCTGGCCTCCTCCTCCACCCTCACTCTGGACTTCATCAAGGGCAATCTCATCAAGGATATGGACGAGGGCCGTCAGGTCCGCTGGATGCGGGCGCTGGTGGTGGTGTTCATCGCCATCTCGGTGGTGCTGGCCATCGTCCAGTACCGCTCCAACCTGACCTTCATCGCCCAGCTCATGGGGGTGTCCTGGGGGGCCCTGGCCGGGGCCTTTCTGGCCCCCTTCCTCTACGGGCTGTACTGGAGGCGCGCCACCAAGGCCGCCTGCGCCGTGTGCTTCCTGTTCTCCACGGTGGTCATGCTGGCCAACATCTTCGCCGGCAGCTTCTTCCCCCCGCTGCTCCAGTCCCCCATCAACTGCGGCGCCTTCTGTATGCTGGCGGGGCTTGTCATCGTGCCGGTGGTCAGCCTGTTCACCTCCGCTCCCGCCCGCTCCCGGGTGCAGGAGATCTTCTCCTGCTACGAGCGCACCGTCACCGTGGCGGTCACCGACTCCATCGGCCCCAGAGACGCCCTGGAGGAGGAAGGTTCTGTAAAAAAAATTTGACTTTACCAACAAACCGTGATAGAGTTATTTCGTTCAGATTCGCGTGAACGGAATCAGGTAGAGGCCGTTTCGCCGGAAAATCGTCGTCCTCTGCAGCCCTTGCAGAGGACGTTTTCTATTTTCCGAACCTTTGGAAAAGGAGAGATGCACCATGAAAACCCTGATGCTCGGCAACGAAGCCGTGGCCCGGGGCCTCTATGAGGCGGGCTGCGCCGTTGTCTCCAGCTACCCGGGCACCCCCAGCACCGAGATCACCGAGGCGGTGGCCAAGTTCCCCGAAGTGTACGCCGAGTGGGCCCCCAACGAGAAGGTGGCCATGGAGACCGCCTTCGGCGCCTGTCTGGCGGGCAAGCGGTCCTTCTGCGGCATGAAGCACGTGGGCCTCAACGTGGCCGCCGATCCCCTGTTCACCATCGCCTACACCGGCGTCAACGCCGGCATGATTATCGCCGTGGCCGACGACGCCGGGATGCACTCCTCCCAGAATGAGCAGGATTCCCGCCATTACGCCCGCTCGGCCAAGCTGCCCATGCTGGAGCCCGCCGACTCCGCCGAGGCCCTGGCCTTCACCAAGGCGGCCTACGAGCTGTCCGAGCGGTTCGACACCCCGGTGCTGCTCAAAATGTGTACCCGGGTCTCCCACTCCCAGAGCGTTGTGGACACCGGGGAGCGGGTGGAGCCCCCCGCCCGGCCCTATGAGAAAAACCCCGCCAAGTACATCATGATGCCCGGCTACGCCAAGCTGCGCCATCCCATCGTGGAGGAGCGCACCCAGGCCCTGGCCGCCTGGGCGGAGGACTGCTCCTTCAACCGGGTGGAGCCGGGCGCCGACCACAGCATGGGCATCCTCACCGCCTCCACCAGCTATCAGTATGTCAAGGAAGTGGTGGGGGACAAGTACCCCGTCCTCAAGCTGGGCATGGTGTGGCCGCTGCCCTCCAAGCTGATCCGGGACTTCGCCGCCGGGGTGGACAAGCTGGTGGTGGTGGAGGAGCTGGACGGCTTTTTGGAGAGCTGGTGCCGGGAGCTGGGTCTGTCGGTGGAGGGCAAGTCCCTCTTCTCCCCCATTGACGAGCTGAGCCAGAACAAGGTGGCCAAGCAGCTGGGGGCTGCGCCCGACGTGGGCAAGACCCTGGCGTCCCCCATCCCCAACCGGCCCCCCGTCATGTGCGCCGGCTGCCCCCACCGGGGTCTGTTCTACACCCTCAACAAGCTGAAGCTCACCGTGCTGGGGGACATCGGCTGCTACACCCTGGGGGCGGTGGCCCCCCTGTCCGCCATCGACTCCACCATCTGCATGGGGGCCTCTGTGTCGGGTATCCACGGCTTTTTGAAGGCCAGCGGCGGGGAGATGGACGGCAAAACGGTGGCGGTCATCGGCGACTCCACCTTCATGCACTCGGGCATCACCGGCCTGGTCAACATCGCCTACAACGAGTCCAACGCCACCGTCATCATCCTGGATAACTCCATCACCGGCATGACCGGCCACCAGCAGAACCCCACCACCGGCTTCAACCTGAAGGGGGACCCCTGCACCAAGATCGATCTGGAGACCCTGTGCAAGGCGGTGGGCATCCGCCGGGTGCGGGTGGTGGACCCCTACGATTTGAGCCAGTGCGAGCAGGTTATCAAGGAGGAGCTGGCCGCCCCCGAGGCGTCGGTGGTCATCTCCCGCCGGCCCTGCGCCCTGCTCAAGTACGTCAAGCACAAGCCCCCCCTGACGGTGGACGCCGCCAAGTGCGTGGGGTGCAAGGCCTGCATGAAGATCGGCTGCCCGGCCATCTCTGTGACCGGGGGCAAGGCCGGGGTGGACCCCACCCTGTGCGTGGGCTGCGGCGTGTGCCAGCAGCTGTGCAAGTTTGACGCGCTCCAGGCAGGCGAGGAGGTGTGAGCATGGATACGAAAAACATTATGATCGTGGGCGTGGGCGGCCAGGGCTCCCTGCTGGCCAGCAAGCTGCTGGGCCGGCTGCTGCTGGACCAGGGCTATGACGTGAAGGTGTCCGAGGTCCACGGCATGAGCCAGCGGGGCGGCAGCGTGGTCACCTACGTCCGCTTCGGCGACAGGGTGTACTCCCCCATCATCGACCAGGGGGAGGCCGACTTCATCGTCTCCTTCGAGCTGCTGGAGGCCGCCCGGTACACCGCCTTCCTCAAGCGCGGCGGGCGGGTCATCACCAACACCCAGCAGATCAACCCCATGCCGGTGATTACCGGCGCGGCCGCCTACCCGGAGGGGCTGGTGGACCAGATGGCGGGGGCCGGGGTGACGGTGGACGCCATGGACGCCCTGGCCCTGGCCGAGGAGGCCGGCTCGGCCAAGGCGGTGAACCTGGTGCTGATGGGCCGGCTGTCCCGGTACTTTGACCTGCCGGAGGAGGCCTGGCAGCAGGCCATTACCGCCAGCGTACCTGAGAAATTCCTGGAACTCAACCGCAGAGCCTTCCACCTGGGCAGAAATTCCTGAGGCACAAGGAGAGAGAAGCATGGAGCGTTACTATCAAAAGGACATCGAGTGCGCCAGCCGGGAGCAGATCCGGGCCTGGCAGGACGAGCGCCTGGTACGCCAGGTGCGCAACGTGTGGGACAATGTGCCCTACTACCGCAAGAAGATGGAGGACAAGGGCCTGACCCCGGAGGACATCAGGGGCGTGGACGATCTGCACAAGCTGCCCTTCGTCTCCAAGGAGGATCTGCGCCAGTCCTACCCCTACGGCCTGCTGGCCCGGCCTTTAAAGGACTGCGTGCGCATCCAGTCCACCTCCGGCACCACCGGCAAGCGGGTGGTGGCCTTCTACACCCAGCACGACATCGACCTGTGGGAGGACTGCTGCGCCCGGGCCATTGTGGCCGCCGGCGGCACCAACGAGGATGTGTGCCAGGTGAGCTACGGCTACGGCCTGTTCACCGGCGGCCCCGGCCTCAACGGCGGCTCCCACAAGGTGGGCTGCCTCACCATCCCCACCTCCTCGGGCAACACCGAGCGGCAGATCATGTTCATCCGGGACCTGAACGCCACCATCCTGTGCTGCACCCCCTCCTACGCCGCCTACATCGGCGAGACCATGAAGGAGATGGGCCTCACCCCCGACCAGATCCCCCTGAAGGCGGGCATCTTCGGCGCGGAGGCCTGGAGCGAGGAGATGCGCCAGGACATCCAGAACACCCTGGGCATCAAGGCCTATGACATCTACGGCCTCACCGAGCTGTCCGGCCCCGGCGTGGCCTTTGAGTGCTCCGCCCAG
>CALWXZ010000096.1 GCA_944385625.1 uncultured Flavonifractor sp. | reverse complement strand
GAGGATGTCCGGCAAAAAATCGAAAGCGGGAGGGATCGCTGATGGCCACCGGTGTGGAAGAATTACTGGATATGCTCTATGAGATGATTGAAGACGCGAAAAATATGCCCCTGAGCAGTGATAAATGTATTCTGGAGCGGGACAAGGCCCTGGATCTGCTGGACGAGGTGCGGGGCCAGTTCCCCATGGAACTCAACGAGGCCAAAAAGCTGCTGGCCGCCCGCACCGACTATATCAACTCCGCCAAGCGGGAGGCCGAGCTCATCCGCAAGCAGGCCGAGGAGCAGGCCCGCCAGATGGTGTCGGAGAATGAGCTGCTGGCCCAGACCAAGCAGAAAGCCAATGAGATCATGCGTACCGCTGAGGAGCGCAGCCGTGACCTGCGCAAGGCGGCCAACGATTACTGTGAGGACGCCCTCCGCCGCACCGAGGAGGCGGTGGCCGAGGCCTATGACGAGATCAAAAAGTCCCGGGCCCGGTTCCGGGCCGTGGCCGGCGGCAGCGCCCAGAACAGCCGCCAGCCCTACGACGCCGAAGCGGACGAGTCCCTGTAAAAAATAGTACCCCGCGCAGGGCGCGGGGTACTATTTTTTTCCATTAACAAATTTACATAACACATGAAAATTGTGACTTTTTTTGCACCATACCACAAGGTATGGTGCTTTTTGCTGCCGATTGGAAACGAAAAGACCTCGAACATTTGTTTTTGATGCGAAAAAGCACGGATTTCGTATCAAAAACGGGGAGTTTTGGGGTTAAAAAAGAGTAAAAAACTATTGCAATTCCGTTACAGAACCTTTATACTGGAGAGGACAGTGGAGCGAAATGGGGGAAAACTCCGCTCCATAACACCGAAATGGAGGGAAGTGAAGGGCGTGACCGGCACCTACGAGCATAGCATCGACGGCAAAGGGCGCCTTTTTATTCCCGCCAAGCTCCGGGAGGAGCTGGGGGTCACCTTCTATCTGGCCATGGGCGTGGACGCCTGCCTGGCCATCTATCCCCAGTCCACCTGGGACCGGTTTACAGAAAAATTTTCCTCCCTGCCCATGAGCCAGTCCAAAGCCATGCGTCCCCTCTTTGCCAACGCGGCCAAGTGCGAGCTGGACAGCCAGGGGCGCATCGTGATCCCGCAGAAGCTGCGGAAATACGCCGGCCTGGACAAGGATGTGGTCATCATCGGCGTCAACGACCGGGCCGAGATCTGGAGCGCCGCCGCCTGGCAGGCCCAGGAGGAGGAAGAGATGACGCCGGAGAAGATGTCCGCCTGTATGGAGATGCTGGGGTTCTGAGATGAGTGATACTGGATTTTCTCACAAGCCGGTCTTACTGGCGGAATGTATTGAGGCGCTGAATATCCGGCCGGACGGGATCTATCTGGACGGTACCCTGGGCCGGGCGGGCCACAGCCGGGAGATCGCCAAGCGGCTCGCCGGCGGCCGGCTGATCTGCGTGGACCGGGACCAGGCGGCTCTGGACGCCGCGGAGGAGCGGCTGGGCCAGTGGCGGGACAAGGTGACGCTGGTCCACAGCAATTTTTGTGAGCTGGACGCCATCCTGGACGGGCTGGGCCTGGACCGGGTGGACGGAATGCTCTTCGATCTGGGGGTGTCCTCCCCCCAGCTGGACGACGCCGCCAGAGGCTTTTCCTATATGGCGGACGCCCCGCTGGATATGCGGATGGACAAGTCCGACGCCCTCACCGCCCGAACGGTGGTAAACGAGTGGCCCCAGGAGGAGCTGCGGCGCATCCTGTGGCAGTACGGCGAGGAGCGCTACTCCGCCGCCATCGCGGGGGCCATTGTGCGTGCCAGAGAGAAAAAGCCGGTGGAGACCACCCTGGAGCTGGTGGAGATCATCAAGGGGGCCATGCCCGCCTCCGCTCTGCGGGAGAAGCAGCACCCGGCCAAGCGGTCCTTCCAGGCCATCCGCATCGCGGTCAACGATGAACTGGGCTCGGTGGACAAGATGGTGCGCTCGGCGGTGCCCCGGCTCAACCCCGGCGGCCGGCTGGCGGTGATCTCCTTCCACTCCCTGGAGGACCGGATTGTGAAGAACGGCCTGGCGGAGTATGCCAAGGGGTGTACCTGTCCCCCCGACTTCCCGGTGTGTGTGTGCGGGAAGAAGCCCCAGATCAGACTGGTGACCCGGAAGCCCATTGTGTCCGGACCGGAAGAATTGAAAGAGAATCCCCGGGCCCGCAGCGCCAAGCTGCGGGTGGCGGAGAAGCTGTAGAGAGATAGCGGCAGATTTACGAATGAGAATGGAGTGGAGCAGCCATGGCAACTGCCGTGAAGCGCAGAAAATATTCCAAATATGATACCATCCCCTTCCCCGCGTATGACGGCTCTGCAGCCCGGCAGCTGGAGCAGGAGGAGGTCCTGCGTCCCCGACCGCTGGTCCGGCCCCGGCAGCGGGCGGTGGTCCGGCCCAAGATCCGGATGCGGGAGGCGGGGATTGTCTCTCCCTTCGCGGTGGTGGGCTTTCTGGCGGTGCTGGTGTTCGCGGTGCTGCTGCTGTTCAGCTATGTGCAGCTGGCGGTGATCTCCGACCAGGTGGTGGGCCTGCGCTCCGACCTGACCGGTCTGAAAACCGAGGAGGCCAAGCTGCGCGCCCAGTACGAGCTGGCCTACGACCTGGAGAGCATCGAGCAGAATCTGACCGACAGCGGCGCCATGGTCAAGCCCCAGAACGGGCAGATCATCTATGTGGACCTGTCCGAGCCCGATTCGGTGACCTACTTCCAGCATGAGGAGGAGGCCACCGGCCTGGGAGGCGCCGTGGATAGTATGTGTTCCATCCTGACCGAGATTGTGGAATATTTCAGTTGATGAGCGCCATATATTGCATCAGCTGGTTGGAAAAAGAGCGGGCAAACCTGAGCGGCTCGCAGCGGAAGTCGGCAAGTGAGTGAGTGTGAGGGCGTAAGAAAAGAAATTTTCTTACGCCCTCCTGCGGTATTACACGCCGCGGCGCAGCATACAAGTGCATTATGATCCCAAGCGAGGTGAGCCGGAAATGGCGGAAAAAAGAAAGAAAGGCAATCGAATCATCCGGCAGCGGCCGGACCGGCGGGCCAACCGCACCATTCTGATCCGCAGCCTGTTTCTCATGGCGCTGTTCGGACTGGTGGTGTTTATCCCCCTGTTCTTCAAGCTGTGGCAGATCCAGATCAGCCAGCACGACTACTATCAGGAGCTGGCGGTACAGCAGCAGACCAGGGACAGTACCGTCACCGCCAACCGGGGCACCATCTATGACAGTCAGGGGGCGGTGCTGGCCATGAGCGCCACGGTGTATAACGTGCAGCTCTCCCCCAAGGACCTGATGGAGACCCAGGAGACCTATCGGGAGAAGGTGGAGGACGCCCAGGAGAACGGCGGCAAGCTGCCCGACTATCCCGAGCCCACCGACCAGTTTGTGGCGGAAAATCTGGCCGCCCTGCTGGACCTGGAGGTGGAGGATGTGATGAGCCATCTGGAAAACAAGAACTCCCAGTATGAGATCATCAAATACCGGGTGGAGCCCGAGGAATCGGAGGCTGTCCAGGCATTTATCACCGAGAACCACCTGTCCCACGGCATCTACCTGATGCCCACCAGCAAGCGGTACTACCCAAAGGGAAGCCTGGCGGCCCATGTGGTGGGCTGGGTCAACCCCAATCTGGGGGAGGGAGCTTACGGTCTGGAGGCCCAGTTCGAGGATGAGCTGTCCGGTCAGACCGGCCGGGTGGTCACCGCCAAGGACGGCGTGGGCACCGAGCTGCTCTACCGCTTTGAGGACTACTACGACGCCACCGACGGCGACAATCTGGTCCTCACCATCGACGCCACCATCCAATCCTACTGTGAGAGCATCCTCCAGGAGGGAGTGGAGCAGTTCGACGTACAGGACGGCGCCTTCTGCCTGGCCATGGACCCCAACACCGGGGCCATCCTGGGCTGGGCCAACTCCCCCACCTTCGATCTGAACGACCCCTGGACGGTGAGCGACCCGGTGCTCCTCCAGTACCTGGAGGACGTGAAGAGCGGCGAATATACCAAGGAGGAGGCCTACACGAAGGCGCTGGCGGAGGGCGCGGCCGCCCAGGAGGCCTACGACGCGGCCATCCAGGAGGCGGAGAAGAAGGTCTGGTACAGCCAGTGGGCGAACAAGGCGGTCACCAGCTCCTATGAGCCCGGCTCCACCTTCAAGTCCATTGTGCTGGCCGCCGCCCTGGAGGAGGGCGTGGTCACCGAGAGCGACCACTTCTTCTGCACCGGCGTGGCCCAGGTGGAGGGGTGGAACGGCGACCCCATCCGCTGCTCCGACCGGGACGGCCATGGCGATCAGGACCTGGCCAAAGCGGTGGCCAACTCCTGTAACCCTGCTTTCATCGAAATCGGCAAGCGCCTGGGGGCGGAGAAGTTCTATGATTATCTGGAGGACTTCGGCTTTCTGGAGAAAACCGGCATCGATATGCAGGGAGAGACCACCGGCGTGATCTGGAGCCGGGACTCCTTCACCAACGTGGACCTGGCGGTGGCCTCCTTCGGACAGCGCTTCCAGGTCACCCCCTTGCAGCTCATCACCGCCGCCTCCGCCGTAGTCAACGGCGGCCACCTGATGCGGCCCTATGTGGTGAGTCAGATCACCGACGCCGACGGCAACGTGCTCCAGCACACCGAGCCCACCGAGGTGCGCCAGGTCATCAGCGAACAGACCAGCGAGCGGTGCCGGACCATTCTGGAGAAAGTGGTGGACGGCGGCACCGGTAAAAACGCTGCCGTGGAGGGCTACCGCATCGGCGGCAAGACCGGCTCCTCCCAGACCCTGAAGGGCGAGGACCACACCATCGTGTCCTTCCTGGGCTTTGCCCCGGCGGATGATCCCCAGGTGGTCATCCTGCTGGCCTACGACAGCCCCAAGCCCAACAGCCCCGGCTCCAACTATACGAAGGACCTGTGGTACATCAGCGGCGGCAACATGGCGGCCCTCAAGGCCGGGGAGCTGATGGAGAAGATCCTGGACTACCTGGGGGTGGAGCGAAGCTACTCCGCCACCGATGACGTGCTGGTGCCCAACCTGACCGGCCTCAATCTGGCCGACGCCACCACCTCCCTGAAGAAGAACAACCTGTCCATCCGGGTGGTGGGCGACGGCGACACCGTCACCGGACAGATCCCGGCCAACGGCGCCTCCATCCCCGGCGGCAGCGAAGTGGTGGTGTATATGGGGGCCGAGGTGCCCACCGGTCAGGTCCAGGTGCCCAATGTGATCGGCTTGGGCGTGGAGCAGGCCAAGGAGAAGCTGGCCGCCCAGGGCCTCTATCTGAAGGCCAGCGGGGCCTCCGAGTTTGGGTCCACCGTGGTGGCCTATGAGCAGTCCACCCCGGCCGGCACCAGCGTGGACCGGGGCACCACCGTGGAAGTGCGCTTTACCGACTCCACGGCCAGCGGCGCGGGCCTGTAATCAAGTTCCCCCGAGGGGGAGAAAGCGGGGTGCAAGCATGAAACTGAATCAAGTGCTGGCGGGTGTGCAGCTGACCGCCCGGCAGGTCCAGGATGTGGAAATTTCAGGTATCTGCTATGACACCCGAGCCATGGTCCCCGGCTGTCTCTTTGTGGCGCTGCCGGGCTATAAGACCGACGGACACAACTACATCCAGACGGCTCTGGCCCAGGGGGCGGCGGCGGTACCCTGCCGCCGCCCGCCGGCGGAGGAAGGGCCCTGGCTGGTGACGCCCGATCCCCGGGCGGCCCTGGCGGCGGTGTCCGCCAACTGGTTTGGCCACCCGGCGGAGGAGCTGAGTGTGCTGGCCGTCACCGGCACCAACGGAAAGACCACCACCACCTACCTTTTGAAGGCTATGCTGGAGGGGGTGCTGGGGGCCAAGGTGGGGCTGATTGGCACCAACCAGAACATGATCGGGGAGGAGATCCTGCCCGCCCACCGCACCACCCCGGAGTCCTGGGAGGTGCAGAAGCTGCTGCGGGAGATGGCGGACGCCGGGTGCAGCCATGTGGTGATGGAGGCCTCCTCCCACGCCCTGGTGCTCCACCGTCTGGACGGCATCTGCTTCCAGGCGGGTATCTTCACCAACCTGACCCAGGACCACCTGGATTTCCATAAAACCATGGAGGCATACCGCCGGGCCAAGGGCCTGCTGTTCCGGCAGTGCAGGACGGCGGTGCTCAATCTGGACGACGAGGCGGGGCGGTACTACGCCCAAAACGTCCCCTGCCCCGCCTTTACTTACTCCGAGAGCCGGGATGAGGCGGACCTCACCGCCAAAAACCTGCGTCTGTTCCCCGACCGGGTGGAATTTGAAGCGGTGACCATGGACGCCATCGCCCGGGTGCGCCTGCCCATCCCCGGCGGGTTTACCATCTACAACGCCCTGGGCGTCATCTCCTGCGGGTTGGCTCTGGGCCTGCCTCTGGGGCAGATCGCGTCCTCCCTGGCCAAGGCCAAGGGGGTGAAGGGCCGCATTGAGGTGGTGCCGGTGCCGGCGGACTACACGGTGCTCATCGACTACGCCCACACCCCCGACGCCCTGGAGAACATCCTCACCACCGTTCGGGACTTCACCCAGGGCCGTGTGATCTGTCTGTTTGGCTGCGGGGGGGACCGGGACCGGTCCAAGCGGCCCAAAATGGGGGCCATCGCCGGGCAGCTGGCCGACGTGGCGGTGGTCACCTCCGACAACCCCCGCACCGAGGAACCCCAGGTCATTATCCGGGATATCCTGGCCGGTATGGGGGATACCCCGGCCCGGCGGTATGTGGAGCCCGACCGGCGCAAGGCCATTGCCCTGGCCCTCTCCCTGGCCCAGGCCGGGGACACGGTGGTGCTGGCGGGCAAGGGCCACGAGACCTACCAGGAGATTGACGGCGTGCAGCATCACCTGGACGAGCGGGAGGAAGTGGCCGCCTTTTTTCGGAAAAAATGACACAAATTTGTTGCATTTTGGAGTGGAAACCAGGGCCAGTCTGTGATAAAATACCACGTTAGTCCATTGGGACGGAAAAATCGAGCTGTGAGAGGCTTGGGAGGTTCAAAAGAGATGTTGAGGATCGTCATCAGCTGCCTGATCGGATTTGTGGTGGCCGCCCTGGCGGGGCGGGTGCTGATCCCCGTGCTGCGGCGCATGAAGGCCGGTCAGTCCATCAAGGAGATCGGCCCCACCTGGCATATGTCCAAACAGGGCACCCCCACCATGGGCGGGCTCATGTTCATTATCGCCGCCATTGTGGCGGTGGCCGCCCTGGGCTGGCAGGATTTTGCCGCCGGAAAGTTCGGCGGCGGGTTTGTGCTGCTCTTCGCCCTGGTGTTTGGCGTGATCGGCTACATCGACGATTTTTTCAAGGTGAAGAAGCATGAGAACACCGGCCTGACCGCTCCCCAGAAGTTTATCCTTCAGCTGGCGGCGGCCATCCTGTTCACGGTGCTCATGCGGAACTTCGGCTATCTGACGCCGGATTTGTACATCCCCTTCTTCAACGTGGCCCTGTCGGTGCCCTGGCCGGTGTATATGGTCTTTGCCGCCTTCGTCATGGTGGGCTGCGTCAACGCGGTCAACATCACCGACGGAATCGACGGCCTGGCCAGCGGCGTCACCATGCCGGTGATGCTCTTCTTTACCGCCGTGGCCTGGTGGTGGGGTCATGTTGAACTGGGCGTCTTCTCCGGCGCGCTGCTGGGGGGACTGGCCGGTTTCCTGATCTACAATTTCCACCCCGCCAAGGTATTTATGGGGGACACCGGCTCCCTCTTCCTGGGGGGAGCGGTGTGCGGGCTGGCCTTCGGCCTGGATATTCCCCTGGTGCTGATCCTGGTGGGAATCATCTACATTGCGGAGACTTTGTCCGACATTATACAGGTTGGATACTTCAAGCTGACCCACGGCAAGCGGATCTTCCGCATGGCGCCCCTCCACCACCATCTGGAGATGGGGGGCTGGAGCGAGGTCAAGCTGTTCTGCGTCTTCACCGGGATCACTCTGGTGATGTGCGTGCTGGCATTCTGGGGGGTCATGTACCGCTGAACCCCTTGTACCGTGAGACGGGAGGTGACGGACCGTGGTGACAAAACGCAGACGGGACCTGACGGTCATGCAGCAGCTGGCCCGGGGACCTATGGATATCCCGTTTCTGATGCTGGTGGTCATCCTCACCGCCATCGGCGTGGTGGCGGTCTTTTCCGCCTCCTATCCCACCGCCATGAACGAGGGGCTCAACCCGGCCAACTACTTCATCAAGCAGGCCGGCTTCGGCGTGGTGGGCCTGGTCGCCATGTACCTGATCTCCAAGATCAACTATCAGACCTTCCGGGGCCTGTCCATCTTCGTGCTGGCCATCTCCATCATCCTGCTGGTGCTGGTGCTCCCCTTCGGCTACGGCAAGAGCACCGTGGGCGCCCAGCGATGGATCAGCCTGCCCTTTATCGGCGGCTTCCAACCCTCGGAGATTGCCAAGGTGGGGGTCATCATGTACTTTGCCGCCCGCCTGTCCAAGCGCAATACGGAGAAGCACAAGCGCCTGCCCCCCCGCCATCCCCTCAGCGGCATCTACGCCTGGCTGGATGAGAAGGGGGTGCTGGAGCCCGTTCCATACTTTCTGATCCTGGGCGTGGTGGCCGTCCTGATGCTGATGGAACCCCATATGTCGGGCACCATTCTGGTGCTGGTAGGGGGCGCTTCGGTGCTCTTTGCCGCCGGCATCAAGCTGTACTGGTTTATCGGCGGCGGCGCCCTGGCGGCCGCCGGGCTGTGGGTCATCATGACCAAGACCAGCTATATGGCCACCCGGCTGGCCATCTGGAAGGACCCCTGGAACGACGGAATGAACGGCCGGGACAAGGGCTTTCAGATCATCCAGTCCCTCTACGCCATCGGCTCCGGCGGCCTGCTGGGGGTGGGCTTCGGCAAGAGCCGGCAGAAGTTCCTCTACCTGCCCGAGTCGGAGAACGACTACATCTTCTCCATCTGGTGCGAGGAGATGGGCTTTTTGGGTGCGGCCATCGTGATTTTACTCTTTATCCTTCTGGTGATCCGGGGGTACTGGATTGCCGTCCACGCCCGGGACCGGTTTGGCGCCCTGCTGGTGGTGGGCATCACCACCCTGACGGCGGTGCAGGTGTTTCTGAACATCGCCGTGGTCACCAACCTGATCCCCTCCACCGGCATCTCGCTGCCCTTCTTCA
>CALWXZ010000095.1 GCA_944385625.1 uncultured Flavonifractor sp. | reverse complement strand
CCTCCGGCCGGAATCGAACCAGCGACACGGGGATTTTCAGTCCCCTGCTCTACCAACTGAGCTACAGAGGCAAATGGTGATGTGGGAGGGGGCTTTGCCTCATCCTTCGGATAAAACTCAGATACCCACATCAAAAGAAAAATGGCGACGCGGAAGGGACTTGAACCCTCGACCTCCGGCGTGACAGGCCGGCGTTCTAACCAACTGAACTACCGCGCCAGACGGTAGGGGGTACGGGAGCTCCCAGAGGGAGTGGTGGGAACAACAGGGCTCGAACCTGTGACATCATGCTTGTAAGGCATGCGCTCTCCCAGCTGAGCTATGCTCCCTCGTCCTTGCTGCACTCGCTCGGGTCAAGCAGCGAATGTTATTATACAAGAACGTCCCCCAGTTGTCAACCACTTTTTTCGATTTTTTCAAAAAATCAAATAGCGTCCAGAAGGGCCTGCAATTCCTCGCGTGTAAAGTTATAAACCTTGTCGCAGAACTGACAGGTAAGCTCGGCCTTGCCCTGCTCCTTGATAAGGGCTTCCAGCTCCTCCCGTCCCATACTGATAAGGGCCCGGGTCACCCGCTCCCGGCTGCAGTAGCAGCGGTACTCCACCGGCTCCTCACTGAGCACCTCCAGATCGAACGCGGACAGCACCCGCTCCACCAGGCTGCGGGCGCTCTCCCCGTTTCTCATGGCCTCGGTCACGGGGCCCAGCTTGGCAATGCCCTCCTCAACGGCGGTGATGACGCTGTCGTCCGCACCGGGGAGCAGTTGGATGAGATAGCCGCCGGCACACAGCACACTCTGATCCACATCCACCAGCACACCCAGGGCGCAGGCGGAGGGCACCTGTTCGCTCTCGGCGAAATAGGAGGTGATGTCCTCGGCAATCTCACCGGACACCAGAGGGATGGTGCCCACATAGGGCTCCTTCAGGTTCATATCCTTGATGACGGTCAGGGAACCGGTTTTCCCCACGGCGGCACCCACATCCAGCTTGGCGGGCCCCTTCAGGGGGAGATCCACCAGGGGGTTGACCACATAGCCCCGGGCGTTTCCGGCGCTGTCGGACACCACGGTGATGCCGCCCAGAGGACCGTCGCCCTTGATCCGCAGAGTGACCGAGCCGTTCTCCTCCTTCAGCTGGTTGCCCATCATGGAGGCAGCCATCAGGCTGCGGCCCAGGGCGGCGGTGGCCACCGGCAGGGTCTTGTGGATCTGCCGGGCCCGCTCCACCATGGCCCGGGCCGAGATGGCGGAGGCCTTGACGGGAGCGTCCTTGGCCAGTACGCGAATGATCGAATCTGACATACGTTTAAATTTCCTTTCGTGCGGCGAAAAAGATGCGCTGTTCCCCCGGTTTGGGGCGGCGCATCTTCAGCTCGCCATATTGCTTGATCTGCCGGAAGCCGGCCTGGCGCAGCATCTGCTCCAGTTCCTCCGGCTCGTAGGCATATTCCTGGTGTACCTCCTCCCTGCGGCTCCACAGGCCGTTGGGTTCCCGGCAAAAAAGGTCGATGCCATAGGTACAAATGCGCCGTCTGGGCGAATACTCCGCCCGCCAGATACAGCAGGCCTCCTGGTCCTCGTCCATAAACAGCTGTCCGTCCAGGCTTTGCAGCTTGTAAGGGGTATTGATGTCGAAGAGAAACAGCCCCCCCGGCATCAGGAAGGTGTGGACCCGCTGGAAGGCCCGGGCCAGCTTTTGGGGCCGGGTGACATAGTTCACGCTGTCCAGGCAGCAGACGCAGGCGTCAATGGTGCCGTAGAGGTCCAGCTCCTCCATGGCCTGGTGCAGGAAAATGGGGGGAATCCCCTCCACCGCCCTGGCCTTTTCCGCGGCCTGGGCCAGCATCTCCTCCGACAGATCCGCTCCGATCATCTCGTAGCCCCGCTCCGCCAGCTCACAGGTCAGGGAACCGGTGCCGCAGGCCAGATCCAGCACCGTGCGGATGGGCAGCCTGCTGCGGGCAAAATGCTTTTCCAGATAGTCCGCCCAGGCGGCGTAATGGACGTCGGTGGTAAACCGGTCGTAACAACCGGCCAGATACTCATACGCCATTGCCGTTCAGCTTCTCCTTGATCCGGGGCAGCACAGCCTGATAGCCGTCTGCGCCGTACTGCAGCGACCGGTTGACCCGGCTGATGGTGGCGCTGGAGGCGCCGGTCCGCTCCAGGATGTCGTTGTAGATCATGCCGCCGGACAGCAGCATGGCCACTTCAAAGCGCTGCTCCATGGCCCGCAGCTCCGCCACCGTACACAGATCAGAGAAGAACTTCCGGCACTCGTCCAGGTCCTTCAGGGTAAGGATCGCCTCATAGAGCAGATCACTGTGTTCCCGCTTTTCGTTTTTCGTCATAGAGTATTTGACCTCCTGATGATTCTCTTTCGGAAACCGACAGGCAGCCTGTCAGCCGCCTGTTTTTCTTATTTTATCAAAGTGAAGTATGGAAGTAAACCTCTTTTTTCACTTTTGCAGTCCTACTTGCCGTCTCAAAATGTGATGGAAATCCCTTCATGTCATTTTTTCTCTTATTTTGCCTTGATTCGCGAAAGAAAGCGTACTATAATACCGCGTGGGGAATCATGTTCCCATGGTGTGCCGACGGGAAAAGGCCAATGTGCGAATCCCCGCGGCAGGAGGAAACCATTATGGTGAAAGCGATCGTAGGCGCCAACTGGGGCGACGAGGGCAAGGGCAAGATCACCGATCTGCTGGCGGAAAAGTCCGATGTGGTCATCCGCTTCCAGGGCGGTGCCAACGCGGGCCATACCATTATCTGCAACTACGGCAAGTTTGCCCTGCATCAGCTGCCTTCCGGCGTGTTCTATTCCCATACCACCAATATCATCGGCAACGGTGTGGCGCTGGACGTCAACAAATTTGCCGCCGAGCTCAAGCATCTGGAGGATGGCGGCGTACCCGCCCCTCACATCATTGTGGATCAGCGCACCCAGCTGCTGATGAACTACCATGTGCTGCTGGACAGCTACGAGGAGGAGCGCCTGGCCGTCGCCGCCTTCGGCTCCACCAAGTCGGGTATCGCTCCCTTCTATTCGGACAAATATGCCAAGATCGGCATTCAGGTGGCCGACCTGTGGCATGAGGACCGGCTTAGAAACCAGATCAAGCACATCTGCGATTTGAAAAACGTGTTGATGGAGCACCTGTATCACAAACCGCTGTTGGACCCCGATGCCATGTTCCAGGAGCTGATGGGCTACAGGAAGATCCTGGAGCCCTATGTGGGCGACGCCGTGACCTTCGTACACCAGGCCCTGAAGGAAGGCAAGCAGGTGTTGCTGGAGGGCCAGCTGGGTTCCATGAAGGACCCCAACCTGGGTATCTGCCCCATGACCACCTCCTCCCACACCCTGGCCGGCTTCGGCACGGTGGGCGGCGGTGTGCCCCCCACGGCTTTCTCCGACGTGGTCACTGTAACCAAGGCCTATTCCTCCGCGGTGGGCGCCGGCGCCTTTGTCAGCGAACTCTTTGGGGACGAGGCGGAGGAACTGCGCCGTCGGGGCGGCGACGCCGGCGAGTACGGCGCCACCACCGGCCGTCCCCGCCGCGTGGGCTGGTTTGACGCGGTGGCCACCCGCTACGGCTGCATGGTGCAGGGCACCACCCAAGTGGCTCTGACCGCCATCGACTGCCTGGGCTATCTGGATGAGATCAAGGTGTGTACCGGTTACGAAATTGACGGCAAGGTGACACGGGATTTCCCGGTGCCCGCTCTGCTGGAGCAGGCAAAGCCGGTCTACACCACTCTGCCCGGTTGGAAGTGCGATATCCGGGGCGTCACCGACTTCGACGCCCTGCCCCAGCAGGCCAAGGACTATGTGACCTTCCTGGAAAAGGAGATCGGTTATCCCATTACCATCGTCTCCACCGGCCCCAAGCGCCACGAGATCTGTTACCGCTGAGTTTCTTCAAGCAAAAATTGGGAGCCCGGTCCAGTTTGGACCGGGCTCCTTGTATCAAGTTTCTTCCGCTTTACATATTGGCTTTGGTGAGAGAGGCCAGCAGCAGCCGGGCCCCGTGCTGGAGATATTCCTCCCGGGTCAGGCCCAGTGTGCGCTGAATATAGGATTCCCGCTGCTCGGCGGTATGCACCATGCCGGACAGGGCGGACCAGAAGAGCAGCACTGTCTCCACCGGCGGCAGCTGGGAGCGCACCGCCCCATCCGCGGCGCCCCGCACCAGAAAATCGGCCAGCTCCTGCTCGATCTCATCGCTGACCCGCAGGATATCGGACATCCCCTTCTGCAGCGCGTCGCCGTCCTGGGTCAGGGGAATGGACCCGGTGGCGGCGTCATAGGCAGTGGGATTTTCATCATAGAACCGCACGATAGCCTGACAAACCGCATCATAGGCCTGGAACCAGTCGCTGTGGCTCTCGATGGCCTCGTGGAGTTTCTTTTTCAGCAACACCATTCCGCTGAGGAGGATGGCGTTGATGATCTCCTCCTTGCTCTGGAAATAGACATACAGCGTGGCTTTGCTGTACTCAGCCTCCCGGGCAATATCGTCCATGGTGGTCTTTTCGGTGCCCTTTTCCGCAAACAGCCGCTCGGCAGCGGCCAGGATGGAGCCCCGATGGAATTCAGTCAGCGCCTGTTTTTTGCTCATCGTACTTCCAACCTTTCCATACCCTTTCAGTTATTGTACCTTTGGTTTAATAAATGATATCACGGCTCGGAATGGATTGCAAGGATTTTTGCGATATTTCAGCCCCTCCCGCCAAGAGGCGGGAAAGCTGTCGCAAAAAAATCCTTGCCAAATATCTGGGTGTATGCTATAATACCAAAGTCAGTTGATTCAAGTGCAGGTATAGTTCAGTGGCAGAACGTCAGCTTCCCAAGCTGAATATGAGGGTTCGATTCCCTTTACCTGCTCCAAAAAAGAAGGACATCCAACTTGGATGTCCTTCTTTTTTACAGTAAAATCGCCCGGGGGACTGCCAGATGGCGGCCCCCCGGGCTTTTACCGGTTCTCCCCAACCGGAGCGCAGGTCATCTCACACGCCGCGCAGACAGTCCCGGAGCGCTTTCCAGGGGCTTCCCTTCCAATAGGCCCGCATGACGTTAACCGACATAGCCTTTCCCATCAGCTCATAGCCGTTGTTCTTACGCTCCATTACCATCGTGTTATTCTTCTTCATGGAAGTCGCTCCTTTCTGTCTTTCGCTCTTGCCTTCCTTCTGGCTATAGTATACAATAGAACCATCCATGAATCAAACGAATCTTTTGCATATATTTCATGATAGATTGGAATGATATTGTGAGACTTGTCAAATACCAGATTCTGCTGAAGGCCGTGGAGTTGGGAGGAATCACAAAAGCCGCTGAAGCGCTGGGTTACACCCAATCGGCGGCCAGCCGGATGATTGCCGCCCTGGAGCAGGAGTGGGAGATGGAACTTCTGGTCCGGGGCCGGGGCGGCATACATTTGAGTGCGGCGGGGGAGTCCCTTCTCCCCTACCTGCGCACCGTCTGCAACGCCCAGAAGGAACTGGATGAGCAGGTGGCCTTTCTGCAAGGTCTGAACCGAGGTACCCTGCGGGTGGGGACCTTTTCCAGCGTGTCCATCCACTGGCTGCCCTCCATTATGAAGCGTTTTCTCCAGCGCTATCCCGGCATTCAGTTTGAGCTGCTGAGTAAGTGGGAGTTTGCGGAGGTGGAGGATCTGATCCGCCAGGGTCAGGTGGACTGCGGTTTTTTAGGGCTGCCCGCCGGGGAGGATCTGGAGGTCTTTCCCCTGCGCCGGGATCAGTTCATGGCGGTGCTTCCGCCGGACCATCCCCTGGCCCGCGCCCCCTTTTACCCCATGGAACTGCTGTCCCACGACCCCTTTATCTGGATTCCAGAGGATCGGGATGTGGAGATCGGCCAGATCTTCCGTGAGGAGGGCATCCATCCCAATCTGCGCTACACCGTGAACGACGATTTCGCCATCCTGGCCATGGTGGAGCAGGGCCTGGGCATCAGCATCCGGCCTGAATTGGTACTCCAGGGCTCAGGCCGGCGTTTTTCCGCCATCCCGCTGGAGCATCCCCGCTATCGGGACATTGCGCTGGCCGTCCGCCGGGGCAAGCCGCTCTCCCCTCTTACCGCCCGTTTTCTGGATGTGGCCCGCCAGTGGATCTCCGGTGAATAAGACTTTTGCACAAAAAACCTTTTACAAGCAGGAAAAAGTATAGTATAATTTCACCGCTGCCGGAATCCGCAGCGAATTAACGATAGTAGGAGTGTTGTTTTATGAGCCGGATGGTCGGCACCGTATCCATGGGTATCCGCGCCCCCATCATTCGCAGTGGAGATGACCTGGCCGAGATCGTCACTGGGTCTGTTCTGGAAGCGGTCAAAGAAGGCGCCTTCTCCGTACGCGACCGCGACGTGGTTGCTATGACCGAGGCCATTGTGGCCCGGGCCCAGGGCAATTATGCCTCGGTGGAGGATATTGCCGCCGACGTAAAGGCCAAGCTGGGCGGCGGAACCATTGGCGTGATCTTCCCCATCCTCAGCCGCAACCGCTTTGCCATCTGCCTGCGGGGCATTGCAAAGGGCGCCAAAAAGGTGGTTCTGATGCTGTCCTATCCCTCCGACGAGGTGGGCAACCATCTCATTGATGAGGATGTGATGGACGAAAAGGGCGTGGACCCCTATAAAGACGTGCTCTCCCTGGAGCGCTATCGGGCGCTCTTCGGCTATACCACCCATCCTTTTACCGGCGTGGACTATGTGGACTATTACTCCAACCTGATCCGGGAGTCCGGCGCCGAGGTGGAGGTCATCTTTGCCAACAACCCCCGGGCTATCCTGCCCTACACCAAAAATGTGCTGGCCTGTGACATTCACACCCGCGCCCGTACCAAGCGCCGCCTGGTGGCCGCCGGCGCCGAGAAGGTGTTCTGTCTGGATGAGATTATGACCGCCCCCGTCAACGGCAGCGGCTACAACGAGAAGTACGGCCTGTTGGGCTCCAACAAGTCCACCGAGGACAAGGTCAAGCTCTTCCCCCGTCCCTGCCAGGATCTGGTGGAGGAGGTTCAGGCCCGACTGCTGAAGGCAACCGGCAAGCACGTGGAGGTCATGGTCTACGGCGACGGCGCCTTCAAGGACCCGGTGGGCAAGATCTGGGAGCTGGCCGACCCGGTGGTCTCCCCCGCCTATACCGCCGGTCTGGAGGGCACTCCCAACGAGCTGAAGCTGAAGTATCTGGCTGACAACGACTTCGCCGCCCTGTCCGGCGAGGCGCTGCGGGAGGCCATCAAGGGCGAGATCAAAAAGAAGGACGGCTCCCTGGTGGGCAATATGGCCGCCCAGGGCACTACCCCCCGCCGTCTCACCGATCTGATCGGCTCCCTGTGTGATCTGACCTCCGGCTCCGGCGACAAGGGCACCCCCATCGTCTACATCCAGGGTTATTTCGATAACTACACCACCGAATAAACACATACAAAACGGATGCCGGCCCTCGAAGGGACCGGCATCCGTTTTACAGCGCTTTGCTCATCCATATAGCGGCCTGACTGCCGGTGGCCGTACGGTAGGCGTCGGGCAGCAGGCCACAGCGTACAAAACCACAGCGTTCATACAGGGCCACCGCCCGCGCGTTGTCCTCCATGACGGTCAGTTCCATCCGGGCATACCCCATGCGCCCGGCCTGCCTGCACAGCTCCTCCACCAGCGTCCTGCCCAGGCCCTGGCCCCACCAGCGGCGGCGGACGGACAGCCCCAACTCCGCCCGGTGGCAGCATTTCCGGCCGGCGGCCGCGGGACCCAGTCCGCCCAGCCCCACCAGCCGGTCCTCCACTAAGCAGGCCAGCATCAATCGGTCCCGGCTGGCCAGCTGCCGTTTAAGGAAGGTCTGCTCCTCCCGCAGCGTCCGGCTCACCTCCTCCGGCAAAAAGGCTGTATAGGGGCTCTCCCCTGCCACCCGCCGGAGATGTCGGAGCACTGCCTCCCCATCCTCCGGGCGGGGGCTGCGGAGCAGGCAGCGCGCTCCATTGTTCAGGATGGTCTCCCGTTCTTCCGCCCGCATGGCTACGCCTCCCAGCCCCGCCAGGCGGCCAGCCGCTTCCAGATGAGCCAGGCCAGCCAGCCGCAGAAAAGGCCCACCACCATTCCGGCCAGCACATCGGTGGGGAAATGCACCCCCACATAGAGCCGGGAGAAGCCCATCAGGGCGGCCATGACCACTGCGGTGACCTTCATCCAGCGGCGGGGCAGGGTGCGGCACCAGGCGGAGGCCGCCGCGAAGGCGGCGCAGGTGTGGCCCGAGGGGAAGGAATTGGGGTCACCCTCGGCCACCAGGGGGATGAGCCCCTCCACCACCAACCAGGGCCGGTCCCGGCCCACCAGGTGCTTGAGGACCACGTTGGTACACAGCAGCCCCAGCAGCATGGCCAACAGGCTCAGAAAACCAGCCTTCCTCGTTTTGGGGAAGCACAGCAGCAGCACAGAGAGCACGATCCACAGCAATCCCGCGTTGCCCAGCTGGGTGTAAGCGCGGATCAGCGGGTCCAACAGTGCGCAGCGCACCCACGTCTGTATCCACAGCAGCACGCCGCCGTCCATATTCAGCAGCCATTCCGGCATAGTCGTTCCTCCTGAAAAACCAGGGGCGGCGGATAGACCGCCGCCCCTTTTTGTCTGTCGGTTCCTTACTCCTGAGCCCCGTCATCCCAGCTGCAGCTGAGGACGGTTCCGGCGCTCAGTTCAAACTTATCGGTCTTGACAATGTGGCTCTTGCCCACCCGGACCTCCTGGGTACCGATTTCCGTGGTAATGGGATTGGCCACGTTGCACTCGATGGTAAAGGTCAGATCCAGCAGCCCCTTGTCCGCAGTGACGGCCAGCGTGTCGCCGCCGGTGCTCACCGTGATATCCCCGCCGTGGGGCTTGGACTCCACGGCGGTAACCCGACCGTCCAGCAGTTCGCCGGAGGCCATCAGCGTGGCGTCGCCGGCGTCCACGAAGGCTTTGATGTTCTCATAAACCGCCGGCTGAACATTTTCCACCAGCACGGTATATTCCACATGGGTGGTCTTGGTGCCGCCGCCGATCACGGTGCTGCCGCCCGGCTTGAGAAATTTCATACCCAAAACCACTGCAGCAATGATAATCACCAGGATCACCAGCAGATCCACGATGTTGATTTTACCAAACAGTCTTCCCTTTTCGTCTATCATCTTTTTGCAGC
>CALWXZ010000094.1 GCA_944385625.1 uncultured Flavonifractor sp. | reverse complement strand
TCGATGCCCATGGCCATCACATCGGCGGTGATCTCTACCGTCTTGATGAGCTTGTAGGCCCCCAGGGTAATGGCGTCCAGGGCGTCGGCGCTGTCGGTGGCCGCGGTGCCCATATCCACCCAGCTGACACCGTTGACGGTCTTCTCGATGGGATAGGTCACATTGCCGGGAATATAGGTCACGTCCACGGCCTGGATGATAGGCGTCAGCTCCATGCGGGCAATGATCTTGTTCATGGTGGTAGTCGGGATGGCCGCCGATGCGGTTATCGCCGCCCGCTCCTCCATGGTCAGCTCATGGCCCTGGAGATTCCGCAGCCAGGCGGAGCGGTATTCCGGGGTGTCCACGCCGTAGGTACGGCTCTCCACGCCCTCATCCTCAAAGGTACGGGTCACACGACCGGAGCGACCGCTGCCAATATCCTCCAGCAGCTTCCGCCGCCGTTCCGCGCTGCGGGTCAGAGAATCCCGCTCCTCCTTGAGGGCACGGGCCTCCCGCTCCAGGGCGTCCACATCGGTGTCATCCTTCTCCAGCTCCTTGGCAATGGCGGACAAGCGGCTCTCAATCTCACCCATACGGGCGCTGGGGGTTGCGAAAAACTGGAGGCCAATGCCTCTCAGCACACTCTGATTCTGCTTCATTTTCTGATTACCTCCAAATAAACTCTCAGCCTTTGCTTCCTCCGCTCGGCGGCCTGGGCCGCAAGTCGCTCCGCTTTTTCTGCCTCGATCACTCCGTCAAGCCAGGAACGGGCGGAAATATCGGTAGACGGGTTGGCGGGAAAAGATACCGCCGACAAGTCGTACACCTTCTTGATTCGCATTATGCGCCGGGTATGGGTCGCCCGATCATAATAATCTTCCCGAACTTTAAAAGCCCAGGACATCTTGGTCACCAGCCCGGCAGCGATATCCTCATACATGGATCTGGCCTGCTCTGTTTTGGACAGGTCCGCTGCCATAAAAAGGCCGTGCTCCCGGGGCTCAATAAACAAGGTATTGCTTTTCCCAGTCCGGGCAAAGACCCGTCCGCCGTGGTCATACTGCATGATCACATCGGACAAGTCGGCGCCGTCCAACGCATGGCGGTCAATGACCTCCTTGTACTGGACCCCATCGCATTCCCAAAGGACATACGGGTCCTCAAACGTGGTGGCGTAGCCCTCCACATAATAGTCGGTATCAAACCGTTTATTGGCCTCCGCCGGGATCAGCAGGGGCATTGCCCGGTACTCCCGGTCCTTGCACAGCGGCATCCTCATTCACCTCCGTTTTTTCTGTTGCCGGGGGCTCCTTCCCCAGCACATTCACCTCAGCGTAATCCCGCCGGATGTAATACTTTTTGGACTCCTCCGTATTCAGGGCGGGCAGCTGAAACACCTCCCGGCCTTCATCCATGTTCATCATGCCCCGGTCGAAGAGCTGGGTCACCGTCTCCAGCTTGTCCGACATGGTCATGTGCTGGAGCCGGTTGACCGAGAAAGCGATTTCTTTTCCGCGGCTCACCTCTGCCTCCGTGTAGGCCATGTTGGTATGTACCAGTCCCAGTTCAATGGCAAAGGGCTCGATCTGCCCCTCGTAATAGGCCGACCACTGGTCGGAGGTATACTTGTTTTGCAGGATAGCCTCCGACATACCGAAGTAGTCAAACACCGACTCCCGGATCTGGGCCGCCTGCTTATCATCCACAATATAGGGCTTACTTTCGATCTGCTTGATATCGGCGTATTTGCTGTCAAAGATCATGACGCCGCCGGAGTTGCCAGAGGTCAGGTTGTCCTGGACCAGCCGGTCCCGCTCCTCCCTCATGGTCTCCGGCTTGAGCACGTTGGCCAGCCGGGCCAGAAAACGCACCGAAGCGGATGCCTTGACTCCGTTGATGATGCTCTGATTCTGGGCGTGGATGAGCTCCATGGTGGGCCGCAGGGCGCCGTTGCGCTCTCCAAAAAAGTCACTCCGATACTGGAACTGGGTCAGGATACCGGTATAGTCCAGCTCCATCACCCCCACCTCTCCAGTGGGAAAACGGAACCGCACATAAGGCACTCCGCTGCGCTCCACGATCTCCGCCTGGGACGGCAGGATGGGATAGAATCCGGACAGATTCAGCTGCTCAGGATCTTCACAAACCGGCACAATAAAGGCTGTGTTTTCTGTCTTGTAGATGGTGGCCAGGCGATACAGATATTTTTTGGTATCCATCCATGGATTAGGCTGGAATTGCAGCACCCGTTCCATCCGTCGGCCGTTCGGCCCCATGACCACCGGGCGCAGCTTGCTCACATGGGTGGCAAAGGTATGGACACAGGCCCGGGTCAGCGCCATCTCATAGACCCCGCCCTCAAATGAGGTGTAGACCGGCGCATACCCGCCCAGGGTCTTGAAGTAGGTATAAACTGCCGCTTCGGCGGTCTTTTTGGGAAAGAGCTTTTCAAACAGCCCCATGGTCACACCTCAGTTCAGGTTGATGTACAGATCCTTTTTATCCTGGAGCACCGTATAGGCACACAGCAGCGCCGCGGTGCCGTCCACTCTCCGGCGGGGGTCCAGGGTCTTGACCAGCTGGATATTGCCGTTGACATCGGTTCTGGCCTCACTGTTGACCAGGCACCACTTATCCACCGGATTGTTGTTATAAATCACCCGATGGTCCCGAAAGTCGGCCTTTAGATCTTTCATTGGCTGGGAGAGAGTAGCCGGGCCCTGCCGCACGGGGATCATGGAGTCCGGCCCAAACTCCGCCTGGAAAGCCCGCAGCAGGCTGTCGTCAATATGCCACGGGTCATATCCAATGTAGAGCATATACAGCCCTTCGCTGTCTCTCAGCTCTTTAAACCAGTCCAGGAAGATCTGTTTGTCGCACTTCCGACCGGGGCAGGTACGCATATAACCCTGCTCCACCCAGAGAGAGTACGGCACATTATCCCGCTCGCGCCGGCTACCAGACCGCCTGGCGTCCTCCAGCACGGCCTCCGGTATCCAGTACATGGATCGCACATAGAGATTGGGGTCATCCGGCCGCATACAGATAGCTTTTGCAGCATTGAGATCTGTGGTATCGGCCGCATCAAAGCCGCCAATGCCATAGTCAAAGGGGATCTGGAAGGTGGCTTCGTTATTCAGCTCCTCCCAGCGCAGCCATGCCCCCTCCGAAGTCTGGGGCATATTGAAGTCCTTAACCATGACGGTGGGCTTAAAGCTGGGATCATCTTTGGCTTTCTGCACCATCTCGGCCAGGTAAGCCCGGCTTTTGATGGTCCCCAGCCCCGGGTTTGCCTTTTCCCAGCACGCCGGATCGTCCCACTCTGCCCGATCATCCAGCTCGTAGATGAAGGGCAAAAATCTCGGGTTATTTGCCTTTCCGTCCAGGATGTCACAGGCATATTGATACTGGGCGTCAAAGATGCCCTCCCGAACAAAACCGTTGGTGGTGATCACAAAAAGCAGCGGCTGACTCCGAGCCCCCATGGCCTGCTTGATGAGATCGTACAGATCCCGGTTTTTGATGGCTGCCAGCTCGTCGATGGTGGCGCCGTGGGCATCCAGGCCGTCCAAGCTGGAGGTATTGGATGCCATAGGCTTGATAAAGCCCATATTTATGGGGCAGTAGATATCCGACACCCGCTTCTTCAGATGCTTGGTCAGCAGCGGCGACATCTTCCGCATTTTAACGGCCGCATCATAGCCCAGGCGGGCCTGATCCAGTTTGGTGGCCACGTTATAGATCTGGGGTGCGCCCTCCCCATCATTGACCAGCAGATCCAGCTCTACAGCTGCCGTCTCCGTGGTCTTTCCGTTTTTTCGGCCCTCAATGATGAGGACTTCGTTGTACCGGCGCAAATCATTGTCATCCACAAAGCCAAACACCGCCTCCAACCGGGCCCGCTGGAACAGCTCCAGCTTCAGGGGCGCTCCCAACCGGCCCGACGGCACTTTGCAGAAGCGCTGGATAAACTGGATGTGCCTGGAAGCAATATCTGGGTCGAAGTGGAACTCCCCAGGATTGACCAGGTTTTCCAGCAACCGCTCCGAAACCTGCTTCATCCGGCGGCAGGCAGGAATCTTGCCATCCAGGATGCCAGTACAATAACGCTCCAGGTCGGTCACCTGGCACCACCGCCCCCGGTTTTCAGGAAGCGCATCAGTTCGTCATCGGCGGGCGGAGTCTGGGGCATCATATCCCCCAGCTGCCGGATCACCGCAGCGTAGTTTTTGATCATGGCGTTATAGACATCCACCTCCACAGACTTCTTCTCGCCCCACTGATTTTCTCCGTTTTGGTACTCAGATTTGACGCCTTTTTTCCGAATTTCACCTTGAAGCTGGGTCAACTGCTCCTCCATGAACACCGCATTGAGAATCAGCTGAAGGCAGATTTTCTGCTGTTCCGGACTGGCCGCTTTATAGGTATCTGCGAACCGGCCCAGCTCTTTTTTGCTGGGTCCTTTTGCCATTTCCACACCCCCTTCCTGCGTATGACCCGCTCTTTTTTACCTCCCCTCTCTACGGTCTCCCAGGCCCTTCCCCGCTCCGGGGCATAGGGGGGGATATATTGGCGGTCAAAGCCGCCGCCTGTCGATGGGCTGACCGTCTGGACCAAATGCACAGGCCATGGGCTTGCCTCTGTGCAGGCCATGGCCCTCATAGGCATCATGGCAGTCCTTGCACACATAGGCCAGCAGGCTGTGGTTCAGTGCCACTGCAGGGTTGCTGATGTTCTCCGGCGTCAGCAACACCAGATGATGGACGATATATCCTTGCTGGTCCCGGCATTCCTCGCACAGTCCGCCGTCGATCTGTAGGCGCTTGGCGATATATGCAGCGCGGCAGGCTTGCCACGCCTTTGAGCGGTAAAACTGCTTGGCAAATGCTTTCATGTTATCTCCAACGCCGCGGCCTGGCGGTTTGCACCCTGGCTATCACCTCCGGGCAAAACAAAAGCGCCCAAGCCACGACCCCCATACGGGCGATCATAGGCTCAGGCGCTGGTCTCTTTGGACGCTGGCTCAGGCGCTTCGATATTCACGATACTTTCCTGTCGGCAGTGCTTGCACCAGATGGGCCAGTTTCTTGCCTGGCTGTCCGGCCGCACACGATACTGTGTCGGTCTGCCGCAGACGGGACAGATAATACGTCTATCCTTGTTGACCAGTTTACACGGTTCGGGGATCTTTTGCAAGGGTCTTTCCTCCTTTTCTACAGCTCGGTTCGATTATTAACACTGGTTTCAAGGTTGAAAATGACTAAGCGGCGGTCGCTGCCGTCCTTTTGTATAGGACAGGCCTGGATCGGCTTCCTCATATAATAGATATCGGGCGCCCACAAACATGGCGTATCCATAGGGGTTCGCCTCTCCAAAGGCCTCATAGTCCACTGCGCCAAAGGGCGGGGCAAGGGTCATGGAGTCAGACGGGATGTCGGTATATTCCACCTTATACCCCTTGAGGTTCCTGGATGCCCGCCATGTGCGCTCCCCTGGCTTCGGCTTTCCGAACTCTCGGGCCTCTTTGGTCATGTACTTGGCCAGTTCCCGGTAATAGTGGACGTCCAGCGGCTCAATGCGGATGTAACCTCCCCCGTGCCAGAGGGATCGCAGTTCGTCATAATCGCCCGGGCCTGTCCCGTTGATCACAGCATGATGGTGGAGGCGGCGATCCTCCAGGTAGCCGTCCTCCATCAGGAAAGAGTTTGCTGCCTTGTGGTGGTACCCTTCGGTCACAAACACATAGAGGAGATTACCAAGCCGCCTTCGTCGTCCCCCGCGCAATTTGCGGATGAACTTCTGAAACTCCTTCCCCGCCGCATCCTTATCCGCAGGCAAGTGGGCATCGTCATAGGTAAAGGTGACCACATGATCCTTTCCCCCAAAATTGGCGCCCAGCTTGAGCTCCAGCTCCCTCCAGCTGTTTTTGAGGTTCATGTACTGCTGGGCAGCGGTAGAAGAAGCTTGTTTTGCTGCTCTTACCCGTGGGCTGTCTCCTTTGGCCGGAATCGCCACCAAATAGTCGTAATTCACCAGCCCGGCCCGGATATGTTTCAGTCGTTTCATCAGCGCACCTCTTTCTCCCGGCTGATGGAGCGGGTCTTTCGTAAATTTTTGCTTTTCATCCAATCCCTCCGTTTGAAATGAAGTATGCGGTCTGTGGGCAAGCTATCACCGGAGGTGAACGGCATGGAACCCACTTATACTGATCGATATGCCAACCTGATGGAGGACCCGGCCATGGAGGCCTATTTCGTGTCGCTGCCCGGCTATATCCAGGCCCAGATCCGCGCCCGCAAGCAGCAGCCCGCCACGCTGGAGGAGCTCCAGCGGATGGCCGAGGAAGTCAAGCAGCTGTTTTAACACAAAAATCGAGGTGAGAATATGGCCAAGCAAGGTATGGCCCGTCCTGATGTGACCCACACCCAGCCCCGCGATACGGAGTCTCCCGTGCCCCAGATTCAGGGCAAAGCCAAGCACGGGAAGAGTAAAGCCAACCCTATCATAGCGGGCACCTCCGGCCCACACATGAAGGTCTGGCACGAGAAGCCCATCCCCTCTGACGCCTATCCCGAACTGGACACCGATCTGGCCCGAGACAACGTGGAGAATGACCTCCCCGCAGCTGATCTGGAAGATCTGTAGCATTCTGCGCCAAAGTGCCGCCCCGCTGTGGGCGGCACTTTGCTGCTCCGGCTCTCTGCCGGGCGCCCCGCCTTTCCTACCACTACCCCGCGCAGGGACGCAGGCCTTCGGATCGGCAGGGCCCCGGTCAAAGAGAGGTCCGGGTGGTTGGCGCTCCCACCCGGCAGAGAGCCGGAACAACTGTTACATACAGTTCAGGACCTTCATTGCCTCCTGCAGGCCATTCAAAAACGATACGCATCCCTGGCGTCATCGTTGGAAAAATTGTTGTCTTGAACTTCTTGCGCATCCGGATATTGGGCAGCAGCCGCATCGATACGCTCTTGCAGTTTTATCCGATACCCTCTGCTTCCCCTTTCCACTCATTCCGCACACCTCCTGATGGCATCGGCCAAGGCTCGCAGATCCTTCTCCACGCCCTGGGCGGCAGTTTGGTCTACACGTCCCCGCATCTTGAGCAGAATACCCCGCATTTTGTTCGTATTTTCCTGAGCCTGCTGAAAGAGGATCTTGAACAAGGCCATATCCTCATCAGAGTTCAATACGGCGTTTTTCCGTGCCTGTTCTGTGGACTGAAGCAGGGACTTGGCCTTGTCCAGCTTCTCCTGCATCTCGGCGATGGCATCGGCCCGGGCCTTGTCAATGGCGGCCTGATCCACCACGGTCTCCACCGCCACCTCCACCGGCCGGGCCTTCAGCTCAGCCATTTCAGACTCCAAACGGGCAACATCCTGCATGGCCTGCTCCCGGTCCTCCTTGGCTCCAGCCAAGCGAACATTGAGAAACTTCATGTCCTCCGCCATCTTGTCCCGGGCCTGCTCCGCCATGCGCTGATCTGCCGCAGCCTGTTCGGCGGCGGCTCTGGCCTCGTCCCGCTCCTTGATAGCCTGCTCCAACTGGCGGGCGCTCATGTCGATAACATTGTGGTCCTCCAAAAACGCATCCCGCTCCCCTTCCGGAAGGGCAAGCAGCATCAAGGCCTTTGAGGCCCCCAAATCCGCCAACGTGTTCGGATTTGACCACTCCCGGGCTAACTTCATAAATTTCTGAGCCGTCCGTTCCGACAGCTCCACCTGCTCATTGAGCCAGGGGAGCCATTCTCCATGCCGAAGCATATCCTTTGCCTCGATGAGGCACCGGCCAATCGTAAGGATGGCCTCTCCCCCGGCCCGCTTGGCGTCCAGAATCTCTCCGGTAATGGCCTCAATCGTCCTGCCTTCCGCAGGCGGGGCCATGGTCTGGGCGATGAGCCGCCCCAGGTCAGGCTTGCCCATACTGGATACCCTCCTTTGCCGCCAGCTCCGCCACCCAGGCCCGGTAATCCCTTGCCGCCGAGCAGAAGGGGCTCCATGCCTGGACCGCCATCCGGGCCCAGCTGGACTCGGGCACCTTGTCGGTGCGGCGGATGACCGTATCGTACACCGGCACCATGCCCTCCTCCCGGAGGTAGGCCACCGAGTCCTCCACCACCGGGGAGCGGTGCCACTGGTTCACCAGCACCCCGGCCACCCGCAACGCCGGGTGGAGGGAGCGCAGGCTGGCGATCTGGTCCACCAGGTCCCCCACGCCGGTGGCCGAACAGGCGTCGGACAGCACGGGGATGATGACAGCGTCGCTGGCCAGGATGGCCGACACACAGGCGGCGGACAGGTTGGGCGGACAGTCTATGACCATCACGTCATAGGCCCCATCCTCCTCCAGAGCCTCCCGCATATCCCTTAAAGCCCGATAGCTCCGACCCCGATCACCGCCGGCGGCCTCCAGATCCAACGCCCACAGATCCTCTGCCGACGGCAGCACATCCAGGCCGGGCACATCGGTGTGCTCCACCAGCTCCTCATAGCAGAGTTCGTATCCCCGCAGCAGGGCGCCCAGACCGGCATATTCCCCGGGGGGCAGCAGGATCTGGGTGGCGTTTGCCTGCCCATCGGCATCCACCAACAGCACCCGCAGCCGGCAGCTGGTTGCCAGCACATAGGCCAGATTGACGGCGGTGGTGGTCTTGCCCACCCCGCCCTTTCGGTTCACGATAGCAAAGGCTTTCATGCACAAAACACTCCTATCTTTCGTTGATTGGGAAACACTCCCGGATGATCTCATTGCCTATGGTAGCCTCGGCCATATAGTACCGCCGGGCCGGATGGATGTAGACGATCCGGCCGGTCACCGACCGCAGCTTCCGCATCCTGTCCGCCCGCTCTCCACTGAGTTCATGCTCAAAGGCCGACGGGGTCCAGGTGATCTTCTCGCCTATCCTCATGCTGATCTGCCTCCTCCAGAGCCTGGACCGCCAGGACCAGCGCCTGAGCCAGCTGCCGGTGCCCCTCCGGCAGGCTGCTCACCCGCGCCAGGGCCTCCCGGCGCAGGATCTCCAGCCGCAGCAGCTGGGCCGCTCTGGCATTGTCCATAATCTGCTCCTTTTCTCAGTTGTCAGACCCCCTTGATGGTTGTCTGAGGGAATGGATTTTCCAACACAGCGTCCTTGCGTCCTCTAGATACAGATGTGACACGACTGGAGGCCAAAGAGAAGGCCATATCGCACTTTCCAACAAACCCATGCCGGTTTTTTGCCAGATTGACCTCCATCATGGATGGGACATTGGGATTTACAGTTCC
>CALWXZ010000093.1 GCA_944385625.1 uncultured Flavonifractor sp. | reverse complement strand
GGACCCCCTAATGTAGTTCTATTTTCCTACATTAGGGGGCCTTTTGTCTATTGTCCGGTTTTACTGGACCTGTTCAGTGTGCAGCAGGCATTTTTTGTTACTCACTGAGCAAATCCACATACAACTCATCCAGGGCCGGGGCCTGCTCGATGAGGCCCTCACTGAGCAGCCAGTCCACGTTCTCCTGCCAGCACTCCGCCGTCTGGGTCAGGAAGGGGGCGTCCGCCGTCTCCATCATGGGCAGCAGGGTGGCCATGCTCTTCTGTTCCACCGTCTTGGACAGGGGGAAGTTCTCCTCATTCTGGTTGTCCAGCAGGATCTGGAGCACCCCGTCCGGGTCGGCCTGCATATCGTCAAAGCCCTTCTCGCAGGCCCGCAGGAAGCCCTTTAATACCTCCGGCTCCTCCTCGATCATGGTATCGCTGGCCAGGAATACCCCCTCATAGTAGGTGGGCACGCCGTAGTCGTCCAGATCGAAGTAGTTGACCTCAAACCCCTCCTCCTCCAGCTGGGGCACCTCGTGGTTTACAAGGCAGCCGATGGTGGCGTCCACATTGCCGGTGGTCATGGAGCTCATCAGGTCAAAGCCCACGTCGATGAGGGTCACGTCGCTGGAATCGGCCCCCACATAGGCCATGATGGAGTGAATCAGTGCCTCGGACAGCTCGGTGCCCGCGTAGCCCACGGTCTTTCCCACCAGATCCTTCGGGGAGGTGATGTTCTTCTCCTTGAGGGAGAGGACGATGTTCAGGGGACCCTGGACCACCGCGCCGATGGACTTCACCGGCACGTCCTGGTTGGCCCGGGCGATGATTACGTCCTGCTGATAGTACAGACCGATCTCCGCCTGACCGGCGGCCACCAGGGAGATGGCGTCGTTGGCGTTGGATGGGAACTGAATGTTGACCTTCAGCCCCTCCTCCTCGAAGTAGCCCTTCTCGATGGCGTCGTAGAGGAAGGCGTGGAGGGCGTTGGGGTACCAGTCCAGCACCACGCTGATCTCCCGCAGGTCCTCGCCGCCGCTGCCGGTCTCCCCGCCGCCGGAGGCGGGGGCGGAACAGCCGGCCAAAAGGAGCGCCCCGGCCAGGGCAATGCTACCAATTCGTTTCATATCCATCTTTCCTTTCTTGATTAGGATTCTCCCCGCCAGCGGACGAATTTCCGCTCCAGCAGGGCCACGATCCCCACCGCCACCATGGCAGTCACCGACAGAATCACAATGGGGGCAAATACCCCCGCCCCGTCCAGTTGGGTCATCATCCGGCGGGAGAAGTAGCCCAGGCCGCTCTGGGCCCCCAGCCATTCCCCGATGGCCGCGCCGATGATGCTCATGGGCACCGCCATCTTGATGGCGGAAAAGAAGTAGGGCAGGGCGCAGGGGGCCTTGATCTTCCAGAAAATCTCCCGGCGGGTAGCGCCGTAGGTCTGGAGCAGCTCGGCCATCTCGGTCTTGGCCGAGCGCAGGCCGTCGTATACCGTGATGGTGATGGGGAAAAAGGTGATGAGCACCGTTACCAACACCTTGCTCCAGATGCCGTAGCCGAACCACAGCACAAACAGCGGGGCAATGGCGGTGGTGGGGATGGTCTGGGACACCACCACCACGGGGTAGAGCATCCGCCGCACCATGTCGCTGGCGTCCATGACCACCGCCAGGGCCAGGCCCAGCACCAGGGAGATGGCAAGCCCGATGGCGGTCACCGCCATGGTGGCGGGCAGATGGACCGTAAAGAGGGGCCCCCGCAGCTCCCACATCCGCTGGAGGATTTCAAGGGGAGTGGGCAGGATGTAGGATGCGTTCATACCCATAGCCCCCGCCTGCCACACCATCACCAGGACCAGCAGGAAGATGAGGGCGGGCAAATTGCCTTTACAGGCGCGTTTCATGGCCTCACCTGCTTTCTCAGCAGCGCAATGAGCCGCTCCTTCAAGTCCACCATCTCCGGCATCTTGAGACAGGACCGGTCCCGGGGAAAGGGGGCGGGTACCGGGATCTCCGTCAGGGAGCAGATGGGGGTGGACTCTACCACCAGCACGCTGGAGGAGAGAAACACCGCCTCCTCCACATCGTGGGTGATAAAGAGGATGGTCTTTTTATGCCGCCCCCACTGGTCCAGCAGCCACTCCTGCATGGAGATGCGGGTGAGAAAGTCCAGGGCGGAAAAGGGCTCGTCCAGCAGCAGCAGGTCGCTTCCCGTCAGCATGGTGCGGGCAAAGGCCGCCCGCTGCCGCATCCCGCCGGACAGCTCATGGGGCATCTTGTCCCAGCAGCCCTCCAGCCCCACGTCGGCCAGAGCCGCCTGGGCCTTCTGCCGCCGCTGCACTTTAGAAAGTCCTCCGGCAATCTCCAGAGGCAGGGCCACGTTTTCTCCCACCGTCCTCCAGGGGAAGAGCAGATCCTTTTGGGGCATATAGCCGCAGTACCGCTTCCGGCCTCCGACGGGCTGCCCGTCCACCAGGATGTCCCCGCCCTTGGGCTGGAGCAGCCCGTTGGTCATGCGGAAGATGGTGCTCTTGCCGCAGCCGCTCACCCCGATGATGCAGTGAAAGGAGCCCGGCTCCACCTGGAAGGACAGCCGGTCGATGATGTCAAAGTTCTCGGAGGGATACCGGTAGGACACCTGCCGAAATTCCAGGGCGCTCATGGTTCCATCCTCCATGCCATCTCCCAGAAGCCCAGCTCGTACCGGCTGCACGTCACGAAGATATCCTCCAGGCGCCGGTACTCCTCCTCGGTGCAGTTCTGGGCCAGCGCGTCCATCCGGACCACCAGGGCGTCGTTGGTGCGCTGGTAGTCCTCCCCCGCGTAGCCGCTGACCCACTCGCCGTAAAAGGAGTGGTCGGCCGCGCCGGGAATCTGAGCCAGCCGGGCGCCAATCTCAGCGTAGCTCCAGGAGCAGGCCAGGATGGAGGCCACGATCTCCGCCGGGCCGCCGGCGGCGGCCACCGAGAGCATATAGCTGGTGTAGGACCGGTTGGGCAGGGCGGGCTTGACCTGGAACACCTGCGCTTCGGTAATGCCCAGGCGGGCCATATAGGCCCGGTGGGTCTTCATCTCGCCCCCCAGGATGGCGTCCACATTGGCAGAGAAGAAACGCATCAACGCGGGCTCCGCCGCCTTCACCACCCCCCAGGCAAACACCTTGGCATAGTCGAAGAGATAGAGATAATCCTGGAGCAGAAAATATTGAAATTTCTCCTTTTCCAGGGTGCCGTCCCCAATCCCCCTTACAAAGGGATGGTGGTGGCAGGCCTGCCAGATGGGCTTTGCCGCCTCATAAAGCCGCTGGGTTACTGTCATAGGGCGTCCCTCCAATCCAGTATGGTCTCATCCGACAGGGTGGATAGGGCGGGCCAGTCCTGCCGGTAGGCCGCCTCCGGTATGCCCACGGTGTAAAACCCCGCCTCCTGAGCAGTGCGGGCGGCGTAAAGGGCGTCCTCAAAGACGGCGGTATCCGCCGGGACACTCCCCAGACGGCGGGCCGCCTCCAAATAGACGTCTGGCTGGGTCTTCCCCTTCCCCACCGTCTCGCAGCTGAGGATAAAATCAAAATAGCGAGCCACCCCCAGCCGCTCCAGGCAGGCCCGGGCCAGTGGCTCGGCCGTGGCGGTGGCCACGCACATCCGAGCTCCCCGGCTTCTCAGCCCCTCCAGATAGTCCCGCACCCCCGCTTTCAGGGGAATATCGGTGCGGTAATGGGCCTCCATCACGGCGTACATCTCGTCAATGATGCGCTCCGGCGGCCCTGCCACTCCAAATGTGTCCACAAGAAAGGCCGCCCCCTCCAGCATGGTCATGGGGCCCATGGCGGCCAGCTGGGACTGGGTGGGGTGATGTCCCCTGGCCTCCAGGTAGTCCTTGCCCAGGGACTTCCAGATGGGCATGGAGTCCACCAGGGTGCCGTCCATGTCAAAAATGCAAAACTTCTTATCCATGGCCCGCCACCATCTGATCCGCCAGGGCCCGCAGGGTGCGGGCGGCCTCCTCCGGGTCCTGCTGGGCAAAGAGGGCGGACACCACGGCGGCCCCCGCCGCCCCCGTTCCCGTCAGCCGGGGCAGGTTGCCGACGTTGATGCCGCCGATGGCCACCACCGGGATACTGACCGCCTGACAGATGGCCTTCAGGGTGTCCAGGCTCAGGTTTTTGGCGTCCCCCTTGGTGGTGGTACCGAACACCGCCCCGGCGCCGATGTAGTCGGCCCCGGCCCGCTCCGCCGCCACCGCCAGCTCCACGGTGTTGGCGGTGATACCCAGAATCTTGTCCGGACCGATAAGAGCCCGCACATCCCGGCCCATCAGGTCGGACTGGCCCACATGGACTCCGTCGGCGTCGCAGGCCAGGGCGATATCCACCCTGTCGTTGATGACGAAGGGCACATGATAGCGGGCCGCTATGGCCTTGATCTCCCGGGCCTCGGCCAAAATGGCGGTCCGGTCCAGCTTCTTCTCTCTCAGCTGGAGGAAGGTGGCCCCTCCCCTCAGCACCTGCTCCACCACCTGGGCCAGGGTCCGCTCCCCCAGCCAGCTGCGGTCGGTGACGGCGTAGAGGGCCATCCCCCGCCGGATATCATCCTTGGTAAACTTCATAGCGCACTCCTTGTAATAGCTGTTCCTCCGTCAGGTTGAACACGCTGTCGATGAGATCAATGCGGAAGGTGGCGTTGCCCGTCCCCTTCCGGAGCCGCAGCTCCTCCGCCCGCTCGCCCGCCAGGGCGATGGCGGCGGCGGCAGCGGCGGCGGCCTCAAAGGGCTTGTCCGGGCTGGCCCCGCAGAAGGCCCCGGTGAGGGCGGACAGCATACAGCCGCTGCCGGTGATCCGGGCCATGGTGGGGCTGCCGTTGCGGAGGAAGAGCACCCGCTCTCCCTGGGCGATGATGTCCACCGCTCCGGAGAGGGTTACCGCCGCCCCGGTCCGCCGGGACAGGGCCGAGGCCAGCCGGGCCGCCTGGGGCAGACCGGACTCGGTGACCGCATCGGCCTGGGCCACGTCCACCCCGCTGCCTCCCTCCGTCCCATCAGCCAGGGCCCGGATCTCCGAGGCGTTGCCCCGGATCACGGCAAAGTGTACTTCCTCCAGTAATTTGCGGGCGGTCTCCCGCCGCAGGCCGGTAAACCCGGCGGCCACCGGATCAAAAATCACCGGAACCTTCAGCCTGTTGGCCTCTTTGCCGGCAATGAGCATGGCCTCCCGGTCCCCCACCGCCCCCAGGTTGAGTACCAGGGCCTGCACCCCGGCCACCGCGTCGGCCACCTCCAGCGGGTGGTGGGCCATGGTGGCGGAGGCCCCCGCCGCCAGCAGAATGTTGGCGCAGTCGTTGACAGTGACGATATTGGTGATGCACTGGACCAGGGGGGCACGCTCCCGTACCGCTCCCAGCATGGCGGCAAATTCCATTCGTTCCACGCTTTTCACCGCCTGACCAGAGCCTGCATCGTGTCCAGGCCGCCGGAGCGCTTCAAAGCAAAGAGAATCACGCCCGCGATGACCGACCCACCCACGGTGGAGATCAGGAAGGGGCCCATATAGCCGTACGCCGCCACGCCCTGACCCAAAATCAGGTTGGCAATGGGCCAGGCGGCCAGCCCCCCCAGGATTCCGGTGCCCAGGACCTCCCCCACGCAGGTAGCCCCCAAATTGCGGGTCCCCCAATAGGTCAGTCCACACACCAGGGCCCCCACCATGCTGCCGGGGAAAGCCAGCAGAGTACCCAGCCCCAGCAGGTTGCGCAGCAGGCTGGCGGCGAAGGCGGAGGCCAGCCCGTACCAGGGCCCCAGAAAGACGGCGCACAGGATATTCACCATATGCTGCACCGGGGAGCAGCGGGAGCCCAGGACGGGAAAGGAGAACAGGCTTCCCACCACCGCCACGGCGGTAAGCAGGCTGGCGATAGCCAGCTTTTTGACTGCGGTCTGCTGTCTCACGCCTCTCCCCTCCCCGTTTGGAGTGCTCCGCCCTCCGGGATGGCATAGTTGTGCCACAGGGGCCCGCTGCCGTGGCCCAGGTCCAGCCTGGCCTCCATGGCGGCGGTGATATAGGCCTTGGCCTTTCTGACCGCCTCGGGCAGCTCCTCCCCCAGGGCCAGGAAGGAGGCGATGGCGGAGGACAGGGTACAGCCCGAGCCGTGGTTATTGGGGTTATCCACCCGGGGCCCGCGGAACCATTGGGCCTGTCCCCCCCGCCACAGCAGATCGTCGGCGCTGGTACTCAGGTGCCCCCCCTTCACCAGCACCGCGCCCGGCATGGTCCTGCCGATGGTCTCGGCGGCCCGCAGCATATCGTCCTCGGTCTCAATGGGAAAGCCGCACAGCCGCTGGGCCTCCGGAATGTTGGGGGTAATGATGGCAGCCAGAGGGAAGAGCTCCTCCATCAGGGCGGTGAGCGCGCTGTCCTGCATCAGGGCGGAGCCGCTGGTGGACACCATCACCGGGTCCACCACAATGTTCTCCGCGCCGTACTGCCGCAGCTTGGCCCCAATGGCCCGGATGATGGGGGCGGAGGACACCATGCCGATCTTGACGGCCTGGGGCCGGATATCCTCAAAGATGCAGTCCAGCTGCTCCCCCACAAACTCAGGGGTGGCCTCCAACACATCCCGGACCCCGGTGGTATTTTGGGCGGTGAGGGCGGTAATGGCGCTCATACCGTATACCCCCAGGCAGGTCATGGTTTTGAGATCCGCCTGGATACCGGCGCCGCCGCTGGAGTCGCTGCCGGCGATGGTGAGTACGCATTTCATGGATTCTTCCTTCTTTCTCTTTGTGGATATACAAAAAGCGGCAGGCCCCCATGGGACCTGCCGCTTCTCAGTACGTCAAATTAACTCCTCCGGACGGAGGAGACTCCGCACGGAAATGGTGCCGCGTCCCTACGTTGGCATTACCCAAATCAGGTCAGGTCGAGGGACTCGCCCCTCCTCTCAGCCTCCTCGCGGAAGCTCCCTTGCACAGCAAATTGTAACTGCTTTTCTTCTGCTTGTCAATCCTTAATGATTGAGCACCCGGACGCGGAACACACCGTCCAGGGCCCGGATCTCATCGGCCACCGCCTCGCTGACGCGGCTGCCCACATCCACCACGGTATAGGCGTAGTCCTTCTTGGACTTGTTGGTCATGTTCTCCACGTTGACCCCGTCCTTGGAGAGCAGGCCGGTGATGTTGGCGATGGCGCCGGGAATGTTCCGGTGAATGATGCACAGCCGGGACACGCCGCTCCACTCCTGCACCAGGGTGGGCAGGTTGACGGAGTTTTTAATGTTTCCGTTTTCCAGGTAGTCCTTCAGCTCCTGGGCGGCCATGACGGCGCAGTTCTCCTCGCTCTCCGGGGTGGAGGCGCCCAGGTGGGGAATGGGCACCACATTCTTGCCCTGGAGAATCTTGTTGTTGGGGAAGTCGGTGACATAGGCGGCCACCTTGCCGGAGTCCAGAGCCGCCAGCATATCATCGTCGTTCACCAGCCCCCCCCGGGCCAGGTTGAGGATGCGTACGCCCCCCTTCATCATGTGGATGGCGTCCTCGTTAATCATGCCTCGGGTCTCGGGGGTCTGGGGCACATGGAGGGTAATATAGTCGCAGTTTTTATAGATGGTCTCCAGATCCATGGCCCGGTGGACCAGCCGGGACAGGGACAGGGCCGCGTCCACGCTGAGGAAGGGATCATAGCCGAACACGGTCATGCCCAGCTTGGTGGCGATGTTGGCCACCTGAACGCCGATGGCGCCCAGGCCGATGACGCCCAGCATCTTGCCGGACAGCTCAGGGCCCACAAACTGGCTTTTGCCCTTCTCCACCACCTTCTCCACGTCGGCGCCGGCGCCCGCCTGGGCTTTGACCCACTCGGAACCGGCGGTGATCTTACGGGAGGCCAGCAGCAGGCTGCACACCGCCAGCTCCTTCACCGCGTTGGCGTTGGCGCCGGGGGTGTTAAAGACCACGATGCCCGCCTGGGAGCAGCGGTCGATGGGGATATTGTTGGTTCCTGCGCCCGCCCGGGCGATGGCCCGCAGGGCGTCGGGGAACTGGTAGTCGTGCATATCGGCGGAGCGGACCAGAATGCCGTCCTCGTTCTCCACGTCCTCGCTGACGGAAAAGCGGGTCTGATCCAGCACAGACAGGCCGGCGGGGGAGATTTTATTCAATGTTTTGATGCGAAACATGGTGATTTGCCTCCTGTCAATTATTCTTGTCAAACGCCTTGATGAAGTCGCACAGCTTCTCCACACCCTCGGTGGGCATGGCGTTGTAGATGGACGCGCGCATACCGCCCACGGAGCGGTGGCCCTTCAGGTTGGTGAAGCCAGCCTCAATGCTCTCCTTGACGAACTTGGCGTCCAGTTCGTCGTTGCCGGTGCGGAACACCACGTTCATATCGGACCGGGAGCCGGGCTCCACCGCGCAGGTGAACAGCTTGGAGGAGTCAATCACGTCGTACAGCATCTGGGCCTTGGCGTGCTTGATGGCCTCCATCCCGGGGATTCCGCCCTTGGACTCCAGCCAGTCCAGCACCAGACCCAGAATGTAGATGCACCAGCAGGGCGGGGTGTTGTACATGGAATCCTTGTCGATCATGGTCTTGTAGTTCATCATCAGCGGGGTGTAGGGCAGCTCGTGGCCGGCCAGCTCCTCCTTGATGATGACCACCGTCAGGCCGGCGGGGGCCATATTCTTCTGGGCGCCGGCGAAGATGATGCCGTACTTGCTCACGTCCACCGGCCGAGACAGAATGTCGGAGGACATATCGCACACAATGGGCACCCCGCCCGTCTCGGGGACGTACTGCCACTCGGTGCCGTAGATGGTGTTGTTGGCGCAGTAATAGAAATAGCTGGCCTCGGGGTCCAGCTTCAGCTGGTCCTGGGCGGGGATATAGGTGTGGTTTTTATCGGCGGAGGAGGCGGCCAGGTTGATCTCGCCGTACTTCTTGGCCTCCTTGTAGGCGATGTTGGCAAAGTTGCCGGTGACAGCGTAGTCGGCCTTGCCGGTCTTGCCGATCAGGTTCAGGGGCGCCATGGAGAACTGGGTGGAGGCGCCGCCCTGGAGGAACAGGACCTTATACCCCTCAGGCACGTTCATCATCTTGCGGAACTTGGCCTGCGTATCGTCAAAAATCTTCTGGAACACCTTGGAACGGTGACTCATCTCCATGACTGACATACCGGAACCCTGATAGTTGGTGATTTCAGATCCGGCGCGCTCCAGTACTTCCAGCGGCAGCATGGACGGGCCCGCGGAGAAATTGTACACTCG
>CALWXZ010000092.1 GCA_944385625.1 uncultured Flavonifractor sp. | reverse complement strand
ACCCTGCGGGAGCGCTTCGGCAAGAACATCGCCCCCGTGGTGGCCCCCATCTGGGACGCCGACAAGAAGGTCATCGGCTTTATCGACGTACTCCATAAGCGTGCCTTTGAGGCCGGCCCCAAGGGCGAGCGGGTGGAGATCGACGTGCCCGAGGAGAAGCTGCCCGTGCTGGACGAGCTGTACGACGCCCTGAAGGAGAGTGTGGCCGAGACCAGCGAGGAGCTGATGGACAAGTATTTCTCCGGCGAGGACTTCACCTATGCCGAGATGATCCAGGGCCTGCGCCAGGGCGTCAAGGACCTGTCCCTCTTCCCCGTGGTGTGCGGCTCCGCCCTCACCGGCCTGGGTACCCGTATGCTGCTGGACATCATCGTGGAGCTGCTGCCCTCTCCCCTGGAGGGTCACCCCCTCATGGGCGAGAACGAGAAGGGCGAGCTGGACGAGTTTGTGGCCTTCCCCGGCGCACTGCCCTGCGCCTTCGTGTGGAAGACCGTATCCGACCAGTACGGCAAGTATTCCTATGTGAAGGTGCTTTCGGGCAACCTGAAGCCCGATATGCAGATGGTCAACGCCCGCACCGGCGCCACCGAGAAGCTGGGCCGGTTGTACGTCATGAAGGGCAAGAAGGCCGAGGAGGTCAAGGAGCTGGAGTGCGGCGACATCGGCGCCATCGGCAAGATGGACAAGGTCAAGACCGGCGACACCCTGTCCGACCCCCGCAAGGTGGTCAAGATCGAGCCCATCCCCTTCCCCGAGCCCTGCTACTCCGTGGCCATCGCCCCCAAGACCAAGGGCCAGGAGGACAAGATTGCCGCCGGCCTCACCCGCCTGAACGAGGAGGATCTCACCTTCAACTGGGTGAACAACGCCGAAACCCACCAGATGGTGGTCTCCGGCACCGGCGATATGCAGATGGACGTCATCGTCTCCCGGCTCAAGAGCCGCTTCGGTGTGGACGCCGAGCTCTCCGAGCCCCGGGTGGCCTACCGCGAGAAGATCCGCAAGAAGGTGGAGGTCCAGGGCCGCCACAAGAAGCAGACCGGCGGCCACGGCCAGTTCGGCGATGTGTGGATGCGCTTCGAGCCCGGCGACACCGAGGAGCTCCAGTTCTGCGAGGAGGTCGTGGGCGGCGCCGTGGCCAAGAAATACTTCCCCGCGGCGGAAAATGGCATGAGAGAGGCGGTGCTCCACGGCGTGCTGGCGGGCTATCCCGTGGTGTACCTGAAGGCCACCCTGTTCGATGGCTCCTACCATCCGGTAGACTCCTCCGAAATGGCCTTCAAGACCGCCGTGCAGCTGGCTTATAAGGCTGGTATGCCCCAGGCCAGCCCCGTGCTGCTGGAGCCCATCGGCGAGCTGAAGGTCACCATCCCCGACAGCTATATGGGCGATGTCATCGGCGATCTGAACAAGCGCCGTGGCCGCGTCATGGGCATGAATCCCGACGGCGAGGGCAACCAGGTGGTGGAGGCCGAGGTGCCCATGGCGGAGATGAGCCGCTATGCCATCGACCTGCGGTCCATGACCCAGGGCAGAGGCTCCTTCACCTTCCACTTTGTCCGCTACGAGGACGCGCCTCCCGCCGCCCAGGAGAAGGCCATAGCGGCGGCCAAGGCAATGCAGGAAGAGGCAGACTGATAAGACGCACCAGGGCCGGGCTGGAAACAGCCCGGCCTTTTTTATGGCGGCGGAGGGGCGTCCTCGTCCAAGCGTTTTGGGCCCTGGGCCCAAAACCTTGATGCCGGGGCAATTGATTTGCCCCGAGCAGATGCAAAGGACTGGGGTCCCCGGCGGGGCCTGCCCCGCTGGGGCGGACGCGCCTCCCGCCGCCCAGGAGAAGGCCATAGCGGCGGCCAAGGCAATGCAGGAAGAGGCAGACTGATAAGACGCACCAGGGCCGGGCTGGAAACAGCCCGGCCTTTTTATGACGGCGGAGACTTGGGATATCTTCAGGAAACTTTCAGAAAAAAGAGAGACAAGAAAAGAAAACTATGGTAAACTTGAATACACCCCGCCTGTGGCGGAATAGAAATATGAGACACGATGACAAGGAGGTATACCCGATGCGTACAGGAAAGAGACTCGCGGCCCTTGCCTTGGGCACCGCTTTGGCCCTGTCCGTTACGGCCTGCGGCGGAACCGCAAACAAGGAGGAGGCCGCTAAGAAGATCCAGGCAGCCGCGGAGAAGATGAACGCCGTGGAGAGCATGGACGCCACCATGTACATGGAGATGGATATGTCCGTTATGGGACAGAGCATCCAGACCGATACCACCATGGATATGTCCTGCTTCAATGATCCCATGAAGCTGAAAGCCGACATGACCATGAGCATGGGTGCGCTGGGCTCCATGTCCATGAGCATCTTTGCCCAGGAGAACGGCAGCACCATGGATATGTACCTCTATGACGGTACCAATTGGACCTACCAGGCCACCGATATCAGCGCCATTGAGCAGTATGACGCCCAGCAGAGCATGGATCTCTACCTGGACAGCGGCACGGAGTATGTGAGCGTGGGCACCGAGGAGATCAACGGCGCCACCGCCGACAAGTATACCGGCATCATCCGGGGCGACGCCCTGGAGGAGGTGCTCAAGGCCAGCGGAGCCACCCAGAGCCTGGAGTCCAGCGTGGGCGGGCTGATGGACGTGTCCGAGATGTACAGCAATCTGGGCGATATGCCCATCACCGTTTGGATCGACCAGGCCACCGGCTACCCGGTGCGCTACTATATGGACATGACCGATATTATGCAGTCCATGATGAGCAAGGCCATGGCCGGCGTGGATGGCGCCCAGGGCCTGACCATGGACAAGGTGGAGGTCACCATGGACTGCTCCAACTTCGACAATGTGGCGGACTTTGAGATTCCGGCGGAGGCGCTGGAGGCCGCCTGAGGCCATGATACCGCCGGAGGCCGTCATGCTCCGGCAGAGGGGGAGGCATACCGGTGAAACGGGTTTTCATCCTATCCAGCAGCCCGAGGAAAAACGGAAATTCCCAGCGGCTGTGCGAGCAGTTCAAGGCCGGCGCCGAGTCCGTGGGCCATTTGGTCACCCTGGTCCGGCTGGCGGAGAAAAAGCTGGGGTTCTGCCGGGCCTGTGACGCCTGTATGCGCAACGGGGGGACCTGCGTGCTCAAGGACGATATGCAGGAACTTCTGGTGCAGTTCCAGGCGGCGGACGTGCTGGTGCTGGCCACCCCCGTCTATTTCTACGGCGTCAGCGCGCAGATGAAAACCTTCATTGACCGGACCTATCCCATCTGGCAGCATCTGGGCAGCAAAGAGGTGTACTACATCGTTTCGGCCGGATTGGGCCGGGATGTGATCCGGCGGTCCCTGGGCGATCTGGACGGTTTTGTGGAACACCTGGAGCATTACGAGATGAGAGGGCGTCTCTACGCCGACAACGTGATGGAGGCGGGGATGGTGTGCTCCCTGCCGGTTTTGGAAGAGGCGTACCGGATGGGTACGGAGGTATGAGCGCGCCAGAGGGAAAACTCCATTTGATTTAAAAATGGGCCTGTTGCAGAATGCTGCAACAGGCCCGTTTTTTCGCCCGGATTTACTTGTGGTAGAGCTTGTTGGTCTCGTACTGGGGCTCGCAGGTGAGGCGCAGGCCCAGGCGGCTGTAAGTGGTGGAGTCCACCGGGGAGAGAATGACAGAGGAGTGGGCCTCGCACCCCCGCAGGGCGGAGAGCTGGTCCAGAGCCTTTCTGGCCAGGGGGTTGGTGGTGGCGGAGATGGCCAGGGCAATGAGGATCTCGTCGGAGTGGAGCCGGGGGTTCACCGAGCCCAGGTGGTGGACCTTTACCTGCTGGATGGGCTCCAGAGCCTCCCGGGAGATGAGGTGGTGCTCATGGTCGATGCCCGCCAGCCGCTTGAGGGCGTTGAGCAGGGTGGAGGAGGAGGCCCCCATCAGGTCGGTGGTCTTGCCGGTGACCACCTCGCCGTTGGGCAGCTCGATGGCGCCGGCGGGGTTGCCGGTGGCCTCGGCCACCTGGGCGGCGGCGGCCACCACGGGACGGATGGAGGGGTCCACATGGGCCTGCTGCATCACCAGCTCCAGCTTGTACACCAGATCGTCGGCGGCGGTGCCCACCTTCCGGTCGCACAGGGCGGCGTAGTACCGGCGGACAATCTCCTGCCGGGCGGCGGCGCACACCGCCTCGTCGTCCACAATGCACTTGCCCGCCATGTTCACCCCCATGTCGGTGGGGGACTTGTAGGGGCACTCCCCCATGATCTTCTCAAACATGGCGGAGAGGACGGGGAAAATCTCCACGTCACGGTTGTAGTTCACCGTGGTCTCCCCATAGGCGGCCAGGTGGAAGGGGTCGATCATGTTCACGTCCCCCAGGTCGGCGGTGGCCGCCTCATAGGCCAGGTTCACCGGGTGCTGAAGGGGCAGGTTCCAGATGGGGAAGGTCTCGAACTTGGCGTAGCCCGCCTTTACGCCCCGCTTGTACTCGTGAAACAGCTGGGACAGGCATACCGCCATCTTGCCGCTGCCCGGGCCGGGGGCGGTGACCACCACCAGGGGCCGCTGCGTCTCGATATAGTCGTTTTTACCGTAACCCTCGTCGCTGACGATGAGGCCGATGTTGTGGGGATAGCCGGCGATGGGGTAGTGGAGGTAGGTCTTGACGCCCAAATGCTCCATCCGCCGCTGGAAAGCGTCGGCGGCAGGCTGGCCGGCGTACTGGGTGATGACCACGCTGCCCACCAGCAGGCCCTGACCCCGGAAGGCGTCGATGAGGCGCAGCACGTCCACGTCATAGGTAATGCCCAGGTCCCCCCGGACCTTGTTCTTCTCGATGTCGTTGGCGCAGATGGCGATGACCACCTCCACCGAGTCCCGCAGCTCCTTGAGCATCCGGATCTTGCTGTCCGGCGCAAAGCCGGGCAGCACCCGGGAGGCGTGGTGGTCATCAAAGAGCTTGCCGCCAAACTCCAGGTAGAGCTTGTTGTCAAACTGGCTGATCCGTTCCCGGATGTGCGCCGACTGGAGCTCCAGATATTTTTGATTATCGAAGCCGATTTTGTCCATTTCCGGTTTTCATCCCTTCTCACAGAATGTTCATTCAACGGCTATTGTACCACAATTCCAAACTGGCCTGTAGACTTTTTTCGCGTTTCTGCAAATTTTGGCGAAAGTGTTGACAAGTTGGTGCTACAGCTGTAGTATCCAAGTGGAGACTACAGCTGTAGGAGGAATGGATATGGGACTGAGCGACAAGCAGTGGCGGGTGCTGGAGGTGCTGTGGGCCGCGCCGGAGGGGATGGCCCTGGGGGAGGTGGTGGAGGCCCTGCGCCCCTCCACCGGCTGGAGCCGGAACACGGTGCTCACCTACCTGACCCGGATGGAGGCCAGGGGGCTGGTGGCCATTGACAAGAGCCGTACCCCCCACCGCTACCGGGGCGCCGTGGACCGGGAGAACTGCGCCGCGGCCGAGCGGCGGGGCCTGCTGGAGCGGGTGTACCAGGGCTCGGCGGGCAAGCTGGTGGCCGCCTTTCTGAAGGAGGAGAAGCTGAGCGCCCAGGAGCGGGAGGAGCTGCGCCGGTTGCTGGACGACATGGAGGTATGACCCATGGAAAACATCTGGGACTTTCTGGCGCAGACTCTGACCGCGTCGGTGGCGGCGGTACTGCTGCTGATTGTCAAACGGCTCTTTATGGATAAGCTGTCCCCCCGATGGCAATATGGGGTGTGGGCCATCCTGGCCATCCGGCTGTTGCTTCCTGCCGGGCTTTTTGGCCGGGCTCTGATCCCTGGCATCAATGTGGTACTGGAGGCGGCCAAGACCGGGGCGGAGAGCCATCTTTCCTCCGCCCTCACCGTCCCTTATGCAGTCACGGAGGTGGTGGCCCCCGTTCCGCTGATACGGCTGGTGAGGCCGGTCAGCGTCACGGACTGGCTCTTCTATCTCTACGCCGCCGGAGTGGCGGTGCTCCTGCTGGGGTTCCTGCTGTCCTATCTGGTGTTGCGGCGGCGGGTGACCCGGGGGAGAACCCCGGACCGGAATGTGCTGGAGCGGCTGGAAGGGGTGGCCGCTCAGTATGGCCTGAAGGTGCCCCGCCGGGTGGTGGTGCTGCCCGGGGTGGAGAGCGCCTTTGTGTGCGGGCCGCTGTCTCCGGTACTGGTGCTGCCCCAGCGGGAGGTGGACGACAAGGTGCTTCTCCATGAGTTGCTCCACCTGAAATACGGGGACCTGTGGGCCGGGGTGGGCATCTGCCTGCTGCGCTGCCTCCACTGGTGCAACCCCCTGCTGTGGTATTGCTGGAATAAGGCCCAGAACGACTGCGAGGCCCTGTGCGACCAGCGGGTGCTGGAGCGGCTGGAGGGGGAGGAGCGCCGTCAGTACGGCGTGATCCTGCTGTCCATGGCGGAGGACCGGTACGCCCGCGCCCCCGGCACCACCTCCATGGCCAACGGCGGCAAGAACATCAAGGCCCGCATCCAGGCCATCGCCCGGTTCAAGCGCTACCCACAGGGGATGGCCCTGGGCTCCTGGTGTGTGGCGGTGGTGCTGACGGTGGCCTGCTTGGTGGGGACCGGCGGGGCGGTGGCGGTGCCTCAGTATGACCAGCGGGGGAGCTTTGCTCTGGCCGCCGCCATGCTTAACCGGCCCACCACCGTGGCCGGAGCGCTGGACACCTACGCCAAGGCGGTGCTGTGCAACAGCCCGGTGTATTTCGTCATGGCGGTCCCGGAGGAGGAACGGGCCCAGGCCATCCAAGCGGTGGGGGAACCCTTTGAAGAGGTGGACTTGAATGACTCCCTGTTCTGGGAGTTGAATTTTCACTGGTCCCGGCCTGCCTGGCAGGCGGAGTGGTCGGTAATGAATCTGATGGCCGACGGAGCGGGCGGCTACACCGGCACCCTGTTTTTCACGCCTCTGGATGGATATGAGTCCAAGGGCGTTGTGACCCAGCAAGTGGCGGTCCGTCCCCGGGACGCCCATTGGACGGTGGCGGCCCTGAGCGGCCTGGAGGTGTGGGACGGCCCGGACCTGTGGCTCTGCCCCAGCTCCAAAGCGCCCTATGTGACCTATGTGGGCCAGGCGGGTGATCTGCGGGTGGAAGTGGATTTCCAGTGCCGCCTGTGGACCCAGCACCGGTGGGTGGAGGACAGAGGGGCCTTCCAGCTTTACGGAGGCCGGGTGGACTTTACCGTCCTTCCCCATGGGGAATTTGGTGAGATCCGTATGGGTATCGGCGCCCGGGCCCTCTCCCCTGAGACGGGAGAATCCTTTGCCTTGCCATTAACGGTGGCCGTTATGGAGAGAGCGGGTGACCCGGCGCTGGCTCTGGAGAAGAGCCGCTACCGATTTGTGATGGACACCGGCGCTCTGGACGACGATCCCGTGCGGGAGGTTACCGGCTCCTACAGCGGTAGCGATATGACCCTGACCGCCATGCCGGAGGCCCTGGCGGTGGCTGTTGAGGATGGGAGCCAGACCTATATCTGCGTGGCCCTGCCGGAGGAGGTGGTCCCATGAGCAATACCTACCGGGGGCTGACCCGCATCGCCTGGGGCTATGTGTTCCTTCACTTCAACTTCAACCTGGGGAATTTGAATGTGCTGCCCAACTGGGTGGGCTATCTGCTCTTTTTCTCCGCCATTGAACTGCTGGGGGACCAACTGCGGGACCTGACCCTGCTGAAACCCTTCTGCATCCTGCTGGGGGCGGGGGAACTGGCCGACTGGCTGGCAGTGCTTGCCACCGGCCAGACCCTGGTGGAGCAATTTTTCCTGCTGAATATGTTGCTCCTCTGCATTGGCATCTATTTTAACTTCCAGATGCTCACCGACCTGGCCATGCTGGCGGAGAGCGCCGGGAAGAGCGGGTACGGCCTGCGGCTCTGCCGCAATGGGGAGGTGGTGGCGGTAACCCTGGCGGCCCTGCCGGTGCCCTGGTCCGACCTGGATGTCGTTGGGCTGGTGGCGGTGGTGATGCTGGTGGTGTTGGTGGTTATCGTGACCCTCTGTATCCTTGTGCAGCTGTTTCAGCTGCGGAATCAGTTTTCATGAGAAGGACGGCCTGAGTTCAGGCCGTCCTTTTTTGTAACCGGATTGTCATTGACAGAGAGGTCTATAGGTTGTAGACTACAGGCGAGGACGACAAGCAGTAGACCAAAGGAGGCGATCCTATGAGCGATTGGAAACTGGGGGCGGTGGAGTCCCGCTTTGCCGATCTCATCTGGCGGGGGGAGCCCATGAGTTCCACCCACCTGGTGCATCAGGCGGAGGAGGCCCTGGGCTGGAAGAAGTCCACCACCTACACGGTGCTCAAGCGGCTGTGCCAGCGGGGGATTTTTCAAAACCAGGACGGGGTGGTGACCTCCCTGGTGTCCAAAGAGGAGTTCTACGCCCGGCAGAGCGAGGCATTTGTGGAGGAGACCTTCTCCGGGTCCCTGCCCGCCTTTCTCGCCGCCTTCACCCGGCGAAAAAAGCTGTCCCAGGAGGAGATTGCGCAGTTGCAGCAGCTCATCGATCAGAACAGGGGGTGACCTGAGATGACGGCATTTCTATCCCGGACGTTAGTGCCCGCTCTTTTCAACATGAGCCTCACCGCGGGTATTGTGATCCTGTGCGTGATGGCGGCCCGGCTGGCCCTAAAGCGGGCCCCAAAAGTCTTTTCCTACGCCCTGTGGGCGGTGGTGCTCTTCCGGCTGCTGTGCCCGGTGTCCCTGCCCAGCGGGTTCTCCCTGCTGGGGGCCCTGGACGCCCCGGCCCGGCAGGCAAGCCCGGTGGTGAGTACCGTCACCTATGTGCAGCCCCAACGGCAGACGGAGGCCCTCCAGCCCCAGACGGCGGAGCCTGACACCTCTGCTGCTGATCCCGTGCCCCCTGTAGTTCCAGCGGAACCGGAACGGCAGACCGCCCCCGGCATGGATTGGCCCGCCGTGGCCGCCTGGGTGTGGCTGGCTGGGGCGGCGGGCATGGCGGGGTACAGTATCTTCGCCCTGCTCCGGCTGCGGCGCAGGTTGGTGGGCAGCCTGCGTTTGCGAGACAACATCTATCTGGCCGACCACATCTCCACCCCATTTGTGCTAGGATTGGTGCGGCCTAAAATCTATCTGCCCTCCACCCTGACCGAGGGGGAGATGGGCTACATCATCCGCCATGAGCAGTACCACATCCGCCACGGGGACCATGTGGTGAAGGTGCTGGCCTTTGCCGCCCTGTGCCTCCACTGGTTCAACCCCCTGGTGTGGGCGGCCTTCATTCTGGCGGGCAAGGA
>CALWXZ010000091.1 GCA_944385625.1 uncultured Flavonifractor sp. | reverse complement strand
GCCGATATCTCCCACGACCTAAAGACCCCCATCACCGTCATTGCCGGGTATATCGACGCCATCTGCGACGGCAAGGTGCCCCCCCAGGAGCAGGAGCGCTACCTCCGGGCCATTCAGGGCAAGGCCGCCGCCCTCACCGAGCTGGTGGACGCCTTCCACGAATACAGCAAGGTGGAGCACCCGGAATTTGTGCTCTACACCGAGCCCACCGATCTGTGCGAATTTCTGCGGGCCTATCTGGCGGCCAAGTACGACGAGATCGATCTTGCGGGCTTTGGACTGGACATCGACCTGCCCGACCGCCCCCTGCGCTGCCAGCTGGACCCGCTGCAATTCCGGCGGGTGCTGGACAATCTGCTGTCCAACGCCCTGCGGCACAACCGTCTGGGTACCATGCTCTTCTTCCGGTTGACCGCCGGGGAGGGGCTGGCCGTGCTGACGGTGGCCGACAACGGAGGGGGCATCCCGCCCCAGCGGATGAAGTACATCTTTGAACCCTTTGTGGTGGGCAGCGACGCCCGCTCCGGCCGGGGCAGCGGCCTGGGCCTGTCCATTACCCGCCGCATCATGGAGCTCCACGGCGGCTCCATCGCCCTCTCACCCCGCCCAGCCGCCGGACGGGGCACCGAGTTTATTCTGACCCTGCCCCTGTGGCACCCGCCCTCTGCCGGCTGACCTCTGCCGCCCCGGACTGAACCCAGTCCGGGGCGGCATTTTCTTTCCCCTATCTTTACAAATCTTAATATTGCACAAACAGGAACTAAAGACTACCGCGGTATACTCTCCGTCAGAAAGGGGGCAACACCTATGAATGGGCCTGACCTGCGCAGCCGCCCCATTATTGAAGTCAAAGACGTCCGCAAGGAGTACCCCATCGGCGACGAGACGGTGGTGGCGCTCAAGCGCATCAATTTAAGCGTGTCCCGGGGGGAGATCTGCTGCATTTTCGGCACCTCCGGCTCGGGCAAAAGTACCCTGCTCAACCAGCTGGCCGGTATGGAGAAGCCCACCCGGGGGGAGGTCCGCATCGGAGGGGTCCCCATCTCCCGGCTGAACGAACATCACCTGGCCGCCTTCCGGCACCAGCACCTGGGCTTCGTATTCCAGTCCTATAACCTGCTGCCCAATCTGACGGCCACGGAAAACGTGGCCCTTCCGCTGATGTTCCGTGGGGTACCCAAGGCCCAGCGGGAGGCCGCCGCCCGCAAGCTGCTCACCCGGGTGGGGCTGGCCCACCGGCTGGACCACTTTCCCCGGCAGATGTCGGGCGGCCAGCAGCAGCGGGCGGGCATCGCCCGGGCCTTCATCGCCCGGCCCGACGTGGTTTTTGCCGACGAACCCACCGGCAATCTGGACTCCAAAACCACGGTGGAGATCATGGATATGATCTGTTCCTTTGCCCGGGACTACCATCAGACCATTATTCTGGTTACCCACGACCCGGAGATGGCGGCCTACGCCAGCCGGATCGTCAAACTCATTGACGGCGAGATCGTCAGTAACCAAGTCAATCAAAAGGAGAGATTTCCCCATGAAGCATAACCTGTTGCGCTCCGGCCTTTCCCTGCTCCTGCTGCTGGCCCTGCTGGCGGCCTGTCTGCCCGCCGTCTTTGCCGCCGAGGGCAGCAACCTGTACATCACCGGCTATCAGGTGACCGACTCCTCCGGCCGCCCGGCGGGCAGCGTCACCAAGGGCAGCAAGGTCAATATCACCGTCTCCGTCAAGGACACCGGCGACGGCAAAGGGCTGGCCGATCCCAAGGCCCTGGATATCACCAAGCTGGACGACAGCTTTACCGGCGGCTCCCTTACTGTGGAAAAGACCTCCGCTGACTCCGCCCCCCTGGTGTACGCCGTCCGCCTGACCGGTCTGACCTACAAGGGGGTGGGACAGGCCCTGAAGCTTCAGGTGGGGACCGCCGGAGACCCCGGCTCCTATCAGACCCTGGAGGTCACCATCACCGAGGCCGTGGTATACGAGGCTCCCCAGAATGTCCCAGAGCCCCCCTCCGCCCCCGATCCCGCCCCCGCCCCCATGGTGGTGGTTTCCCGCAGCGAGCTGGAAAAGCCCATTGAGGCCGGGCAGGAGATCAAGCTGAAGGTCACCTTTCAGAACCTGAGCAACACCAAGCTGAAATCCCCCGTGGTCACCTTTACGCCCAGCGACGGCCTGCTTTTGGCCGGCGGCACCTCCTCCTTCTCGCTGGCGGACATCGGTGGCAAAAAGAGCGCCAGTCTGGAGATCACGGTCCAGGGCGCCAGCACCATCCCCTCCCCCGCCCAGTCCCTGGGGGTGGAATTGAAATTCAACTACCATAACAACATCTCCACCGTCCAGGGCAGCATCACCGACAAGATCTCCATCCCCGCCCTGGGCCGGGAGAGCGTGCCCCAACCGGTGGTGCTGGTCACCCGCTCGGCCCTGGATCACCCTCTGGCCCCCGAGGAGACCGCCACCGTCACTCTCCGCTTCCAGAATACCAGCGCCACCCGGCTGGTCAAGCCGGTGGTGTCGGTCACCCCCTCGGACGCTCTGGTGATCCTCAACGACGCCGCCACCTTCCTGCTGCCCGACATCCAGCCCGGAAAAACCGCCAGCCTGGATGTGCGCATCCGGGTGGCCCGGGGCGGCAGCGGCACCAGCCAGAGCCTGAGCACCGAGCTGAAATACGGCTACGACAACGGCGGGATGCTGACCCAGGCCACCGTCTCCGACAAGGTGGTGGTGCCCACCCTGGCCAAGGAGGCGGTGCCCCAGCCGGTGGTGCTGGTCACCCGCTCGGCCACCGGCAAGCCCATCTCCGCCGGAGAGACCCTGCCCGTCACCCTCACCTTCCAGAACGCCGGCTCCACCACCCTGGTCAAGCCGGTGGTCTCGCTCACCACCTCCGAGTCCCTCATTCTGATGGACCCCACCTCCACCTTCCTGCTGTCCGACCTGGCCCCGGGCAAAAGCGCCTCCATCTCCGTCAAGGTCCAGGCCACCAAGGAACTGACCTCCACCAACCAGTCGGTGAACACCGAACTGAAATACCTCTATGACAATGGCGAGGGGCTGACCCAGGCCACCGCCTCCGACAAGGTGAACATCTCCGCCAATGCCTCCGCCAAGTCAGATCCCTCCATCCCCAACATCGTGGTGCGCAGCTATTCCTACGGCGAGAGTTCCGTGGCGGCGGGCAGCGCCTTTCCCCTGAATTTCTCCTTTGAGAACACCGGCTCCGTCCCCGTGGAAAATGTGGTGGTCACGGTGGACGGCGGCGAGACCTTCACCATGGACGCCAGCACCAATACCTATTATTACAAGGCCATCCCCGCCGGTGGCAGCCAGTCCCAGCAGGTCCCCATGCGGACCGTGCCCACCGGCAAAAGCGGCGCCCAGCCCCTGACCCTCAGCTTCAAATACGAGTATGTGGACGGGGACAAGCGCAGCCAGGCCACCTCCGACGTCAAGCTGTCCATCCCCGTCTATCAGCCCGACCGCTTCCAGGTCAACGCCCCCACCGTCCCCGAGACGGTGTCCGTGGGGGAGGAGACCGAGCTGCTGCTGACCTATGTGAACAAGGGCAAGGACGATCTGGCCAACCTGGAGGCCACCATCGAGGGCGACGGCGTGGATACCCCCGCCCGCACCCAGTATCTGGGCAACGTGACGGCGGGGGCCAACGGCAACATCGGCTTTGCCCTCACCCCCAACATGGAGGGAGATATCGACGTGGTTTTGAAGGTCAGCTATGAAAACGGGGACCAGCAGCTCCAGACCCGGGAGTTCCCCGTCACCCTCCATGTGACCGCGCCTCCGCCGCCGGAGGACTTCCCCGATGACTTTGACCCCAGCCTGGAGGAGGGGGGGATTCCCTGGCTGCCCATCGGCATCGCCGCAGGGGCCGCCGTCCTGGCCGGCGGCGCAGGCCTTTTGCTCTGGAAGAAGAAAAAGGGCGGTCAGCCCGGCGCCGACAGCTGGGACAGCTGGGATGAGGACACCCCTTCCAACGAGGAGGAATAAACTATGAAGCAGAAAGATATGCTGCGCATCTGCCTGCAAAATCTCATGCGCCGCAAATCCCGCACCTTCCTCACGGTGCTGGGCGTTCTCATCGGCTGCTGCTCCATCGTCATTATGGTATCCCTGGGCATCGGCATGAAAGAGGCCCAGGACCGGACCCTGGCGGAAATGGGGGATCTGACCATCATCACGGTCAGCGCCCCCCAGGGCGGCCGGGGGAAGGTCAAGCTGGATGACGGGCTGCTGCGGCGGCTGCGGGCGCTGCCCGGCGTGGCGGCCCTCACCCCCAAGCTGACGCTGGATGTGGACTCCATCCGCCTCCTCACCGGATCGGGCAACCGGTATGTGGCCGACTGGACCACGGTGGTGGGTGTGGATACCGCCGCGCTGGACCAGATGGGATATCGCCTGACCGACGGCGCCCTGCCCAAGCGGGAGGGGGAGGTGCTGGTGGGACAATATCTGGCCTACAGCTTCAAGGACACGCTGCGCCCGGAGGGGCGCAATATGATCGACCGCTGGAGCGGCGAATTTGACGAGACCGGAAAGCCTGTCGATCCCCCGCCGCCTTATTTGGACCCGCTGAAAAAGCCCCTCACCCTGGAGATCGAGACCCAGAGCGGGAAAATCACCCTCCCCTTTACGCCGGTGGGGGCGGTGAAGGAGGACTACTCCAAGGGCAGCGAGACCTCCGAAGGTATTCTGGTCAATATGCCCGACCTGCTGAAGCTGATGGAAAAGACCCAGGGGCGCAAGGGAAAAAAGCCGGTCTACGACTCCGTCATGGTAAAGGTCAAAAGCATTGAGCAGGTGGAGCCGGTGGAGCGGGAGATCAAGGCCATGGGCTACCCCACCGAGTCCATGGAGAGCATCCGCAAGCCCATGGAAAAGGAGGCCCGGCAAAAGCAGATGATGCTGGGCGGGCTGGGGGCCATCTCCCTGTTCGTCGCCGCCCTGGGCATTACCAACACCATGATTATGTCCATCTCGGAGCGCACCCGAGAGATCGGCATCATGAAGTCTCTGGGCTGCTATGTCACCGACATCCGGGTCATGTTTCTCTCGGAAGCCGGGGCCATCGGCCTCATCGGCGGGCTGATCGGCTGCGTCATCAGCCTGATCGCCTCCATAACCATCAATCTGGTCTCTCTGGGGCCGTCGGTGGATAATCTGCTGCCCGCCATTGTGGGGGGCGAGACGGTGACCCGGGTCTCGGTAATCCCACCCTGGCTACTGCTGTTCGCCATCTTTTTCTCCATTCTCATCGGACTGGGCTCCGGTTACTACCCTGCCAACAAGGCGGTGCGCATTCCGGCGCTGGAAGCCATCAAAAGTGAATAGTCCATGCACAACGGCGCCCCGGTTTTTGACCGGGGCGCCGTTCGGTTTGGTCCGCTAGAATAGCTCCGATTTCAGCCGGAGATAGAGCTCCTCCCGGTTGTCCGGTGTGATGAGGCACAGCCGGGCCCCCGGCAGGGACCGCACCCGGTTCAGAAAGGGGGTGTCCGCCGGTTTGACGGCGGCCAGGGCAATGCTACTGCGGCACATCAGCTCCACCGCCGCCTGCTGGAAGCGGGGGGCCTCCTCCTCCAGCACCCCCAGCTCATCCAGCACCGTCAGGCCGCCGGACGGGATGGCCTCCAGCCAGCGCGCCGCCCGCTGAAAGGCCTCCGGGAAAGCCCGCCTGGGCTGCCCCGGCAGCCGCCGTCCCACCCGGTTTCCGTCCTCGTACCGGGGCGGCTGTCCCAGGGGGTGAATGTAGATGGAAAATCCATCCCCCTCCGCCTCCTTGCGGGTCCAGAACCCCCGGGTCTCCGGGAGCCTGTGTCCCAGCAGGCGGCGGATCAGGGTGGTCTTGCCCACGCCGATCTCGCCCTGGATCAGCAAAATCATTCCGCCCCACCTCCGTAATATTTGGCGGTGTGGTAGGCAAACAGCCCCTGGAGCATGGAGGTGATGTTGCCGGTGGACACCGAGGCCCCGGTGACCGCGTCGGCGTCCACCCCGGCGATCTGAGTGCCGTAGCCCTCCCAGGCATCCAGGTCCGCCTTGGTGGCCTTGACCAGCATTTGGACAAAATGCTCATCCATATATTCCTCTGTATACTCGGCAATGTAGTAATTGGGGTTGCTGTCCCCCCATAAACCCTGGTTGTTGCCGAAGCTGATGGCCCGGATGGCGGCATCCTCCGGGTCGTCCTTGTTGTTGAGCAGCTCCACATAGGCCACCGACATATAGTTGACGATGGCATCCCGGCAGGTGCAGGAGGGAAAGGCCACCTGATAGCTGGTAAAGGTGGAGTTGCTCTGCTCAAAGAGGATCACCGCCGTCTCCTGGCTGTCTGCTCCGCCGGAGGCGTAGTGGGTGAAGGTAAAGGTTGGGAATTCCTCCTCCCCCTGGGAGTTGGCCCCGCATCCGGCCAGCAGAAGCAGCAGGACCAGCACCGCCGCCGCCCCCCGCCTCACGTTCCGTCCTCCAGGGGGTGGAGCCGGTCAAAGTCCAGGTAGGCGTAGTCCGCCCGCCAGGTGGCGTAGATCTTCTCCCCGCCGGCGTCCTCGGGGTAGAGCACCAGCTCCTGGGCGTGGTCGCCGGTATAGGTCCAGTTGCCCCCCACGTTGTACAGCAGCTCCGGGTCCCATCCCAGGTAGAGCAGCAGCTGCTTCATCATCCCGGCGTAGCCCCCGCCGCCGCACATGAGGAAGATGGCCTGATCCCTGGGGAACAACTCCTCCAGAATGAGCTCCGACTCCTCATACAGGGGCTTGGCCTGGGCCACGGTGCCGTCCTCCGCCCAGCTCACCTGATAGAGGCACTCCCCCTCATATCCGCCGGACACCGGCAGGGCCTGGAGGGTGGCCAGGTAGGGATAGGGCACGATGCGGAAGCCCTCGATGGTGCGGGTTAGGTCGGCCTCCCCGCCGATCTCGCCGTAGTTGGCCGGATCGAAGAGCAGCCGCACGTCCCGGTAGGCCACGTCCTCCCGGCCCAGATACTGGTCGATGGTCTCCATATTGATGTTGCTGTCCACCCCGAAGGGGCTGTCCCCCATGGGCTCCGGCGGCGGCAGGGCGGCCTGCCCCTCTCCGGCGCAGCCGGTCAGGCACAGCGACAGCACCAGCGCCGCCCCCCACACACGCTTGCTTCTCATCTCTTTTTCCTCCTTTGACGGGCAAGGGCCGGGGGCAGTTTCCGCCCCCGGCCCTGTTGGTCCCAGATCACTGGGCCACAATCTCCACCACCAGCTTGCAGTAGGCCTTGGAGGAGGTCTCCAGGCAGGGGGCCACCCAGACGGTGCCCTCCTCGCCGGTCTCCTTGTCCTTCTCAATGGCCAGCAGGGTGTATTCGCTGTCGGCGCTCTCCAGATTCAGCTCGGTCTCGTAGCCGTCGTTGGCCACCGCCTTCACGCTGGTATAGCCCTCCGCGCCGCAGGCGGCCAGCACGTCGCTGAGCCGGTAGCCGGTGTAGGTGGAGGTGGAGGTCTCCCCGGCGCTGTTGGTGACGGTGGCGTCGATCTTGTAGATGCTCAGCCCCGCCAGGGTGTCGTTGGTCACCTCCGTGCCGTTCACCAGGAAGGAGTAGGGGGCAAACTCCACCTTATCGGTGCGGTCCTGGATCTCAGGCGCGCCGCCGGTCTCACCGCCGGATTCGCCGCTCTGAGCGGGTTGCTGGATCTCCCCGCCGTCCACGGCGATGGCTACCATACCCTTCAGATAGTCTCCGGTGGTGCCGGAGGCGCAGGGGGCAAACCAGGGGGAGGTCTTGAACTGCTCCCCGTCCTTGGAGATGGCGATCAGCGTGGTGGGGGCGGCGGCGGCGGCCTGATCCACCTCCACCTCGTAGCCGTCATCGGCGGCGGCGGTGACGGTGGTGTAGCTCTCCACACCGGCGGCGGCCAGCACGTCGGACAGGGCAAAGCCCACATAGACGCAGGTGGACTCGGTACCGGCGCTGTTCACCGAGGTGGCCTGGACCTGATACACCGGATACTCCGCCATGGTTTCGTTGGTAATGTCCGTGCCGTTGACGTTGATGGTAAAGGCGGGAATGGTGACCCCCTTCACTTCCTCCGCCGTAGGCTCCCCGCCGGTCTGGGGGCTCTCCACCGCGGGCGTGGTGCCGGCGGGGGTCTGGGTGTCAGGGGTCCCGGTCTCCCCGCCGCAGGCGCACAGGGCCAGCAGCATGGCCAGGGACAGCAGCAATGGGATCATTCGTTTCATTTCCATCTCTCCTTTTCTATTCTCATCCCTGCGGGAACGAGTGCCGTTCAAAGGGGCGGGTAGAGGCATACCCGCCTGCCCAGCTCCTCATTGTAGCGCACCAGCAGCTGGGTGTCGTAGATCTGCCGCAGCAGCTGCTCAGTGAGCAGCTCCTCCGCCGGTCCGGCGCGCAGGCGGCCCTGCCGGTCCAGCACCGCCGCCGTCCCGCCCAGCAGGATGGCGTGGTCCGGGTTGTGGGTGGTGACCACAGTGGCGTACCCCTCCTCCGACAGACGGCGGACCATCCGCAGCACCCGCAGCTGGTTGCCGAAGTCCAGGTGGGCGGTGGGCTCATCAAAGAGCACCACCCTGGGGTGGCGGACGATGGCCCGGGCCACGGTGGCCTGCTGCCGCTCGCCGCCGCTGATGGTGGTATAGGGCCGGTCCGCCAGATGGGAAAGGCCCATGGCCTCCAGGGCTTCCGCCGCCGCCCGGCGGTCCTCCGGCCCCGGCCGGGCCAGAGGGGAGAGGAGGGCCGCCCGGCCCATGAGCACAAACTCCAGCACGGAGTAGTCAAAAACCGGGGTGTGGTTCTGGGGCACATAGCCCACCAGCCGGGCGATCTCCCCCTCGCTCATGGCGGTGATGTCCCGCCCGCACAGGCGGACGGCCCCCGCCGGGGTGGGCAGCAGCCCCATCATGCAGCCCAGCAGGGTGCTTTTTCCCGCGCCGTTGGGGCCCAGTACAGTGAGAATCTCCCCCTCCTTCAGGGTGAGACACACCTGCTCCAGCACCGGGGGACCACCGGGGTAGGAAAAATTCAGATCATGGATTTCATAGAGCATGGCCCGCCCTCCTTTGCCGCCACAGCAGCCAGCCGTAGAAGGGGGCCCCCACCAGTCCGGTGAGGATACTCACCGGCATCTCCTCCGCCCCCACGGTGCGGGTGAGGGTGTCCACCACCAGCAGGAACAGGCCGCCCAGCAGGGCGGAGGCCGGCAGCAGTCTGGTGTGGCCCGGCCCGGCCAGCATCCGGCCCAGATGGGGGATGGTGAGGCCCACCCAACTGATGGTGCCCGCCAGGCACACCGACGAGGCGGTGAGCAGGGTGGCGCACAGAATCACCGTCCCCCGCACCGCCCCCACCGGCAGGCCCAGGGCCCGGGCCTCGGTCTCCCCCATGGACAGCACGTCGATACGCCAGCCCATGAGGATGAGCACCGCTGCCGGAATGAGCAGAAAAGGCAGAGCGGGCAGCAGGTCCTCCAGGGCCAGATAGTTGAAGCTGCCCATGGTCCAGTAGGTGATGGCGGCCAGCTGAGTCTCCGGGTCGGCGGTGTATTTGAGAAAGCCCAGCAGGGAGGACATGGCCGACCCCACGATGATGCCCGAGAGCACCAGCATCAGGTTGGCCCGGCTGCGCAGCAGCAGGGGCAGGGCCACCGTCA
>CALWXZ010000090.1 GCA_944385625.1 uncultured Flavonifractor sp. | reverse complement strand
CTCCGTCATCGCCGGGCCCTGCTCGGTGGAGAGCGAGGCGCAGATCTGCGCCGTGGCTGAGGACGTGAAGCGCTCCGGCGCGGCCCTGCTTCGGGGCGGCGCCTTCAAGCCCCGCACCTCCCCCTACTCCTTCCAGGGTATGGGTACCGCAGGGCTGGATCTGCTGATGGAGGCCCGGGCCAAGACCGGCCTGCCCATTGTCACCGAGATCATGGACCCCCGGATGGCCGACCTCTTCGAGCGGGAGGTGGACGTGGTTCAGGTGGGGGCTCGGAATATGCAGAACTTCGAGCTGCTCAAGGAAGTGGGCAAGATGAGCAAGCCCATCCTGCTCAAGCGGGGCCTGTCCAACACCTATGAGGAGTGGATCATGTCCGCCGAGTATATCATGGCCGAGGGCAACGAGAACGTGATCCTGTGCGAGCGGGGGGTGCGCACCTTTGAAACCTACACCCGCAATACCCTGGACGTGTCCGCCATCCCCGCCGTCAAGCAGATGAGTCACCTGCCCGTCATCGTGGACCCCTCCCACGCCGCGGGGATGTACTGGATGGTGGAGCCGCTGGCCCTGGCCGCTGTGGCCGCGGGGGCCGACGGCCTCATCATCGAGGTCCACAACGACCCCGCCCACGCCAAATGCGACGGCCAGCAGTCCCTCACCCCGGAGAAGTTCGACCACCTGATGAGCAAGGTGTCCGCTCTGGTTGACCTGGCTGGGAAGACGCTGATAAAATAAAAGGAAATGACGTAGGGGCGGCCCTTGCGACCGCCCGCGGGCGACCATAAAGGGCGCCCCTACGGTATTGCGGAAAGGACGAAGCGCCCATGAAAACCCTTACCGTCGCCCTGCCGGGGCGGGAATATGAAATTCTGATCCAGCGGGGTCTGCTGGATGGGGCGGGGGAATACTGCCGGAAGGCGCTGCCCCGGGCGGAGCGGCTCTTTGTGGTCACTGACAGCAGCGTGGCCCCCCTCTATGGAGCCCGGCTGGAGGCCGCCCTTGCCGCCGCCGGATTTTCCGTGGCGGTCCACATCGTGCCCGCCGGGGAGGCCTCCAAATGCGCCGGACAGCTGGCCGGACTGTGGGAGGCCATGATGGCCGCCGGACTCACCCGCACCGACGCGGTGGTGGCTCTGGGCGGCGGCGTGGTGGGAGATCTGGCGGGCTTTGCCGCCGCCACCATCCTGCGGGGGGTGGACTTTGTTCAGATCCCCACCACCCTACTCTCCCAGGTGGACTCCTCCGTGGGGGGCAAGGTGGCCATCGATCTGGAGGCGGGCAAGAATCTGGCCGGGGCCTTCTGGCAGCCCAGGCTGGTGCTCATGGACCCGGACACCCTGGCCAGCCTGCCCGATGCCACCTTCGCCGACGGGATGGCGGAGGTCATCAAGTACGGCTGTATTTTGGATGGAGCCTTCTTCCATTTCCTGGCCGCCCGGCCCGACCGGGGGGAGATCATGGGAGAAATTGAACACGTTTTGTATACCTGCTGCAATTTAAAACGGATGGTTGTGGAAGAAGATGAGCGGGACACGGGGAAACGGATGCTCCTCAACTTCGGCCACACTCTGGGCCACGCCTATGAGAAGGCGGGCCACTATGAGAAATGGACCCACGGCCAGGCGGTGGCCGCCGGAATGGTACGCGCCGCCCGACTGGGGGAGCGGCTGGGGGTCACCCCGGCGGGGACCGCGAAACAGATCGCCGCCCTGCTCGCCCCCCTGGGCCTGCCGGTGGACATCCCCTGCACGGCGGAGGAGTACGCCGCCGCTATCGGCCTGGACAAGAAGGGGGCGGGGGCGGACATCCGCGTGATTTTGCTGGAGCGGCTGGGCCATGCCGTGGCCCACAAGATGCCCAAAGCCGCGCTGCTGGAGGAACTGAAATGAACCTTGTCATTACACCCACCCTGCTGGAGGGGCGGGTCGCCCCCCCGCCCTCCAAGAGCCAGGCCCACCGGCTCATCATTGCCGCCGCCCTGTCCGACGGATTTTGCAGGCTGTCCAACGTGGACCTGTCGGAGGACATCCAGGCCACCCTGCGGTGTATGCGCACCCTGGACGCCGACGCCTCCGCCGACGGTACGATTATCCGGGGGGCCGACCTGGTGGACGGTCACGAGGAGCCCGCCCCCGAAGTGATGGATTGCGGGGAGAGCGGCTCCACCCTCCGGTTCCTCATCCCGGTGGCCCTGGCTCTGAAGGGGGGCGGCAAGTTCACCGGCCACGGCCGGTTGATGGAGCGGCCCCAGGAGCCCTACTTCGCCATCTTCCGGGAGAAGGGGATCGCTTATGAGCAAAAGAACGGGGTGCTGACGGTGCATGGCAGGCTGACCCCTGGTGTGTACGCCCTGCCGGGCAACGTGTCCTCCCAGTTCATCACCGGCCTGCTGTACGCCCTGCCCCTGCTGGCGGGGGACAGCGAGATCAGGCTCACCACCGAGCTGGAATCCCGGGGCTATGTGGAAATGACCCTGGAGGCCCTGAAATGCTTCGGAGTGGAGGCGCAGTACGACGGCAAGCGCACCTTCCATGTGCCGGGAAACCAGTATTACCAGCACCGGGACCTGGCCATCGAGGCCGACTGGTCCAACGCCGCCTTCTGGTACGGGGCCAAATTTCTGGGCTGCCCGGTGGAGATCGGCGGATTGGACGGGAACTCCGTCCAGGGAGACCGAGCCATCGCCGGTTTCTATGAACGGATGCAGGGGAAGGGCAGGCTGGAACTGGATGTGAGCCAGTGTCCCGACCTGGTGCCTCCCCTGGCCGCCATGGCCGCCCTTCGGGGTGGGGAGACCACCGCCATCGTCAATGCCGGGCGGCTGCGCATCAAGGAGAGCGACCGGCTGGCCGCGGTGACCCAGGTGCTGGGCGCCCTGGGAGCCCGGGTGGAGGAGTACGAGGAACACCTGGTGATCCACGGGCGGGACAGGCTGGAGGGGGGCGTTACCGTCTCCGGCTACAACGACCACCGCATCGCCATGATGGCGGCCATCGCCGCCATCCGCTGCCAGGGTCCGGTGACCATTGCCGGGGCCGAGTGCGTGAAGAAGTCCTATCCCCGGTTCTGGGAGGACTATGAACGCCTGGGCGGAAACATCGCCCGGGGATGACGGGGCGTCGGGGACGCCGCCCCCTACCGAAAAAGATGTAGGGGCGGGCCTCCGGACCGCCCGACCATTGGAGGAAGGATTATGCGACATATGATCTTCGGCGAATCCCACGGGCCCGCCATCGGCGTGGTGCTGGAGGGGGTGCCCGCCGGGCTGGAACTGGATCTGGAGGGGGTGCAGCGGGAGTTGGACCGGCGCAAGCCCGGCCAGGGTCCCACCACCACCGCCCGGAAGGAGAGCGACCTGGTGGAGGTGCTCTCCGGCGTGTTTGAGGGCAAGACCACCGGCGCCCCCCTGGCCATGGTGATCCGCAACACCGACCAGCACTCCAAGGACTACGAGTCCATCCGCTACACCCCCCGGCCCAGCCACGGGGATTACGCCGGATTTATCAAGAGTAAGGGCGCACAGGACTATCGGGGGGGTGGCCACTTCTCCGGCCGTCTCACCGCTCCGCTGGTGGCCGCCGGAGCGGTGGCCAAGCAGGTGCTGGCGGGCCGGAGCGTGAAGGTGGGGGCCCACATCAGCTCCATCTACGGCATCTGCGACGCCGCCCTGGGGGACCCGGCGGAGCTGGAGACGGTGGCCGCCAAGGCCTTCCCGGTGCTGGACGACGGCAAGGGGGAGGAGATGCGCCAGGCCATTTTGGAGGCTAAGGAGCAGCAGGACAGCGTGGGAGGCGCCATTGAGTGCGCCGTCACCGGCCTGCCCGCCGGACTGGGGGCCCCTGACTTTGGCTGCAACGTGGAGGGTATTTTCTCCCAGTACCTCTTTGCCGTACCCGCGGTGAAGGGCGTGGAGTTCGGGGCTGGTGTGGCCTTCTCTCTTATGCGGGGCAGCGAGGCCAACGACCCCTTTGCCGTGGAGGACGGCAGGGTGGTCACCAAGACCAACCACGCCGGGGGCGTCAACGGCGGTATCACCAACGGGATGCCGGTGACCTTTGAGGTCACCATCCGGCCCACCGCCTCCATCTCTCTGCCCCAGGAGAGCGTGGACCTGCGGACCGGGGAGGAGACCGAGATTGAAATCCACGGCCGCCACGACCCCTGCATCGTGCCCCGCGCCGTGCCGGTGATCGAGGCGGCGGCGGCGCTGGCCGCCTGTGCAGTATTGGGCATCTAAAAGGAGCGATGGATATGACGGAACTGGAGCAATACCGGCAGGAGATCGACCGGATTGACGGGCAGCTGGTAAAGCTGTTTCTGGAGCGGATGACGGTCACCGGCAAGGTGGGGGAATATAAGCGGCGGCAGGGTATCCCGGTGCTGGACGCCCAGCGGGAAAAGCAGGTCATCGCCGCCAAGACGGCCCTCACCGACGACCCCGCCCGAAAGGCGGATCTGGCCGGACTGTACGAGAGCATCATGGCCATCTCCCGCCGGCAGCAGCGCCATCTGGTGAAGGAGGGGGCGGAGGACCCGGGTTACGCCGCCTATCTGAACGATCTGTCCAAGGCCCGCCAGCCGGTGGCAAACCCCCGGGTGGCCTACCAGGGGGAGCCGGGCTGCTACAGCGAGGAGGCCGCCGCGGGCTACTTCGGCCCGGCGGTGGACAGCGCGGGCAAGCCCTGGTTCAACGACGTGTTTGCCGCCCTGGAGAGGGGTGAGGCCGACTACGCCGTGCTGCCGGTGGAGAATTCCTCCACCGGGTCCATCCGGCAGGTGTACGATCTGATGGCCCAGTACCGCTACTACATTGTGGGGGAGTGGCAGGTGCCGGTGGAGCACTGCCTGGCGGCCCTGCCGGGGGTGGAGCTTGCCCGGATCAAAACCGTCTACTCCCATGAGCAGGGGCTGATGCAGAGCGAGAAGTACCTGGACGCCCACCGGGACTGGAAGCGGGTGCCCACCCTGGACACCGCGGGCTCGGCCAAGCTGGTGGCGGAGAAGGGGGACCCCACCGCCGCTGCCATCTGCTCGGTGCGGGCGGCCAAGCTGTACGGCCTCAACATCCTGGCCCAGCGGGTTAACTACAACGCCATGAACCACACCCGGTTCGCGGTGGTGTCCCCGGCGCCCGAACTGCGGCCCGGCCGCAACAAGATCAGCGCCGTGTTCCGCCTGCCCCACCAGAGCGGCTCCCTCCATGAGATTCTCACCATCTTCGCCGTTCAGGGCCTCAATCTGCTGAAGATCGAGTCCCGGCCCATTCCCGGCCGGGGATTTGAATACCTCTTTTTCCTGGATTTTACCGGGGACCTGACCGCCCCCGGCATGGACGGGGTGCTCCACGAACTGAGCCAGCTGGCCACTGAGGTGCGGGTGCTGGGTAACTACAAGGCCTGGGAGGAACGGATATGAAGAAGAACATTGTGCTCATCGGCATGATGGGCTGCGGCAAGACCACAGTGGGCGGGCTGCTGGCCAAGCAGCTGGGCTTCCCCTTTGTGGATACCGACCAATATATCGAGGAGGGGCTGGGCCGCTCCATCCCCTACATCTTCGCCAAGGAGGGGGAGGGCTTCTTCCGGGACCAGGAGCGGGGCGCGGCCGAGAAGCTGGCCCGGGATGCGGGTCAGGTCATCGCCTGCGGCGGCGGCCTGCCCACCCGGTCGGATTCCATTGCCGCCTTGAAAGACAGCGGTACGGTGGTCTTTCTGCGCCGGGACCCGGGCGAGATTTACGACAACGTCTCCATGGGGGGGCGGCCCCTGGGTCAGCAGGGCCGGAAGGACTTTCTGGAGCGGTACGCCAAACGCAAGCCCATCTACCTGGAGTGGGCCGACCTTGTGGTGGACGTGCAGCCCACTCCGGGTGAGACGGTACAACGGATTATGGAGGTGCTGAAATGAAATTCCTTATCATCAACGGGCCCAACCTGAATCTGCTGGGTAAGCGGGAGCCGGGGATCTATGGGAAAAATTCCTATGAGAGCCTGTGTACCCGGCTGAAGGACTTTGCCGCCGGTCACGGCGCCTCGGCGGACTGCATCCAGTCCAACCACGAGGGGGCCATCATTGACGCCATCCACGGCGCCGACGGGGTGTACGATGCCATTATCATGAATCCGGGGGCCTACACCCACTACTCCTATGCCATTCTGGACGCCTTGAAGTCGGTGGATGTGCCCTGTATCGAGGTTCATATCTCCAACATCCACCAGCGGGAGGAGTTCCGGCACAAAAGCGTCACCGCCCCCGCCTGCGTGGGCCAGATCTGCGGCCTGGGCACCTACGGCTACGAGGCGGCCATCCGCTATTTTCTGGAGAAAAACGGGCAGGCGTAAGGGCTGCCTCTGCCACCCGGATCGCGCGAGGGCGGCCGTGAAGGCCGCCCGCTGATAAAAGGAGCTTCTATGAAACATCCTGCTGTTCCTCTGCCCCATATCGGGATGCGGGTCATCAAGACCGCCGTGGCGGTGATGGTGTCCTATGCCCTGTTTCTCCCCTTCGGGCTCACCTACCGGGAGGAATTGGGGGGCATTTTGGGTCAGATGGGGCCGCTGTACGCCTGCATCGCCTGCATCATCTGCACCCAGAGCACCCTGGGCCAGACCTTCCGCCAGGGAATCTCCCGGCTTATCGGCGTGGTGGTGGGGGGCGCCCTGGGTACCGCCACCCTGCTGCTGGGGCCGGCCCTGGAACATTTCTGGCTCAAGACGCTGATTCTCGGTCTGGTGTGCGTGGCGGGGGTGTGGCTGTGCCTGCTCATCAAGCGGCCCACCGCCTGCGGTATGGCCTGTATTCTGCCCTGCGTCATCCTGATTACCGGAGTTACCGGGGTAACCCGGTACTACTATGCCGCCGCCCGCATGATTGAGACCATTGTGGGGCTTCTGGTGGCGCTGGGCGTCAACGCGGCCCTGCCCGACCACAGGCCGGAAGGGGAACGGGGAGAGATTGATATGAATGTGGAACTGAAAAATACCACCCGCAAGCTGTGCGTCATCGGGGACCCGGTGGGACACTCCAAGTCCCCCCTGATCCAGAACACCATGCTCAAGGCCCTGGGCCTGGACTATGTGTACCTGTGCCAGCCGGTGCCCCGGGGAGAGTGTAAGCGGTGGCTGGATTGCGCCAAGTTCGCCGGCTATGCCGGCTTTAACGCCACCATGCCCCACAAGGAGGAGCTGGTACCCCTGATGGACGAGCTGGACGGGGACGCCCGGCTCATCGGGGCGGTAAACACCGTGTGTCTCCGGGATGGCAAGGCCTACGGCTACAATACCGACGGGGAGGGTTTTCTCCGCTCGCTGGCCGACGAGGGTATCGACCCGGCGGGCAAGAAGGTCATGGTGCTGGGGGCGGGGGGCGCCTCCAAGGCGGTGTGCCTCAAGCTGGCCCAGGCCGGGGCGGAGGTCACGGTATGCAACCGCACGCTGGACAAAGCCCGGGCCATCTGCGACCACGACCCGGAGCATCTCCATCCGGCGGGCTTCACCCCGGAGGAGCTGGCCCGGGAGGGGGGACGGTGCGACCTGTTGGTCAATTGCACCTCCCTGGGCATGACGGATGCCGGCGGCCAGTTTGAGGACTTCTCCTTTCTGGACCGGTTGAGACCCGGTGTGCCGGTGGTGGATCTCATCTATGCCCCCGCCGAGACCGAGCTGCTCCGCCAGGCCAAGAAGCGGGGGCACAGGACCTCCAACGGGCTGGGGCTGCTGGTCAATCAGGCGGTGCTCTCCCTGGAATATTTCACCCAGACAGCCATCGACGCCGCCGAGATGAAAAAGCGCATCGACGCTGTGCTGTAGTACGGTTTTTTGCAGGCCCCGCCGTTCAAATTGGACGGCGGGGCCTCTTTTTACGGCTCGCAGGGGTCAAAGAGCTGGGCGATGGGTACCCCCAGCACCTGGGACAGCCCGTACAGCTCGATGTCGGTCACCGTGCGCTGCCGGTCCTCGATCCGGGAGACCGAGCCCCGGCAGACATAGATCGCCATGGTCTCCAGCTTGTCCGACAGGGCCTGCTGGCTCATGCCCCGCTTCAGCCGCAGGACCCGTACCTGCTCTCCCACCAAGTTTTTTACCCTTCCGTCAATGATCCTGGCCATTGAAACTCACCCCCCTTGTCTTGACATAGGACACCTTCAACGGTATACTGAAAACCGCCAAATATTGTCCTATGACAGGACAATATCAAAAAATGTAAGTTCAGACAGATGGAGGGCGGAGACCATGGAGAAGGGGCTGACAGGGGGCGCCGCCCTGCTGAGCCGGGTGATGCTGGCGCTGGCTCTGGCGCTGCTGGCCGGGGCGGTGCTGCTGGGGGCCAACCAGAGCGGCGACACCGGAAAGGCCCTGATTCTGGCGGCGGCGCTGCTGCCGGTGCTGTGGAAGGGGCTGCCCCTGCTGTGCAGGGGGATGGAGAAACTGGGCGCGGTCAGGGCCTGGCTGCTGCTCACCCTGGTCTGTCTGGCGGTGAAGGGGGCCTGGGTGCTCCTGGTGCGGGTCACCCCCTCCGGGGACTATGCCACCTTCTGGGGGTATGCCAACGCCCTGGCCAGTCAGCCGGTGCTGGAGGGCGGGCGGTATATGGCCCTTTTTCCCCATATTTTCGGTTACTCCTCCTTTCTCGGCTGGTTTATCCGCCTGCTGGGGCCGGGGGAGCTGCTGGCTCAGGGACTTAATGTGCTGCTGAGCGCCTGCTCCGGCAGCCTGATGTTTCTGCTGGGCCGGCGCTGGTGGGGGCTGGCGGCGGGGATCGCCGCCTATCTGCTGTGGATTGCCTGCCCCTCCCAGACCATTTATAACAGCCTCGTCCTCTCCGAGCCTCTGTATACCGCTCTGCTGCTGGCGGCCCTCTTTCTGCTGACGGTGGAGGAGCAGCGCTGGCGGCGGTGCGTTCTGCTTGGGGCGGCGGCCGGCGGGGTGCTGCGGTGGTTCAATGGGGTGAGGCCCATCGGGGCGGTGGTCATCATCGCCCTGCTGATCTGGCGTTTCCTGCTGAAACCGGAGGAGCTGCTGTCGAGGCAGGCACGGCGGCGCTGGCTGGCGCTGCTGGCCGCCCTGCTGGCGGTGTACGCTCTGTCCGGCTCCCTCTGGCAGGCCCACTTGGCCCGGCGGCTGGGGGAGGAGCCCTCCACCACGCCGGGATACAGTATTCTGGTGGGGTTCAACGAGAGATCCGGCGGCGCCTGGAACCAGGAGGACAGCCAGCTGCTCTTTTCGCTCAGCAATGCGCCGGGGGCCACCGCCCAGCAGGCCCAGGAGGGGGCCCTGGCGGCGGCCAAAGACCGCATTTTCTCGGGGAAAATAGCCCTATTGCCCCTGCTGCGGGACAAGCTGCGGGCCTTTCTGGGCTATGACCATACCTGCGTGGGCTATGTCAACAGCGTGGTACGGCATACCAAGCTGTTTGCACTGGCCTGCAACGGATTCTATTATGCCGCCCTGGTGCTGGCCGGGGCGGGACTGGTCCGGCTGTGGCGGGGGAGGGTGCGCTCCGCCATACTTCTGCTGCCGCTGTATGTGCTGGGTCTGACCTGCGCCCAGATGCTGGTTGAGGTGGCGGGGCGGTATCACTACTCCCTCATTCCTGTGCTGCTGCTGTTGGGGCAGGGGGCGCTCTTCACCCCTCGCCCCGCAGCAGCAAAAAATTTTTCAAAAAAACCGGGAAAGCCCTTGACAGGGAATGGGTTTTAGAGTATCATAATCAAGCGCCTGTTTGGGGCGCAGTCTGCGATGATGCGGGAGATTG
>CALWXZ010000089.1 GCA_944385625.1 uncultured Flavonifractor sp. | reverse complement strand
GACCACCGTGTCCTCGGGGTGGAACTTGCGGTTGGCCTTCTTGTAGGGCTCCTGCACCCGCATGACCCGCTCCACGTTGGGGTTGATGGAGATCTTGTCCATATCCACGGCGGTGGTATCGCCCACCAGGCCCAGGATGGTGCAACCCACGCCGTTGGTGATGCCCACCTCCAGGCCCAGCTGCTTGAGTTTTTCCGCCAGACGTTGGATATCCTCCTGCCGGGTACCCGGCTTCATGACCACTACCATATGACACGCTTCCTTTCCAAGTGACAAAAATAGGCGCCCATTGATGAAATCAATGAGCGCCCTGTCTATGTTACAAGGTTATATCAGGCCCCAAAGGGCCCACCCATTTACTCCATCCTCTTATTTTCCCACGCCAAAAAAGCCGGTGCCCATAAATCGAGCCCAGCCAAAGGAAAACAGATAGGATGCAGTTGTGAGGGGACGTTTTGACATACCTGCGCGCCTCACTTTTCTAGGTTGGTGTCATTATACCCCCTTCGTCCAGGGATTGCAACTGCAATTGTATACAAATATACCCCTTTTCCCCCGGTCCCCCATGCAATTTTATCCACAATACAACACCCCGGCGGGGTTTGTTCCCGCCGGGGTGCGCGCTCAGATGTGGATATGGGCGTTCTGGGGCTCCCCCGCCGGCATATGCCGCAGCAGCTGCCGCAGGCACAGGGCAAAGAGCACCGAGCTGATGGACCAGGTCAGGGGATAGGCCCAGTACACTACCCGGATGTCGGGGATGACCCGCACGGTGAGGGTGATGTAGGTGATGCGCAGGGCGCACCAGACGGTGAGCATAATGGCCATGGGCACGATGGGCCGTCCCATGCCCCGCAGGATACCGGCGCAGCAGTGGGAGAAGGAGAGCAGGCAGTAGAACAGGGACACGGTGCGGGCGTAGTTGGTGCCGAAGGCCACCACCTCGGGCTCACTGTTGAAGGCGGCCACCAGCAGCGGGGAGGCCAGGAAGATGACCACCCCGATGACCTCCGCCAGCAGGGGACTGCACAGCAGTCCGAACCGCATCCCCGCCCGCACCCGGTCAAAGCGGTGGGCCCCCAGGTTCTGGCTGACAAAGGTGGACAGGGCCAGGGCAAAGCAGGTCACCGGCAGGAAGGCGAAGCCCTCGATGCGGCTGTAGGCGCCGCACCCGGCCATGGCGGCCGAGTCAAAGGAGTTGATGTTGGCCTGGACAATGACGTTGGCCAGGGAGACCACCGAGCTCTGCACCCCCGAGGGGATGCCCAGGGTGATGATCTGCTTGAAGGTGGGCCCTTCAAAGCGCACCCGCCGCCAGTTCACCCGGTAGCCCGCCTGGGTCAGGGTCAGCTTGCGGAAGGCCAGGAAGGCGGACAGGCACTGGCTGAGGATGGTGGCCAGGGCCGCGCTGCCCACTCCCAGCTGCAGCACCGCCACAAAGAACAGATCCAGCACCACGTTGGTGATGGAGGCGACGATGAGGTACTTCATGGGGCTGCGGCTGTCCCCCACCGACTGGAGAATGCTGGCCCCCATGTTGTAGAGCACCACGGCGGAGGAGCCGAAGAAGTAGATGCGGAAGTAGAGAATGGAGTTGTCGATGACGTCGGCAGGGGTGCCGATCCACTGGAGGATCTGGGGAGTCAGGATCACCCCCACCACCGTCAGGATCACCCCCGCCGTCAGGCCCAGGGCCACGGTGGTGTGGACGGCCCGCTCCATATGGTCGTCGTCCTCCGCCCCGTAGTACCGGGCGATGAGCACCCCGGCGCCCAGGGATACGCCGTTGATGAAGCCCACCATCAGCAGGATCATGCTGCTGGAGGAGCTGACCGCCGCCAGAGCCGACCGGCCGATGAAGTTGCCCACGATGAGGGAATCCACCGCGTTGTACAGCTGCTGAAACAGGTTGCTGAAAAAAATAGGCAGGGCGAAAGCCAGCATCTTTCTGGGGACGCTGCCCTCGGTGAGGCGATTTTGTTCATTCCGGTCCATTGGGTCCATCTCCGCTCTCTCTGAATGTGCCCTCTTATTATTAGCCCCCGAAAGAAAAAAGTCAAGCCGGGCCTCAGTCACCCTTTTCCTCCGGCGGAATAGGATGGAGCAGTCACTGGGAACGGAGGGCTTACCATGAGACATGAACTGAACCTGTGGGTGGCGGGAGGCGATCTGCGGCAGGCCAAACTGGCGGAGCTGCTGGCCGCCGACGGCCACACGGTACATACCTGGGCCCTGGAGGGCCACGGCCCTCTGGCCGGCGTGCAGATGGAGACCGATCCGGCGGGGGTGGAGCTGGCCCACTGCCTCATCCTGCCTCTGCCGGCGGAGGAGGAGGGCGGACTGCTCCACGCCCCCCTGTCCGACCGGCCCCGGAGCCTGGCGGAGCTGCTCGGCCCGCTGCGCCCCGGCCAGCTGGTGTGCGCCGGGATGGTGGGTCCCTGTCTCACCGCCCTGGCCCAGGAGAAGGGGCTGGTGCTCCAGGACTACTTTGCCCGGGAGGAGCTGGCGGTGGCCAACGCGGTGCCCACCGCCGAGGGGGCCATTCAGATCGCCCTGGAGGAGCTGCCCATCACCCTCCACGGCGCCCGGGCGCTGGTCATCGGCTTCGGCCGGGTGGGCAAGGCCCTCTCCCGCCGTCTGGCCGGGCTGGGGGCCAGGGTAAGCGTGGCCGCCCGCAAGTGGTCTGACCTGGCCTGGGCGGAGAGCTGCGGCTACTGCGGGGAGCAGACCGAGCACCTGGCGGGCTGGCTGTGCGGCTACGACCTGGTGGTCAACACCGTCCCCGCCCCGGTGCTGGGCCTCACCGAGCTGGCCGATTTGAAGCCGGGCTGTCTGGTCATCGACCTGGCCTCCAAGCCGGGGGGCGTGGACTTTGCCGCGGCGGCCCGGCTGGGGGTCAAGGCCATCTGGGCCCTGTCTCTGCCGGGCAAGGTGGCCCCGGTGACGGCGGGGGCGTGCATCCAGAGCACCATCTACAACATTCTGCGGGAATTGGGAGTGTGAGCATGGAACAAGTGAAGGTTGGATTCGCCTTCTGCGGGTCCTTTTGTACTTACGGGATGGCCATGACCGCCCTGGAGCGGGTAAAGGCCCGGTTTGGGGACGTGACGGCTATCGTGTCGGAGGCCGCCGCCGCCGGAGACACCCGGTTCGGCCCGGCCCACGAATTTATGCGGGAGATGGAGCGCATCTGTGACCGGCGGGTCATTGACACCCAGGTGAAGGCGGAGCCCATCGGCCCCAAGAAACTGCTGGATGTGCTGGTGATCTGCCCCTGCACCGGCAACACCCTGGCAAAGCTGGCAAACGGCATCACCGACACCACCGTCACCCTGGCGGCCAAAGCCCACCTGCGCAACGGCCGGCCCCTGGTGATCTGCCCGGCCACCAACGACGCTCTGGCCGCCTCGGCCAAAAACATCGGCGCCCTGCTGGACAAGAAAAACGTCTACTTCGTCCCCTTCCGGCAGGACGATCCCCAGTGCAAGCCCACCTCGGTGGTGGCAGACTTCTCCCTGGTGCCCGACGCCGTGGCCGCCGCTCTGGAGGGCAGGCAGCTCCAGCCCCTGCTGCTGGGCAGCCCGGCTTGAGCCACGCCCAGGCGCGAAAAAGGACTGCTGAGATCAGCAGTCCTTTTTCGCGTTTGGATTACTCCAGGGGAATGAGGCCCCGATTGATTTTAAAGGTGAGGATGCGCTGTACGCTCTGGTCCAGCCGCTCCTCCGAGATGGACCCGTCCTCCACCGCCGCCGTCAGGGCTGCAATGGTGCCGTCCAGGTCGCCGGGGCACAGCAGCACGTCCACCCCCGCCTGAATGGCCATCACGGCGGCCTGGCCGCCGGTGTAGTAGTCGGTGAGGGCCGACATCTCCATGGCGTCGGTCATCACCAGCCCGTCAAAACCCAGCTCCTCCCGGAGCAGGCCTGTGACAATTCGCTCCGACAGGGGGGCGGGCTTGTCGTCCAGCTCGGGCACAATGAGGTGGCCCATCATCACCGCGTCCGCCCCCGCCTGGATGCCCGCCTGGAAGGGGACCAGCTCCCCCTGGCGCAGCTGATCCAGGGTGCGGTACAGGTAAGCCGCCCCCAGATGGGAGTCGGCGGAGGTGCCGCCGTGGCCGGGGAAGTGCTTGAGCACCGTCCCCACGCCGCCGGCGTGGAAGCCCTCCACCGCCGCCGACACCAGTTCCGCCGCTGTCTGAAAGTCGGTGGAGTAGGCCCGGTCGCCGATGACGGTGTTCTCCGGGTTGGTCCACACATCGGCCACCGGGGCAAGGTCAGTGTTGAACCCGCAGGAGGCCAGGTCGGAGGCGATGGTATAGGCATTGTCGTAGGCCTTCTCCGGTCCCTGATCCTCATAGTCCAGCATGGGGCCCACCCAGGTGGTGCCCACGGTGCTCATCAGCCGGGTGACCCGTCCCCCCTCCTCGTCGCAGGTGAAGATCAGGGGAATTTCGGCGTAGCTCTGGGTGTTGGCCAGCATCTCTCTGAGCTGGCTCTGGCTGAGCATATTGGGCCGGCGGTAGAGAATCCCGCAGATGGGGTAGCGCTCCAGGCCGGCCCGGGTGGCCGCCCCCGCCTGGGTGGCGGTGCCCACGCCGGTGATATCCTCCGGCGCCACGATGATGAGCTGGCAGATCTTCTCATACTGGCTCAGCTGGGCGGTCATCTCCGCCGCCAGGGCCGCCGTCCGTTCCTCCACCGTGGGGGTGGGGCTGGGGGTTGGCGCAGGAGTGGGGGTAGGCGTGGGCTCCGGCGTGGGAGACGGGGTGGGCTGGAGGGACTGAGCCGGGGCAGCGGACTGCTCCGCCGCCGGAGCCGGGGCCCGGGACCCAAGCAGCCACCAGGCCAGTCCCCCGGCGGCGGCCACCACGATCACCGCCGCCAGGGCGATCCAGCGCCCCCAGCCCCCGGGAGAGTTGGCGCATCGTTTTCCTTTCATCGCTCGGCTCTCCCCTAGTTCTCAAATTCGCAGACGTAGCCCATGCTGTCCGCCATGTAGGTGACGGCGGAGGCGGGATCGTTGCGCTGGTCGTTCCAGCACCAGCCCCCCAGGCTGGGGATGTTCCACAGCATGATGTACCACTCCTCGGTGCCGTCCTGATCCTGGCGGGAGGGCTCGTTGGGGGACCAGGCCTGGAAGTTGAATGCCTCGCCGGTGACCCAGTGGCCGAACACGTTGCCGGCGTCGTCATAGGAGGTGTAGCCGCCCAGCCAGACGTACTTCACGTCCTGGGCCTCCGCCAGGGCGATAATCTGGTCCATCTCGTCCTGGGAGGTGATGGTGGCCAGGTGGCCGCCCATCTCCTGGCAGCGGCGGGAGGCCTCCTCCCAGGACAGGCTCTCCTTAAAGATCTCATAGCGGTGGCCGCCGCCCACGCCGCCGTCATCCTTGATGCTGCGTACCGGGGTAACGGTCATCTCCTGCTGGCCCCGGTAGCCCCCGCCGGACACCGTGACCTGCAGGTCACGGGTGGCGTAGCTGTCGGCCCCGCTGTCGCTTTCATACTCCACAATGTAGTAGTCCATCTGCTCGTCATAGATCTGCTCAAAAATGCCCTCCAGGTCATAGAGGTCGTCGATGTACCAGTACCGGCCTCCGGTGCTGTCGGCGATGCGGCGCAGGGTGCTCTCATCCACCGAGTTGCCCACCCCCACAATGTACACCGGGGTCTGCTGGGTGTTGGCGTAGCGGATCAGCTCGTCGGGGGTGTGGCGGCTGCGGTTGTCCATGCCGTCGGTGAAGGCGATGACGCAGCGGGCGCCGCCCTGGAGGGTTGCGTTGTTCACCCCGTCGTACACCGCGTCGTAGAAGGCGGTCAGGCCGTCGGTGGCCATGTTGTTGATGCCGTTGACCAGCAGGGCCACGTCGTCGGTGTAGTAGCACATCTGCTGCACGATGGAGTCAAAGGCCAGCACCTCCGCCCGGTCACCCAGTGCAAAGTCCAGCTCCTGGACAAACTCAGTCATGACGGTCTTGATCTTGCCCATGTCGCCCTCGGTGATGCTGTCGCTTTTGTCGGCCACCAGGTCGATGTTCAATCCGCCGTTGCCCTCCAGGGGCATGACCGCCTTGACCTCCCGAGCCAGGTACTCGCCCCCTTCCACCCGTTCCATGATGCGGAAGGCGTTGTTCCCCAGGCCCTCCACCGTCTCGCCGGTGGTCTGGTCCTCCACCCGGAAATAGGCCCGGACCAGTGGGTATTCGCTGACGTCGGTGGACACCAGGCGCACCTCAGCCGGTACAAAATAAGGCGTATAGTACTCCCCCTGCCGCTGCTGGGAGATACCGTCCACCACAAAGGTCAGCACGGGCTGCCGGTACTCCTCGCTGTTCTGGGCGTCGTAGGTCAGGTAGGTGATCTCCACCTGATCCCCGTCCTTGGCAAGGGCCTGCACCTGGCAGTCCGTCCCATCCTCCTGAATACTGACCTCGGACACCTCCAGCGGGAAGGGCTGGTCGCAGTCCAGCTTCAAGGTGACCACCGGGAAGTTGTCGGTGTCCACCTCGTCCACATCGCCGGAGAGGACGGCAAGACCGTACAGCTTCTGGTAGAGGGCGTACTGTTCATCCCCCTCCGTCAGCTTCATTTCCCTCAGCAGCTGTGCGGCGGCCAGCAGGTCGTCCTCCCCCAGATAGGCCTCCGCCAGGGCCAGCTGGTCCTGGGTCTCCAGTCCCCGCAGGTCCCGGGCCTGCTCATAGTAGTCCGCCGCCTGGGCGTAGCTGCCCCGATCCAGGGCGCTGCGGCCCTGCTCCACCGCCTCCTGATAGGCCCGGCCGGTGCTGATGCTGCGGTAGAGCAGAAAACCGCCGATCACCACCACCAGCGCCGCGCCCACCGCCACGGGAATGATCCACTTCTTTTTTCCCTTCCCTCCGGCGGGGGGCTGTTCCCCGCCGGGGCCCTCCGGCCCGGGCTGGCCGCTCCACGGTTCTCCGCCCCCGGGACTGGAGAACCCCGTCTCCTGGGTGGGCTGGGAGAAGTCCCCCTCCTCCCCTGCCTGGGGCTGTGCCTCCGGCTCCGGGGCGGCGGCCTCCGGTTCTCCGGCGGGCCGGGCGTCCGCCCCGGCCGTCTCCTCCCGGGGGGCGGACGGTTCCTCCCCGGCAAGCGACTTCAGGGCCTCCTCCTGGGGCGCCCCGCAATGCCCGCAAAACTTTTCTGTCCCTGTCAGTTGGGCACCACATCGATAACAATACATACCCATCTTCCTCTCTCTGTCCGCCCCCGCAGGTCGGGAGCGGCTATTGTATCCAGTTTAACCATCCCCATCCACTCTGTCAAGGCGTTGCGCGGTTTTGCCCCCTCCCCCGGTCCGGCCTACCGTTTGGTTTCTGCAATTTTATCTAAACCGCACCGTTTATTTCCGTATATTTTTCCAATGGACTTCTCTCTCAAAACAGGCTATACTAATATCACGTTAATAATACTCATTGGTACAATTAGCGAAATTATATTTTGGAAGGCACAAACACGAATAAAAGGAGATGTCTGCTATGAGCAAGAATGCGATTATTACCGGCGGTACCCGGGGCCTGGGCGAGGCCATGACGCTGAAGCTGGGCGATATGGGCTACAATGTGGCCATCAACTATACCAGCGAGCGCTCCGGTGCTCTGGCAGAGGCCCTGGTCAAGCGTCTGAAGGAGGAGAAGGGCGTGGACGCCATCTCCGTCAAGGCGGACGTCAGCGACTTTGACTCCTGTGAGCAGCTGGTCAAGACCGCCCTGGATCATTTCGGCGGCCAGCTGGACGTGCTGATTAACAACGCCGGTATCACCAACAACTGCAACTTTATCGACCTCCAGCCCAAGGACTATATGCGGGTCATCAACACCAACCTGGTCAGCATGATGCATATGTCCCACCTCTGCCTGCCCCATCTGGTGGACCACGACTCCTGCATCGTCAACACCGCCTCCGTGGGCGGCCTGGTGGGCGTGGTGAATCAGGCGGACTACTGCGCGGCCAAGACCGGCGTTATCGGTCTCACCCGTGCCCTGGCGCTGGAGTTTGCCTCCCGGAAGGTGCGTGTCAACGCCATCGCTCCCGGCATGATTATGACCGATATGCTGCGGGGCGTCAATCAGGATGAGTTGAAGGCCCTGGCTGCCACCATCCCCCTGGGCTATATCGGCGAGCCCTCCGACATCGCCGGGTGCATGGAGTACATCCTCACCGCCCCCTACCTCACCGGGCAGACCATCTCTCCCAATGGCGGCTTCGTGATGCCGTAAGTATCCGTTTCATATTCCCATGTCAAGAGGAAAGGCGCAGCGATTTGCTGCGCCTTTCCTCGTTTTATGCCTGTGCCCGGAGCCCCTTTATCAGCATCCCGACCGTTTTCTCCGGGTCCGGGCAGGTCATCAGGCCGCTCATGAGGCAGGCCCCCGCCGCACCGGTTTGGGCCACGGCGGCCAGATTGTCCGCCCCTATGCCGCCGATGGCGTACACCGGAATGGACACGGCCCTCACCACCTGCTCCAGCCAGTCCAATCCCCGACCAGGCAGGCCCTCCTTGCAGGCGGTGGCAAAGACGTGGCCCGCCGTCACATAGTCCGCCCCCAGCTCCTGGGCCCGGACGGCCTCCCGGGGGGCGTGGACGGAGACTCCCAGCAGCGCCACCCGCTCCCGGACGGCCGGGTCCTCCTCCAGCCGCCCCAGGGACAGATGGAGCCGGGGCACGGCCAGCCGGGTACACACCTGAGGAAAGTGGTGGAGCACCACCCTGTCCCCGCCGGCGGCCAGCACCTGCCGGGCCAGGGTCTCGTAATCACTCTCGGGCAGGTCCTTTTCCCGCAGGATCACCCTGCCGACGCCCCCCCGGCACAGGGCGGCCACCCGTTGGGGCAGATGGCCGGTACACAGCCTCCGGTGGGTGACGCACACCAGCTCAAACATAGACATAGTCGTTCATCACCGGCTGGAGACCCTGCTCCCGGATGGCCCGGGCCACCTGCTCCACGTCCCGGTTGTCGGCGATCTCGAACTGGTCGTCCCCCTCCTCCTCGCCGGTATGGCCGCCGATGCCGGTGGACACGCCTGCGGAGATCTTGGTGGCGGCGATGTCGATGACCCGGTCCCGGAACCCGGCACGCTCCCGGGTGGAGATGGTCATGCCGGCGAAGGGCATAAACAAACGGTAGGCGCACATGACCTGGAGCAGCTGCCGCTCGTGGACGTCCTTGGGGTTGATCTTGTCGTTGTTGACGATGGGCCGCAGCCGTGGGCAGGAGAAGGAGATCTCGGCGTGGGGATACTTGCGCTGGAGGAGCCAGGCGTGGATTCCGGTGGCAAAGGCGTCCCTGCGGAAGTCGTCCAGCCCCAGCAGGGCGGCAAAGGCCACCCCCCGCATCCCGCCCATGAGGGCCCGCTCCTGGGCCTCCAGGCGGTAGGGGAAGATCCGCTTGTGGCCCGCCAGGTGGAGCTGCTCGTACCGGCGGTCGTTGTAGGTCTCCTGAAACACAGTCACATAGTCCACCCCGCACCGGTGCAGGTAGGCGTACTCGTCGGAGTTCATGGGATAGACCTCGATGCCCACCATTTTGAAGTACTTCCGGGCGATTTTGCAGGCCTCGCCGATGTATTCCACGTCGCTCATCTTGCGGCTCTCGCCGGTGAGGATGAGAATCTCCTCCAGGCCGGTCCGGGCGATGGCGGCCATCTCGGCCTCAATCCCGGCCAGGTCCAGTTTGGCCCGGCGGATCTTGTTGTGGCAGTTGAAGCCGCAGTAGATGCAGTAGTTCTCGCAGTAGTTGGAGATGTAGAT
>CALWXZ010000088.1 GCA_944385625.1 uncultured Flavonifractor sp. | reverse complement strand
CACCGTCCTTCTGTCCTCCAGCATATCGGAAAGCAACGGACTCTGCCCGATTTTCCGTGCTCATATTTGTCCGGTGGTATTGCTCTTCCTGTTCAGTGGCGCACGCTCCCGAACCATGTCCTATGCTTTTTTCCGCGTCAGGAAAACGCCGGCCAGTGCCGCAATCAGGGCGAAGGGGGCCAGACGGACAAAGCCCCATTCAAAGGCGTGGATGGCCACGCACGGCCAGGAAGTTCATAGCAGGTACCGTGACGATGCCGGGTTTCTTAGGGGGCAAATAGAATTCCTTGTATTCTTTTTTATGGTCAACAGCCATGGCTATTTCCTCCTTTTCTTCGGCTGGGCCTGAAGGGCCAGGCAAGTAAGACGGGTGAGGGCGGTCATGGTGTCCCGGTCGTCCACATCCTCCACCCAGATGTAGTCCCTGGCCCCCTCATAGGGCGGAGCCTTGGGCAGCTCGGGAAAGGCAGCCTCTCCCGCCGGAGTTATTTTGACAAAAAGCTGGTCATCGCAGATGACGGCGAAGAATACATCGTCGCAGTAGAGGCCGTACTCCCCGAACATCTTCCGGCTGCGGATGGTCCCGGCCTCCCCCAGCTGCTCGGCCACATAGTCCACAAAGTCCTGATGAGAGGCCATACTAATCCCTCCTGTAACGGTCGGCCAGTGTTTCGGTCAGTTTTCCCAACTGTTCCCGCAGTTCTTCCGGTTCCAGCAGTTCCGCCTTGTCCCCGAAGGTGAGCACCCAGCTGAGCACGCTGTCGGCGTCGGGAAAGCCGCCGGTAAAGCGCAGCCGTCCGTCCGGCTCCACGGTGAAGCGGTCCGCGCCGTACTCCTCCACCAGCCGCCAGCGGCAGGATGGGTCAAAGAGAACGGTGACCTGATATCTGGCCGGAAAGATGCGCTCCGGCTCCAAATCAGGCAGGGGCGCAGATTGGGGGGCAAAGGGTTCTCCGGCGGTGGGCTCCGTCATGCGACTGAGTTTGAACAGGCGGAAGGCCTCCCGGCTCCGGCACCAGCCCCACACATACCAGGCCGACCAGTGGAACACCAGGTAGTAGGGCTCCACGGTGCGCACCGACTCCTCCTTGGGGGAGAAGTAGGTAAAACGGATGGTGCGGTGCTGCTCAATGGCGCCCTGAATGAGTTCGATTTTCGGCGGCAGGCTGGTCTTGTACCAGGAGGTGAGGTCGATGAGCATATGGGCGCCGCCGCTCACCAGCCCGCCCGTCCCGGCGGACAGTTTTTCCATCAGTTGGGCATAGCGCCGGGTGCCGCTGACGCTGTCCAGGCTCCGCAGACCCGCCAGGATGGCCTGCATCTCCGGGGCGGTGAGAACGGTCCGGTCCACCCGATAGCCCTCCATGATGGAGATGCCGCCCCCTGCGCCCTGGGCGGTGGCGATGGGAATACCCGCCCGGCACAGGGACTCAATGTCCCGCTGGATGGTCCGGCGGGACACCTCGAACTGCTCCGCCAGCTCCGGGGCGGTGACACTCTCCCGCTGGAGCAAGATGGACAGGATACCGATGAGCCGCTCCATCTTCATGAGGTACACCGCCTTCCCTGTTTTTTCCCATTATAGCATAGGAACACGACAACTGTCTGTCATGTTTTCCTCAGAACAGTAACCTTTTGTCCTGCGAAGCGGGGATTGTTTCACTGATGAGGGCATGGTATGATGGGGACAAATCTGCCGGGAGGTATAGGTATGGAGTATTCTTTTCTCAATCTGACGGAAGAAAATCTGGATCGGGAGCACCTGTGCTGCATCATCCGCAGCAAGAAGCCCCACCCCGGCGTGGAGGCCAAGCGGGCCTGGCTCCGGGAGCGGCTCCGTGAGGGCCATGTGTTTCGCAAACTGGACGCCAAGGGCGTGGTGTTTATCGAGTACGCCCCCCTGGAGACTGCCTGGGTGCCGGTGGAAGGGGATAACTTCATCTACATCTATTGCCTGTGGGTCAACGGGGAGTTCAAGAGCAAGGGCTACGGTAGGCAGTTGATGGAGTACTGCCTGGCCGATGCCAGAGCCAGGGGAAAGTCCGGCGTGTGTATGCTGGGGGCAGAAAAGCAGAAGGCCTGGCTCTCAGACCAGGCCTTCGCGGAGAAGTATGGATTTGATACCGTGGATACCACCTCGGACGGCTACCGGCTGCTGGCCCTCTCCTTCGACGGGACGAAGCCCCACTTCGGGGAGAACGCCAAGGGGCAGGCCATCGAACCTCAGGAGCTGACCGTCTATTACAGCGCTCAGTGTCCCTATATCCACCAGAGCGTGGAGCTGGTTCGCAAGACCTGCCGGGAGCTGGAGGCGCCCTGCACCCTCATTCCGGTGGACACCCTGGAGAAGGCCAAGGCGTTGCCCTGTGTGTTCAACAACTGGGCGGTCTTCTATCGGGGAAAGTTCGTGACGGTAAATCTGCTGGACGCGGCCGCGCTGAAGCGGCTTCTGAAAAAATAAGGTGTGCCTATGAAAATCAGAAAAGCGGGGAACCATGTTCGTGCTGGAGGATGTCGGCATCAGGGCCGAATGTGTGGCGACCGATGAGGGGAATGGCGTCCTGGAACTGAAGACCCTCGCCGTGGAGCCTGCCTTTCAGGGTAAGGGCTACGGAAAGGCAATGGCGGACTTCCTTGTCCAAACTTACAAGGAGCAATATACGGTGCCGCAGGTGGGCACCGGAGACAGCCCCTCCACCATCCCGTTTTATGAAGCCTGCGGCTTTCACCGGCACCATCTGGTCAAGGACTTTTTTATCGACCACTATGACCACCCCATCCACGAGTGTGGGATGCGGCTGGTGGATATGGTGTACCTGCAAAGGAAACTGTAAACATGGAGAGTGGGCGCTGCGGACGAATTGGGCGGTTGTCACTGGCATGACGGATGCGGTGATGTCAGCGCTCCGACCCATCAATGGCAGGCCGCCAGACGGACATTGACAGGCAACAGCACATGGTATAGTATTTATGGCAAGAATGCGAGGTGAGCACGATGTTGTTCGGAAAATTCTGCATTGATTTCGGCTCCGTACAAGTGGATACCACAAAACATTGTGCGGAGCCTTTTCGGACTGTCAAGCTGTAAAACCGGGAGGCCAGGGCAGAGCGTCTCTGCTTGTGGTTGTTGCGCCCTTTTTGCAGACTGACAGGAAAAGACAGCTTATTTTAGGCTGCGGACGATGTTTTGTCCGCGGCCTTTTGTTATGCCCAGTTTAGGGGCGATGGAACAGAGGGCGCACAGCACTGTGCTGCCCTCTGTTGTTTTGAAAGGAAGATGTTATATGACCCAAGAACAAAATTTATTGACCGGGAGCGTGCCGAAAAAGCTGGTCCGGTTTGCCTTCCCGCTGTTTCTGGCCAACCTGCTGCAGGCTCTCTACAATGTGGTGGATATGCTGGTGGTGGGAAAAATTGTGGGCGAGACCGGCCTGGCCGCCATCAGCAACGCATCCATGCTGTGTTTTATCATCAATTCCCTTTGTATCGGTCTGACCATGGGCGGGAGCGTTTTGGTGGCCCAGTACAAGGGGGCGGGCGACCAAAAGGGACAGCGTGACACCATCGGAATGCTGTTTCTCCTGTCGCTGGCGGCCTCCGTTGTGGTTACCATTCTCGGTCTTGCCGTCTATGAGCCTCTGTTCCGGGCGCTGGATGTACCGGCAGAGGCCTATCCAGATGCCTGCGGCTATATGGAGATCATCTGCTGGGGGACCGTATTCGTCTTTGGCTACAACACGGTCTGCTCCATTTTAAAGGGGCTGGGCGATTCCAAAACACCTCTCTTTTTCGTAGGTATCGCCACGATTCTCAACGTCTTGCTGGATGTACTGCTGGTAGGGCCGTGCTCCATGGGTACGGTCGGCGCGGCTTGGGCCACGATTACGGCCCAAGGGGTTTCCTTTGCCGGTTCACTGGCCTATCTGCGGCGGCGTCAATGGAGATTTCCCCACGGAAAGATGGAGTTTCACCATGAAATCCTGCTGGCCATAGGGAAGGTAGGCCTGCCTACCGCCACTCAGATGGTAGTGGTGAACACGGCCTATCTGCTGGTAACTGGGATGCTCAATCCATTTGGCACCTCGGTGGCCGCTGCCTCCGGCGTAGGACTGAAGATCAACACCTTTGCCGGGATGCACTGCTGGGCTATTGGACAGGCAATTACCGCCATGGTGGGCCAGTGCATGGGAGCCGGTCAAATCCAGCGTGCCCGCCAAGTGGTGCGATCCGGTTTGCTGCTGAACCTTGCGGTCACTGGGGTGGTAGTCGTGACAGTCCAGCTCCTGGCGGAACCTCTCATCCGCCTGTTTGACAGCACCAGTCCGGAGGTAATCCGAGTCGGCGTGCTGTATCTGCGCTTGTGCTGCGGTGTAAACAGCCTTGTCTATGCCGCCATGTACACGCTGGATTCTTTTGCCATCGGCGTGGGCGCGGCCCATGTGGCCATGGTCAATGCCCTGCTGGACGCGGTGGCCGTTCGTTTGCCAGTGGGATGGCTGCTGGCCTTTTCCCTTTCCATGGGCTTTCCTGGAATCTATCTGGGCCAAGCTCTTTCGCCCGTCCTGCCCGCCCTGGTTGGGCTCGTCTATTTCAAAAGCAGAGGCTGGGAAAGAAAAACGCTGGTGCGTGAGCCTTTGGGAGCGGGCAGCCGAAACAAATAAGAGGAGGAAAAGAATATGAATCCATCAAACATCTATCCCCGAACAGGAGATACTCAGACCGTCTATCTCAACCAAGTCGTGACGGATCCCAGCATCCTTGTGGGGGACTACACCATGTATAACGACTTTATCCATGACCCCGTTGACTTTGAGAAGAACAATGTGCTGTATCACTATCCCGTCAACCACGACCGGCTGGTGATCGGCAAGTTCTGCTCCATCGCCTGTGGGGCAAAGTTTCTCTTCAACAGCGCCAACCACAGCCTGCAATCCCTCTCCACCTATCCCTTTCCCATCTTCTTCGAAGAGTGGGGACTGGATCGGAGTCAGGTGGCCAAAGCCTGGGACAACAAGGGTGACATTGTCATCGGAAATGATGTGTGGGTTGGCTACGAGGCGGTTATCCTGGCAGGCGTGACCGTTGGAGACGGAGCCATTATCGCTACCCGAGCCGTCGTAACGAAGAATGTACCGCCCTATACCATTGTGGGCGGTGTCCCGGCCAAGCCGATCCGAAAGCGATTTTCTGAGGACACAATTGCCGCGTTGCTGGAGCTGCAGTGGTGGGACTGGCCGGAGAAACGGGTCCAGGCCAATTTGGACGTAATTCAGTCGGGACGACTCGATCAAATCAGATGAGCTGTTTTACTACCAAGTCCAGGCTGTCTGTGCCCTAAATCCTGAATGATATGAAGTGAAAAATACCTCCCTCTGAAAACCGTAGATTTCAGAGGGAGGTATTCATGTCTCAGGCTGTTTCCAGTGGTTTAGTTTTGGCAGCTGGGCTTCAAAGTAGGCTCTGACCTGCTCCGGTGGCCAGGCTTCATTGGACATATGGCTCTCCAGGAAATTCAGCAGCTCCTCAAGGCTCGCGTAGACGAATTTTCCGTCGGCATAGCACCACTTGCAGTACTCCTCGTTAAAGGTTCCATCCAGCTCCCGGCTGATGTTGGCGTCCTCCAGGGGCATACCGCAGCATTGGCAGATCAGTTGCCTGGGGGAACCTAACAGGGTGTTGATGGAGACGTTAAACAGCCTGGAAAGAAGTTTCAGCGTCTCTGTGTTGGGCACCGTTTCACCGGTCTCCCAGCGGGAAACCGCCTGCCGGGTCACATACACTTGTTCCGCCAACTGCTCCTGGGAGAGTCTGTGTCTGGTACGCAGTTCCAGAAGGATTTCTTTGGTATCCATGTTGATCACCACCTTGCCTGGATTGTACCACAGCGGGAGCGAAAAGCAAAGCAACTGGCTGTTGCCCCAATTCTGATTTACTTTGGCATCAGGCGTATCAGTATTTAACAAGCTATAATCAAAGAATACCGCCAGCTGAACATCCACGGATTTCAGGAGGCGGTTTTCTGCTCTGCGTATTATCAATCGGACTGCTTTAGGTCCCACTCTTTTTTCAGGATGGCATACTGCACGGTGTTTTCATACCGGGGCGTACCGTCGGGATTGTTCACGAAGGAGATGAATTCGAGGAACACGCCCTCCCGGCGCATCCCCAGTTTTTCGCACAGGTGCTGGCTGGAAAGATTATAGTCCTCGGTATAGGCGTAAATGCGCCTTGCGCCCTTTTGGGAAAAGAGATAGTCGAAGAAGGCTTGGGCCGCCTCGAAGGCGTACCCTTTGCCCTGGTAGCTCTCGTTCAGCATCCAGCAGGGGCTGAAGGTATCCCGCACGGCATTTTCGTCCCCGTGGGGCTCGCCCGCCTCCGGGTAGGCATCAATTTCTCCGATCACCTTGCCGCCGTCCTTCAGGGTAATGGCGAAATAGTACTCCGTCTCTCCGATGCGCTTTTTCATCTCCTCCCTGGCCTCATCCAGGGAGCCCAGCTTCATGCTGGCAAAGCAGTTGACCGCGGGCTCTTTCAGATACTCATAGACATCCGCCGCGTCCGTCTCCAAAAAGGGGCGCAGGAACAATCTTTCCGTCTCTATAACCATACTTCGGCACCTCAAGAAAAACAGAAATGGACTGCTAAACTAATTTGAATAGTTTTATTGCAAAATTTAAGAAAAATTCCGCAAAACCAAACGATTTTGCGGAATTTTGGTCCGAGTGGGGCGATTCGAACGCCCGGCCCCGTGAACCCAAATCACGTGCGCTACCAACTGCGCTACACCCGGATATTCTCTTTCTTCACGTTTCTGCACAGAACGGATATCATTATAATATATGCTGCGGAGGATTGCAAGAGTCCGTTCAAATATGGTATGATACTTTTTATGAGGTGAACAAATCGATGCGAATGAGAAAAAAGCCCAATCTGGCGCCCAGAATGGAGCGCTGCGCCCGTGTCTTGATCTCCGAGCCCTTTGCACTGCGGGGCCATTGGATGAGCCTGATGCCCCAGGCCAAGGTCCTCTATCTGGAACTGGGCTGTGGCAAAGGCCGCTTTACCGCCGAAACCGCCGCCCGGAATCCCCAGGCCCTCTACATTGCGGTGGAGCGGGTCCCAGACGCCATGGTGATCGCCATGGAGCGTGTGTGTGCCATGGACTTGCACAACGTCTTCTTTATCGACGGCGACGCCGCCGATCTGACGGAGCTCTTCACGCCCAGCGAGGTGGATCGCATCTATATCAATTTTTGTGATCCCTGGCCCGGTAACCGGCACGCCAAGCGCCGACTCACCCATCCCGACTTTCTGCTTCGCTACCGGCAGGTGCTCTCCCGCAAAGGGGAGATCCACTTTAAAACCGATAATCATGATCTGTTCGAGTGGTCCCTGTTCCAGTTTCCAAAGGCCGGCTTCGTCCTCTCCCAGGTCACCCGCGACCTCCATGCCAACGGAATCTGTGGGGTAATGACCGACTATGAGGAAAAGTTTCATGAGATGGGCACGCCCATCAACCGTTGTGTCGGCTCCGTGGGGCCTCTTCTGTCCCCGCCCAAGCCCTCATATCTCTGACACCATCAAGGGCGCCGCAGCTTTCTGCGGCGCCCTTTCCTTTTTTTTAGCCCCGATAACGGCGATACATTCCACCCTTTTCTCCCCGGTGACGGCGGCGGCCCCTGGTGACAATCCGATAGACAATCAGCACGATGAGCGCCAGCACCACAAGACAGACCACAAGGGCAATCCACCCCACCAGGTTCAGGCCCTTCAGCAGGCTCACCGGGTTCAGAGACGCCTCCTCCACCTTGCGCCCCTCCGGCGCAGCGTAGCGCTGGTCCACGCTGCCCATGGACTGGAGGTAGGCGGCCAGCGCATACCACTCCTTCAGCTCCGAACCGTTGGAGGTGTAAATGATCTGGTCCTCAAAATTGGTAACGGGATTGCCTTGGGCATCCTTGGGGGTGATGGTCAGGATGCCGAAGGACTGGTCGTTGACCGTGCCCAGCATCTGACCGGTATATAACCCGGTGACCACCCGATAGAGCTTATCGTCCTCCAGGGGCACCTTGGTCCCATCCGGCAGCACCTGGGCGCAGTCGTTCACCCGGTTGAGGATGATCCGGTAGGGGTTCCAGGTCCAGGTCATCCCCGCCCCATAGATCTGGGCGGCGGGCATCAGCCCCGTCACCGAGGCGTCAACCTCAAAGGCATCCCGCAGTTCCCGGCCGGTGATCCACACCGAGATCAGCGGATAGCCCGGGGAGCCGTCCGCTCCGGAACCCAGAGAGGATACGTTGAACACGTCCGAGGTGGTAATCTTGCCGGCGGAGAAGGACTCCCGGATCACCCCCGCCGCCACCACGGCGAAGTCCACCGGCACATAGTCCTCCCCTTCCGCCTGCTGCACGGCATAAATATAGGAGTCCGCGATCAGGTTGCCCAGGGTATCCTCTCTATGCTCCTTGCCAAACTGCGAGATGGGCGTAAAGCTGAACTCCGACCGGGCCAGTACCTGGTCGAAGCTCAGGCCGAACCGGGAGAGGTACTCCTCCTCCACCATGGGCTGGAAGGACTGGGCCAGCCGCTCCAATTCGGCGTCGGCACTCACCGTCTCATCCACCGGCACCAGCCGGTAATCCTCCACCGTCTTTTCTCCGTTGGGCTCCCACTCCACGGTGAGGACCCCCAGATTGGTGGTGTACTCGCCGCAGGAGACAATGAGGGTGTTGTTGACCCGGACCGGCTCGTCCAGGGTGGAATGGGTGTGGCCCGAGATGATAAGGTCGATACCGTCCACCGCCTTGGCCAGTTCATAGTCCTCCCCCTTGCCGTTCTCGGTGCCGCTGTGGGAGAGGCAGATGATAAAATAGGGCTCACTCCGCCCGCTCAGCTCCTCCTTCAGTGCCGCCACGGTCCGCTTGGCGGCGTCGGCGATGGGTTCAAATTCCACGCCGGACATGGGGGCGCAGGCGTCGGCGTCCTCCCCCATCAGGCCGAAAATGCCGTAGTTGACGCCCCCCCGGCTGAGGATCAGATAGTCCTCCACCCCATAGTCCTCCATGGCCTTCTTCAGTTCCTGGCCTCCCGGTCCGTCCAGCACAGTGCCGTTGGACTGCACAATGGCGGGCACCGGGCTGCCGCTGGAAGCGGCCGCCTCCAGCATCTGTGCCAGGCCGGCGGCGCGGTAATCAAACTCATGGTTGCCCAGGGTGGTCACGTCATAACCCATGGCTCCCAGGGCCTTCAGCTCCGGGGCCTGGGTGGTGTAGATGGTCTGAAACAGGGTGCCCATGGAGAAGTCGCCGCCGTCCACGGTGATGGCGTCGGGATACTTGACTCGCTCCAGCTCGAGCAGCGTGGCCAGCCGGGTATAGCCGCCGTATTCCCCGCCATTCTCGGACGGGGCGGGATAGAAGTGGTCGTGAGTATCGTGGGTAAACAGGATGGTGCTCTGATAGGTGGGCCCATCGGCTGACGCCGCGCAGGCCATCGTCAGCAGCAGTAACAGTAACATAAAAATTGCTGCAAACAGCCGTTTCAGGCCATGGTGTGCCATAATTCTCCCTCCTCCTCCCCCATTCTGCCATAGTTTTGGGCAAAAGAAAAGCCAAAAATAAGCCGGAATTTTTCTTCCACTTTATGCTTGACATCTCCCGCCCTCCCTGATATACTATTGTGGCACAATAAAGCAGGAAGGTACCCCCGTCCTCACCTCCAGCATCAGCAAAGAGGTCAACATGGTCAGCGGCGCGCCGTGTGTTCGGCGTTGCTGTTCTGTTGTGGCGCGGGTACCGGAATGGTAACCGCGTTTTTGTATGCAGAAGTGAATTGGAGGTGCTTTCGTATCAGCAAACAGGGTCATCAGATCAACGAAGAGATCCGCGACAAGGAAGTTCGGCTCGTCTCCGACAGCGGCGAGCAGCTGGGGATCATGTCCGCCCGTGAGGCGCTGGAGCGCGCCATCGAGCAGAACCTGGACCTGGTGAAGATCTCTCCCAACGCCGT
>CALWXZ010000087.1 GCA_944385625.1 uncultured Flavonifractor sp. | reverse complement strand
CGGGCTGCTTCTCCCCCTCCACCTCCAGGATGGAGAGGACCTCGTCGGCCAGCCGTCTGGCCTCGGCCTCCTTGCCCGGCTTGTAGGTGGCCCGGAAGGCCTTATTGATGGCGCCGGCAATTTTGTCCTCGTTAAACTCCGCCAGACGGCCGTCCCTCTTTCTGATCTTGGTGAGTGTCATTGCTTCCGTTCCTTTCTCCGCTGGTGCAGGCGATTACAGCCCGTTATAATGTGACACAATATATTGTGCTTTCCTTGTTGATACAAAAATTATGATACAGTATCTTGATACTCGCCGTCAAGGCGCAAAACAAAAAGCCCGTCCCAAAAAGGGAACGTGCTTTTTGTCTGTTTCGCTGATTTTATTTTGGAGGCCGAAGGGCCTCCTGTCCGGGCCGCTTACAGCAGCACCAGGCCGTACCGCTCCGCCATCTTCCGGAGAAAGTCCTCCTCCAGATCGCCGGTACCGTCCCAAAAGGCCCTGCCCTGATAGAGCCGCAGGGCTTTCTCCAGCAGCTCCGGCACGTCGGACCACAGACACAGGGCGTCCTTAACCACATACTGGTTTTCGGCGAAGATGTCCAGGTCGTCCTCCTCCAGGATGGCAATCTTCAGCGCCCCCTGGGGGGACTCCTCCTCCGCCTCCAGAATATCCTCCATCAGATCGGGAGTACACTCGATGGTCTCCCCCACGTCCACATCGGGGGTGATGAAGCGTGCCTCCTTCTCGCTGGCGCAGGGGATCACGTCTGGGTCCCGCTCCACCGCCGGGAATGCGGAAAAGTCCACCTGTGCCACCGCCCGGGCCACCGTCTCCAGGTGGTCTGCTCCCGCGCCGCAGCACCCGCCGAAGATGCGGGCGCCGGCGGCGGCATACCGGGGTACAAAGTCCGCCAGCTCCTCCGGGGTACAGCAGGCCCCGGGCAGTCCGGCGGAGGGCTTGGCGATAAGGGGTACGCAGGCGTAGGGGGTCAGCCGCTCCAGCTGCTCGGCCACATCGGCGGGGCTGGCACAGTTGATGCCGAAGGCGGACACCCCCATGCCCTGCATGACGATCAACCCCGCCAGCACGTCGGTGCCGCCGGGGGTACGGCCCTCGTCGTCGCAGGTGAAGCACACCCACACCGGTTTTTCCGACACGCTTTTGCAGGCCAGCACCGCCGCCCGGGCCTGGGCCATGTCGGTCATGGTCTCCACGAAGAACAGGTCCACTCCGGCGCCCTCCAGGGCGGCGGCCTGCTCGGTGTACACCGCCACCAGCTCCTCAAAGCTGCTCTCCCCAAAGGGGGCCAGCGTCAGGCCGGCGGGGGCCAGATCCCCCGCCACCAGCGCGCGATCCCCGGCGGCCTGCCGGGTCAGTTCCACCAGCCGGCGGTTGTATTCCCCCACCTGTCCCATCGTGCCCTGGCGCTCCAGGCCGGCCCGGTTGGCGCCGAAAGTGGGGGCCAGCAGCACCTGGCTGCCCGCCTCCACATAGCGCCGCTGCACCTCCAGCAGCGCCTGGGGGTGCTCCAGCACCCACTGCTCGGTACACGCCCCGTCCGGCATACCCAGCCGGCGCAGCTCGGTGCCGGTGGCGCCGTCCATCAGAATGGGCAGGGATAAGGGAATGGTATCCATAGTTGTTTGGCTCCTTCTATATTGCACATTTGGGTGGTATTATATCACAGTCTTGTCCCAAAAAGCAACCCTGCTCCAACAGCGGAGGCCCTGCCGCGGCAAAGGCGGCAGGGCCCGGAAACGCGCTATGAACGTTAGCCCGCGCCCAGCCGCTTGGTAGCGGTATGGTAGATGGGCTTCCACTCCACCTTCTTCACCAGGGCGGCGATGGAGATGGGGATATAGGTAAACATGAAGATGGGGAAGGTGCAGACATACCCCAGTTTCCGCAGGGGGGAGGCGTTGATGTGCTTCCACTCGGAGAGCACCGTCAGCAGGCCGTAGGCGAACAGGCCCAAATAAAAGTTCCACAGGGCCGAGCCCATAAAGCCCGCCGTCACGTCGATGACCCGGGCGGCAATATAGGCGGGCTGGGTCATGCAGCTGGCCAGAATGATGCCGTTAAAGAGGATCATCACCAGGGTGAGCAGCATACCGGGGGCCACGGTGACAAACATATCGTAGCAGGAGGTGCCCAGACGGCCGGGGCGGAAGCAGCCCTTCAGCAAGGGCGCGGTGTACTCCCGGTCCACCTGATAGAAGCCCTTGGACCACCGCAGCCGCTGGTCCCAGGACTGGCGGAAGGTGGTGGGCTGCTCGTCGTACACCACGGCAGTATCGCAGTAGCCGATCTTGCGGCCCTGGATGGCACAGTCCACGGAGAACTGGATGTCCTCGGTAAGCAGGTGGAAGGGCCAGCCGCCGTTCTCCCGGATCACCTGAGCGGACACCAAAAAGCCGGTGCCCGACACATGGCAGTTGGTGCCCAGCAGGGTGCGGGGGAAGTTGAGGAAGCGGGCCTCCCGCAAAAACCAGATGGAGTAGCCGGCGGAGATCCAGTTGTCCCCGAAGTTTTTGGAGTTGCGGTAGCAGGTGATGGCGTCGTACCCCTTGTCAAAGGTGCGGTTCATCTCGGAGACAAAGTTGGGGTCCACCAGGTTGTCGGCGTCAAAGACGAAGTAGCCGTCGTACACGTCCCTGCCCTCCTCTTCCAGGCGGTGGAAGAGGTAGTCCATGGCGTAGCCCTTGCCTTTCTTCTGCTGGTCAAAGCGCTCATACACAAAGGCGCCGGCCCTGCGGGCCACGCCGGCGGTATCGTCGGTGCAGTTGTCGGCCACCACATAGAGGTCCAGCAGCTCCTTGGGGTAGTTTTGCTTGTTTAAACTCTCCAGCAGCTCCCCAATCACTCCCTCCTCGTTGCGGGCGGACACCACCGCCGCAAAGCGATGGAGCTTTTCGGGCTGATGGGTCTCTTTCCAGCGGCGGCGCACCAGACCCACCACCACATAGAAGCCCTGATAGAGGTAGAGCAGGGTGAACAAAACCACCACAGCAAAGTTCAAATCTTTTACCAATTCTAGTATCGTCATTCCATGATCCTCCGTCTGTTGATCGCTGAAGGAATCCGCAGCACGACTCTCCTCTGCGGGCAATGCCTATCATACCACACGCCGAAAAGATTACAAGAGTGTTACATACCAATTAACAGAAGATTAAGGGAAAGTTTTTATTTCTTTTATACAAATGTAAGAATTTAGATCTCAATCTTGTAAAAGGATTCCATTTCAGCATAACTTATCTTTTTCCACAACATTATGTCTATTTTTCATGTAGACATAACATATCTGCACTTTCTTCCTGACATTGGACGAAAAAATCGTGAAAAAGATCCCGCCTTTTTTCAAAGACGGGATCTGAGGCTGTCAAAAATCCTGGCAGTTTACATTTTCTCGGGCGCGGTAACGCCGATAAGGGCCAGACAGTTGGCGATAACGGAGCGCACGGTGTCGGCCAGCTTGAGCCGGGCGGAGAGCAGGTGGGCCTCCTCCCCCTTGATGCGGCAGGCGTTATAGAAGCGGTGGAACTCGCCGGCCAGGGTAATGAGGTAGCGGTTGACGTGGGAGGGGTCGTAATCCCGGGCGGAGATGCGGATCACCTCGGGCATCTGAGACAGGGTCTTGATGAGGGCCTTCTCCTCCTCGGTGGCAAAGAGTGCCGCGTCCACCGCGCCGGCGTCGGGCACCTGGGCGCCCTCCTCGGTGAGGCGGCTGACCAGGGAGCAGATCCGGGCGTGGGCGTACTGCACATAGTACACCGGGTTGTCGGAGTCCTGCCGCACCGCCAGATCCAGATCAAAGTCCAGGGCGGAGGTGGAGGAGCGGGAGTTGAAGAAGAACCGGGCCGCGTCCACGCTGACCTCGTCCAGCAGGTCCCGCAGGGCGATGGCCTTGCCGGAGCGCTTGGACATCCGGACGGGCTGACCGTCCTGCAGCAGGTTGACCAGCTGCATCAGCACCACCACCAGCCGGTGGGAGCCGTCCAGGCCCAGGCCGTCCAGGGCGGCCTGGAGCCGGGCCACATGGCCGTGGTGGTCGGCGCCCCAGATATTGATGGCCTTGGAGAAGCCCCGCTTGGCCAGCTTGTTGCGGTGGTAGGCGATATCGGCGGCGAAGTAGGTGTAAAAGCCGTTGGCCCGGCGGAGCACGTCGTCCTTCAAATCCAGCTTGTCCACCTGCTCCTGGGTCTTGCCCTCGGCCATGAACTTCTGCTTGAGCAGCTCGGTGGTCTTGAGCCACAGGGCGCCGTCCTTCTCGTAGGTCCAGCCCTTGTCGGCCAGCATCCCCACCGTCTCGGCCACATAGCCGGAGCTGTGCAGGCCGGACTCCAGGAACCACTCGTCGTACTGGATTTTGTAGCGGAGCAAATCCTCCTTCATCTTGGGGATGTTGACGGACAGGCCGTACTGGGCCATGGCCGCCTGCCGCTCCTCCTCCGGCTTATCCTTCCAGTCGGGGCCGTGCTGGTCACAGAAGGCCTGGGCCAACTCCTTGATGTCGTCGCCGTGGTAGCCGTCCTCGGGGAAGGGGTAGTTCTCCTCCCCCAGCACGATCTGGAGATAGCGGGCGTCGATGGACATGGCAAACTTGTGGATCTGGTTGCCGGCGTCGTTGACGTAGAACTCCCGCCACACGTCGTATCCGGCCCGGGCGAGCACACTGGCCAGGGCGTCGCCCAGCACACCGCCCCGGGCGTTGCCGATGTGCATGGGGCCGGTGGGGTTGGCGGAGACAAACTCCACCATGACCTTTTCGCCGTGGCCCTCGTCCACCGCGCCGTAGGTGTCCCCCTCAGCCTGGATATCGGCCAGTACCTCACCGTACCACTTGCTGCCCAGGGTAAAGTTCAAAAAGCCGGGTCCGGCGATCTCCACCTTATCAAAGAAGGTGCCCGCCAGCTCCAGATTGTCCACGATGGTCTGGGCAATCTGCCGGGGGGCCTTGTGGAGGGCCTTGGCCCCCGCCATGGCAAAGGAGGAGGCGTAGTCCCCGTGGGTGGGGTCCTTGGGGATCTCAATGGTGGCCTTGACCTGGGCCCCCTCGGGCAGCAGGCCCTGGGCCGCGGCCTTCTCATAGGCCGCCTGGGTCAGTTGGGCGACCTGCTCCCGGGCCGCTTGGATCATATTGGACATATCTATCACCTTTTCTTCAACTTCTCAAAAATACACGCCGCAGACGCAGAAGCTCTGCCGCCGGCCTCACTGCCGGATACCGGTTCCCTTCTGCCGCACCCGGATGTGGAAGAGGTTCTCTCCCGCCACCGCGTGGTCAATTTCCAAGGCGTAATTGATCTCGATGCTGCCCCCCAGAGGACTGAGCTGGGCCCGCATCTTCTTGGTACTGATCCCCACGGCCAGGGCTCCGTAGGGGGTGTTATACATGGACAGGTGCCGGCGCCCCTCCTCAAAGACCATCTGGGAGTTGACCTCCCCTACCCGCAGCAGGGTGACCCGCTCCGGCTCAATCTGAAAGGTGGTGAGGGTACCCTCCAGCCCGGTGAGTTCGCTCTCCTGATAGCTGAGGGTGTAGCCATCCTCACCATCCTGGGAGAGGCGGCCCTCGGTCACCAGCTCGATGACCTCCGGCTCCTGGTCCTCAAAGGACTGTTTGCCCTGAATGGAAATAATCACATTGTTCTCCATCGTTCTATGTTCCCTCTTTATCGCTGTTTCCGCAACAAATTGCACCATATTATATCCAATTCCCGTCTCAATGTAAAGAGGCAGGGTTCAATAGCGGCTGATATCCACCTGTCCCACCGCTCCGGTCACGTCCCAGCCCAGGAAAATGGAGGCCAGCCGGGAAAAATCCTCCTGCCGGTCGCTGACAAAGTAGCGGCAACGGCCGCCCTCCTGCCGGCCGGACAGGGCGTCGGTCTGCGTCAGCCGGGCGGCGGCTGCCCGGGCGCCCTCCGCCCCGGCGTTGACCAGACGGACCTGGGGACCCATCTGGGCGGCAATCACATCCTGGAGCAGGGGGTAGTGGGTGCATCCCAGCACCAGGGTGTCCACCCCCGCCTGTTTCAGGGGGGCCAGGTACTCCGCCGCCACCGTTTCAATGACAATATCGCCGGGCTTGAACCGCCCGTTTTCCACCAGGGGCACAAAGAGGGGGCAGGGCTGGGCAATCACCTGGGCCGCCGGGTGCTGCCGGCGGATCAGGGCCTCATAAGCGCCGCTGCGGATGGAGGCCTGAGTACCGATGAGGCCGATCCTCCCGTTCCGGGTGGTCTCCGCTGCTGCGGCGGCGGCGGGGGCCACCACCCCCAGCACCGGAATGGGGTTCTCCCGGGCCAGGGTATCCAGCGCCGTGGTGGACACGGTGCCGCAGGCGATGACAATCAGCTTCAAATCAAAGGTACGCAGAAAAGCCACGTCCTGCCGGGCATATCGGACGATGGTCTCCCGGGAGCGGCTGCCGTAGGGCACCCGGCCGGTATCTCCGAAATAGACGATATCCTCCCCCGGCAGCAGGCGGCAAAGCTCCCGCACCGTGGTCAAGCCGCCCAGGCCGGAGTCAAATACGCCGATGGGTCGTCTGTCCAAGGCGTTCCCTCCTTGTAGTACTGTGGTTCTTTTAATGATAGGGGAAACGGGAAAGGAAAACAAGGGGTTATTTTCACATTTTTCCCTCCCCGGTTTGACATTTCTTCGGGGGTGATTATAATATGAGAGTGGGGTGTGCTCCTTCCCGCCCCAACGTCATGACAGCGAGGAGGTCGCATTGGTATGAAGCTGGAACTGACGACCAAGCAGTTTCGCCGTCTGCTGGATATGGCCTATATCGGCAACTGGATCTTGAACTCCACCCGGGGCGACGACCGGTTCAAGGATTACGACGAGGTGGAGAGCCTGCTCTTCGCCAAGGCCCGGGCGGAGGGAATGTCCACCCTGGCCGAGGACTGGCAGGGCGAAGTGGTCCCCTCCCGCGCCTTTGCCGAGGGCGGCATCCATGAGGCCATTATGGAATATGAGAACAACGTCTTCTTTGATATCCTGGCGGAGGATCTGGCCCGCCGGGATATGGACGACGCCCCCATCGACGAGAGCAATTATGACGAGCTGGCCAGCCGTATCGACGCCTATATCGCGGAATTTGAGGAACACGGCACGGACAATATCCTGGTGGACAGCGATCACCTGTAAGGCGGCGCAAGGCCCCCGTCTCCGGCAGTACCGGGGACGGGGGCTTCTTTATGCCTCCAGTTCCTCCCTCAGGTCCTCCACCGTCAGGGCCATCAGGTCCTCCTTGCCGGGCTGCTCCAGAGCCGCCACCCGGTCGGACTGCCGGGCCACCGCCCGCTCGAACAGATTGCGCACGTCCCGGGCGTTGCCAAAGGTTTCATCCCGCTGCTCATACAGGGTGTTAAAATACGTCTCGGCATATTTTCTGCTCTCATCACTGAGCGTATATCCATTTTTCTCGCACATGGCGGAAAAGATCTCCATCAGCTCCGCCCCGTTGTAGTCCTCAAAATAGAAATACTTGTTGAACCGGCTCTCCAGGCCGGGGTTGGCGTGGAGAAAGCGGTCCATCAGCCGGGGGTAGCCCGCCACGATGACCACCAGGTCGGCCCGGTGGTCCTCCATGGCCTTGAGCAGGGTCTCGATGGCCTCCCGGCCGAAGTCGTTGGGGTTGTCCTGCCCGGCCAGGGCGTAGGCCTCGTCGATGAAGAGCACGCCCCCCAGGGCTTTCTGGATGACCCCGCTGGTCTTGATGGCGGTCTGCCCCACGAAGCCGGCCACCAGGCCGGACCGGTCCACCTCCACCAGCTGTCCTTTGGACAGCACCCCGATGGCCCGGTACAGCCCGGCCAGCAGCCGGGCCACGGTGGTCTTGCCGGTACCCGGATTGCCCATGAACACCAGATGGAGGGACAGGGGCGGCACGGGCAGCCCATGCTCCTGCCGCAGCTTGCGTACCTTCACCAGGTTGATGAGGCTCTTTACGTCGGCCTTCACCTTTTCCAGCCCGCACAATCCATCCAGCTGGGCCATCAGCTCCTCCAGGCTGGGGGCGGGCTCCTCCGGGCCGCTCTCCTCCTCCGGCGCCTCCGCCGGGGCGGTCTGCGGACTTTGGGGAGCCGGCCTGCGGGTTACAAAATCCCCCACATCCAGGGGGGCCTTCTCCCCCTTCAACCCGTCCTCATCGCACAGCCGGGAGAGGGCATCGGCGCACTGGTTGACAAAGCCGGCCTCAGCCTCGCTGACCTGGTCGTCCACCGCGGCGAAGAGCAGCAGCATCAGGGTGGTCAGGTCAATAAACCTGCGGGCCAGGCTAGTGCCGGACACCTTGTCGCAGGCCCTCATCCGGTTAAAAAATTCCGGCGGCCGGAAGCCGGAATACCCCGCCACCGCCGAGGACAGTTCCCAAAACAGCGCCGTGGGTGCCGAATTGCCCTTGGTATAGATGGCGTTGTAGAACTCCACATACCGGGGCGTGGGAGAGGCCCCGTCCCGCTGCCACAGGCCCAGGGCGCAGGCCCGAAAGAAGGCGTCCCCCTCCCGTCCAAACCGCTCCCGCAGGGTCTGGTCGGCAATCTGCCGCCGGAAGGCGGTCATGGCCTCGCTGTACTGTCTGTGGGCCTCTCCGGCGCTGATGGAACCTCTCATATCTGTTGCCTCCCCCCGCGGTCTTGCCTGCTATTATATCCAATTTGTCCTGCCGGCGCAACCCCGCCCATCAGTTGACATAATTGTTAAAAAACTTTTACATTTCCCGAAGCACCGTTGACGGGCCGCGCTCGGGCGTTGTACAATAGAAAATAAGAATGTCGATTGGAGGGATTTCCCATGGCATCCAGACGAAGTAAGGCCGACCGGCCCAAAATGATCCACTGCGAATACTGCGGCGAAGATTACGCCTCTACTTATAAGCACTGCCCCTTCTGTGATGAGGTCCCCCTGGAGGAGGAGGACTATGACGGGGATGGGGAGGCCCCCCGCCGCCTCAGGGGCGGCAAGCGTCTGGTGACCAACACCAGGGGCGGCGGCTATGGCCGCAGGCCCTCTCCCCTCCGGCTGGTTGGAATCATCCTCTCTCTGGCCATTATCATCGCGGCGGTCATCATTGTGGTCTCGGTGATTATTCCGCTGGTCACCAAAGGCAGCTCGGTGGACGACCCGTCCTCGGTGGAGAGCGTTCTGCCCATTGACTCAGCCCAGCCCAGCATTGCGCCCACCGACTCGCCCGCGCCCACTGAGACCATTCCCGCCGACCAGACGGCCACCGACTTCACCCTTAGCCTGACGGAGTTCTCCCTCAGCAACCGCTATCCCGATCCCATCACCCTGACGGTCACCTTCATCCCCGCCGGGTCCACCGGCACCATCACCTGGACCAGCAGCGATCCGGAGGTGGTAAGCGTGGATGAGACCGGCAAGGTAAGCGCCGGCTCCAAAACGGGCAGTGCCACCATCACCGCCACCATGCCCGGCGGCGTGACCCACACCTGCCTGGTTCACAACGCGGTGACCACCGGCGGTACCGCCACCGGCGCCGCTTCCGGCTCCTCCACCCTGTCCCTGAACCGGACGGATTTCACCATGAGCAAGACCCATCCCACCTTCCAGATGGAGGTAAGCGGCACCTCCTCCACCCCGGTGTGGAGCATCGGCAACAGTGCCGTGGCCACCGTCTCCAGCGACGGCACCGTGACCTATGTTGGCAGGGGCACCACCACCCTGACCTGCACGGTGGACGGCCAGACCCTCACCTGTACGGTGCGCTGCACCTGATTTAATTGCAAGGAGCCCCGGACGGCGACGCCGTCCGGGGCTCCTTTGCGTTCCATGGGGGGAATCCAAATTGTATCTCATCACCCGGCGGGGCCGTGTGTTGCTTTTGGTCTGCCCCCACAGCCGGGGGGCAGTCACAGGGGCGGGCCGGTCTGTTGAACGCGCTCTGGATGGCATTTGTCCTCCGCACGCTCCCGGGGCGTCGCCCCTGCCCTCTTGCTTGGCTGTGCCTATAGGATAGCACAGCCGCCCTGTCGAGTGTTGGACCATTTTTGGACCTTATGTAAATAATTTATGAAGTCCCACCCTGTCCGAAGTCCATACCGCCGGACAGGCCGTCCTTCTCCAGCATCCGCTCCAGCACCTCCACGTCGGCGGTGATGTCCATGGTGTCCACCTCAAAGAGGCGGTCCA
>CALWXZ010000086.1 GCA_944385625.1 uncultured Flavonifractor sp. | reverse complement strand
GGAGTAGAGCTCGGTGAGCCGGGCGGCCAGCGCGGAGGAGTTGTAGCCCAGAGCGCCCACCGGGCAGTGGGCCACGCCCCGGATGCCGTCGGTTCCAAACAGTTTACCCATAATGTTTACCTCTTTCTATCAAAATCATCCAAATGATATGGCAAAGTCCGTATTTGCTTCCCAGGGGCGACCTTTACGGCCGCCCGTCCCCGCTCACACCCAGCTGACCGGGCAACAGCCGGAAGGTCAGCCCGTCATATCGCTGTCCCCGTACCAGGCGCAGATCTTTTTTTCTCATATATTCCGAAAAGCCCAGTTTCTCCGCCAGACAAATCATCCGGGTGTTGCCGGACCAGGTCTGCGTATAGACCTCCGGCACGCCACAGGAAAACAGATAGCGGATATAAAGCGTCAGAGCGGCCTGGGCATAGCCCTTTCGCCTGACCGACTGAGGCACAATGGTAATGCCCACCGCCAGACGCGTTCCATCATCAACGATACAACACGCGTCGTCGATATAGTAGGCCCCCAGCCATCCAATGTGGGTCTGGGTCTTATCATCAACGCAGATCTCCAGGCTCAGCATTGGGTCTTGCTCCACTGGATGCTCTGCCCGGCTGAGCCATGCCGCAGTCAACTCCTCCAGTTGCTTTTTGAGCGTCTCCCGCGTCTTTCCTTCATAGTCCCAGGGGCCGTCCCACAGCTGCCATTCGGTGTCCTCGCTTTCCCAGCGAACCCGATCATCCACGTCGGAGCGCTTCATGGGACGCAAAAGGACCTTTCCGTCACGCAGCACATGATCCATGACCAATCCCTCTTTCCTTTAGAAGCTCAGCTGCTCCATCCCCACCCCGCCGGGGACGCTCAGGCCCAGGTGCTTGTAGGCCCGCCGGGTGACGCACCGCCCTCTGGGGGTGCGGGTGAGGAAGCCCATCTGCATCAGATAGGGCTCGTACACGTCCTCCAGGGTAATTGCCTCCTCGTTGATGGTGGCCGCCAGGGTCTCCAGGCCCACCGGGCCGCCGCCGTAGTGCTCAATAATGGAACGTAACATCCGCCGGTCGATGGCGTCCAGCCCCAGCTGGTCCACCTCCAGGGCGGTGAGGGCGGCGTCGGCCACCTCCCGGGTGATGACGCCCCCCGCCTTCACCTGGGCGAAGTCCCGCACCCGGCGGAGCATCCGGTTGGCGATCCGGGGGGTGCCCCGGCTGCGTTTGGCGATCTCCATGGCGCCGTCCGGCTCAATGGGCACGTCCAGAATCCCCGCCGACCGGGTGACGATGAGGGAGAGCTCCTCCGGGGTATACAGTTCCAGTCTCAAAGTCACGCCGAACCGGTCCCGCAGAGGGGCGGACAGCTGGCCCGCCCGGGTGGTGGCCCCGATGAGGGTGAATTTGGGCAGGTCCAGCCGGATGGAGTTGGCGGAAGGCCCCTTGCCGATGATGATATCGATGGCGAAGTCCTCCATGGCGGGGTACAGGATCTCCTCCACCGACCGGTTGAGCCGGTGGATCTCATCCACGAACAGGATGTCGTTTTCCGCCAGGTTGGTGAGCAGGGCCGCCAGATCCCCCGGCTTTTCGATGGCCGGGCCGGAGGTGATACGGATGTTGACCCCCATCTCGTTGGCAATGATGTTGGAGAGGGTGGTCTTGCCCAGGCCGGGCGGGCCGTGGAGCAACACATGGTCCAGGGGCTCGCCTCGCATCTTGGCGGCCTGGATAAACACCTCCAGGTTGCCCTTGGCCTTCTCCTGGCCGATGTATTCTTTTAAGGTTTTAGGCCGCAGGGAGCCCTCGTTCTCATCATCCCGGGTGAGGGATGTGGTCACCAGAGGCTCCTCGGTCTCAAACCCGTCTTCTGAAAATGCAATGCTCAAAGTTTCACTTCCTTATCCCTTCCACCCGTCCAGCAGTTCCTCCACCTTGTCCAGGAAGGCCCCCTCCCCCAGGGTGTTGATCTTGAAGAACATGGCCTGGCTGCCGCCGGAGGTAATGGCGGACAGGAACAGATGGGGTCCGTTGCCCACCAGAGTCAGGTTGAGGCTCACCCGGTTGCCCCCCATGAAGCTGTAGCGCTCATACACCCGGACGGCCACCCGGAAGGAGCCGCTGTGGTAGTCGCTGCTCTCCTCCCAGCTGGCTGAGGAGCTGCCGCCCAGGATACCGTCGTGAAGATAGTCCAGCAGCCGGTCAAAGCTGCCGGAGAGATTGCGTTCCAGTTTGGCCATGGTGGTGCCTCCTTCCGGGGGATTACCCCTTCATCATCTTCTTCAGGGCCTGCTTGATGACCTCCTCCAGGCTGAGGGCGTCCACGTCGATACCCTTGAGGGCCATGCCGATCTCGGTCTGGGAGTAGCCCAGCACCGCCAGGGCGGCGGCGGCCTCGGAGGACTTGTTCTCCGGGATCACCGTGACCCCGGTGCCGCCGTAGCTCTCGCCGCCGGGGGATATCTGGCCCTTGGCCAGTTTATCCTTCAGTTCCAGGATGATGCGCTGGGCGATCTTCTTGCCGATGCCCTGAGCCACGGTGAGGGCCTTCTCGTCCCCGGTGATGATGCTCATGGCCAGGGACTCGGGGGTGGCGGAGGACAGGATGGACAATGCCGCCTTGGGACCCACGCCGGACACCGAGATCAAAAGCTGAAAGCAGTTGAGCTCATTCTCGGTGGCGAAGCCATAGAGCTCCATGGCGTCCTCCCGGACGTTCAGGTGGGTGAACAGCTTGGCGCTCTCCCCTTTTTTCAGCCGGGAGAGGGTGTTGTTGGTGGTACGGCAGGCGTAGCCCACCCCACCGCAGTCGATGACCGCCAGATAGGGGGCGGTGTGGGCCACGGTGCCCTTGACATAGTAAAACATAATGGCGTAACTCCTAATCCTTGCGTACGGCGTACCGGCCGCCCCCCGGCCGGTTGGCGTCGGGGCTCTGAAGCCGGGAGGTGTACGAGCGGGCGTGGCACAGGGCGATGGCCACCGCGTCGGCGGCGTCGTCCGGCTTGGGCACGGCCTTCAGGTTCAAAAGCCGGCGTGTCATATCCATGACCTGCCGCTTTTCCGCCTTGCCGTAGCCCACCACCGCCTGCTTGACCTGGCTGGGGGAATATTCAAAGATGGGCACCCCCCGCCGCTGGGCGGCCAGCAGCAGCACCCCCCGGGCCTGGGCCACGCCGATACCGGTGGTGATGTTGTTGTTGAAGAACAGCTCCTCGATAGCCATGGCCTGGGGCTGAAACTGCTCCAGCAGCAGGTCCATGTCGTCGGCGATCTGGAGCAGCCGGGCGGGCAGGCGCTCCCCCGCCGGGGTGGTGATGGCGCCGCACTGGACCAGCCGGGCCCTGCCCCCCGCCGCCTCCACCAGGCCGAAGCCCACAATGGCAAAGCCGGGGTCGATCCCTAAAATCAGCATGGCGTGGGTTCCCTTTCTGTATGCTATAACAGAAAATATTGTATCACGGCGGCGGATGGGGCGCAAGGAGGAAATGGAGGAGAGCATCTGCCCGCCGGACGCAAAAAACCGGCCGCGGAAGAAATCGCGACCGGTTTGGCTTACGCTCTTGGATGGGCCTTGTTGTACACATCCTTCAGCTTCTGGCTCACCACCTGGGTGTAGATCTGGGTGGAGGAGATGTCGGCGTGGCCCAGCATCTCCTGGATGGAGTGCAGGTCGGCCCCGTTTTCCAGCAGATGGGCGGCAAAGGAGTGTCGCAGGGTGTGGGGAGTGATGTCCTTCTGGATGCCCGCCTTCTCCTGGTAGTGCTTGATGATCTTCCAGAACCCCTGGCGGCTCATCCGCTCCCCGCTCATATTGACGAAGAGGGCCTTCTCGTCGGGGTGCTCCACCATTTGGGGCCGCACCCGGTCCAGATAGTTCTGCAAGGCCCGCACCGCCGCCTGATACAGGGGGATGATCCGCTCCTTACCCCGGCTGGCGCACCGGATGAAGCCGGCGGACAGGTTGATGTTGTCCAGATTCAGGTTGATAAGCTCGCTGACCCGGATGCCGGTGGCGTAGAGCAGCTCCAGCATGGCCTTGTCCCGGCAGCCCTTGGCGTCGGTGGGATCGGGCTGCTCCAGGAAGAGCTCCACCTCCCGGGAGGTGAGGATGTGGGGCAGCTTGCGCTCCACCTTGGCCTGGGGCAGGCCCCGGGCGGGGTTTTCCCCCACCTGGCCCGTCTCCATCAGCCAGCTGTAAAAGGACTTGAGGGAGGCCTGGCACCGGGTGACGGTGGCGGCGGACTTGCCCCTGGCTGCCATGCTGCGGGTGTAGGCCTCCACATCGGCGTGGAGGGCCTGGGTGGGCGAGATCCCCTCCTCCCCCAGCCAGCCCAGATACTGGCGCACATCCCTCAGATAGGAGCTCAGCGTGTTGGGGGACGCCTTTTTTTCCTCTGTCAGAAACCGTTCGTAACCGCTCAGATACTCCATCCGTCCAACACCTTCCGTTTCTCTCTATCGGTTCAAAAGGGCGCCCGCCGCGCCGGAGAGCAGGGCGGGCACCACGGCCCGCTCCAGCAAAACACACACACAAACAGCGCCGGCGCACAGACCACAGCGGATCAGGCAGTCCCGGCCCCAGAGCACCCGTCCTTTTTCTTCTCCCCTGACCCGCGCGGCCAGGGCCCGGGCGGACAGAATACTCTGCACCCCCAATACGAAGAGGGCCGGCAGGGACAGCACCCCGCCCACGCCGAACACCAGACAGGCCAGCAGCCAGCCGGCGCCGCCAAAGGCCCGCACAAAGGAGGCGATGGAGAAGGCCAGCAGAAAGCCCCGCAGCCCAAAGAGCACCGGCAGCCCCAGTACGCCCAGAGCGGTAAACCCGAGCAGCAGAGCAAAGAGGGGCCAGCGCAGCGTGTCCCAAATCTGGGCCCACAGCGCGGGAACATCCACGGCTCCCTCCCGTGCGGCCAGCAAAAAGGCCTCCAGATACTCGTTCAGACTGGTCTCGCCGGCGCCGCCCACCTGGGCAGCCAACAGACAGCCCACCAGTCCGCCGGCCAGAAAACAGGCCGACAGGACGACCAGCGCAGGAACAATCCCGTCCTTCGGTACATTCCAGGCGGCCACGATGGTCCTGCGCACAGGGCCTCACCTCCCAAGAGAAGCCTATGCGCCAAACCGGTAAATCAGACCAGCCTGTTCATTTCTGGTTATAACTATAGCCTAACTGCGGGCTTTGTGCAAGACGCGGTAAGAAAAAAAGTTAATTTTGTCTATTATGATGAATACTTATGTAAACAACATTATGTTTACCTGCGTATCAAACCGCCCCACAGGCCTCCGTTCCGCGGGCCCCGAGGCGGAAAAAGCCTCCGCCAACCCCGCAAGTAAAACCACTTGTACCCCCTCCCTTTTGCCGGACGACGCCACAAGACGCAAGCATCGTCCGCTTCCGGCGGCAACTTGGGTACGGACAGACTCAGGCCGCAAAAAAGCCCTGTCTCCCAAGGGTTTGCGCCTTGAGAGGCAGGGCCAGGACCGCTGATAACAGTGATTACAGATTGTATAATTACGTTTTGTATACCCCTTAATCGGCCATACCGGCGTCGATGGCTTTGAGGGCGATGGCACACTCCAGCCGCTTGCGCTCCAGCTCGCAGCCCACTTTGTGGGGGTGCTTTATGTCGCCGCCGACAAGCAGGTTGGAGGCCGAGCAGCCGCCGGAGCAGTAGAACCTGGCCCAGCAGTGGGCACACTCCTCCCGGGTGTAGACGTTGAGGCCGGCAAACCGGCCGGACAGGCTGTTGTCGAAGGTGCCGTCCTTCACGCTGCCCAGCCTATAGTCCTCGTTGCCCACGAACTGGTGGCAGGGATAGATGTCACCGTCAGGGGTGATGGCCACATACTCGCACCCGGCGCCGCAGCCCCGCAGCCGCTTGATGACGCAGGGGCCCTGCTGCAGGTCCACATTGAAGTGGAAGAAGTTGACCTCCCGGTGATCCCGCAGGTACTGGGCCAGCTTCTCGTACTCCGCCTTCAGCTGGGGCAGGTCAGACTCCTGAATGGCGTAGGGGTCGGTGGCCTTCCCCACCACCGGCTCCACCGACACGTTCTTGCCGATGGCAGCCAGGGCCTTCACGTCCTCGGCGAAGTCCTTGTGGAAGCGGGTGAAGGTGCCCCGCAGGTAGTAGTCCTTGGTGCCCCGGCCGGCAATGAGCTTTTTGAACTTGGGCACGATCACATCATAGGAGCCCTTGCCGTTGATGGTGGGCCGCAGGTCGTCGTTGACCTCCCTGCGCCCATCCAGGGAGAGCACCGCGTTGGACATCTCCCGGTTGATGTATTCGATGTTCTCGTCGTCCAGCAGCACACCGTTGGTGGTAATGGTAAAGCGGAAGCACTTGCCATGCTGTTCCTCAATGGACCGGGCGTACTCCACCGTGGCCTTGACGGTGTCCATGGCCATCAGGGGCTCGCCGCCGAAGAAGTCCACCTCGATGTTGCGGCGGCTCCCGGACTTGGCGATGACGAAATCGATGGCCTGCTTGGCGGTTTCAATGTCCATGGTCATCCGCTTACCGGTGCCGAAGTCGCCGGTGGAGGCGAAGCAGTACTTGCACCGCAGGTTGCAGTCGTGGGAGACGTGGAGACACAGGGCCTTCACCAGGGCCTGCTGCTGCATGGAAGCGGCCTTGTCCCGGTCGATATAGTCGTCGACCTCAAAGAGCAGCCCCTCTTTTTTCAGCTCCCGCAGCTCCGCCCAGACCTCGGCCAGGGCGGCGGGATCATACTGGGGCAGGGCGGCGGCCAGCTGGGCGGGCAGCTCCCCCGCCAGGCTCTCCCCGTTCTCCTCCCGCTGGGCCAGGGCGGAGAGCAGATCGTAGGTCAGCTCGTCCAGCACATGGACGGCGCCGCTGTTCACGTCCACGGCGATACGCACGCCGAGGGACTGAAAAGTATGTACCATAAATCCTTGTTCCTTCCTCAGAGCATAGAAAAGGGTGGGCCTCAACCCACCCTTTTCCCTGTGTTTGTTACCGGTTCTCGCACTTCTGGTTGGCCACGGTGCAAGAGGTCTTACAGGCGGACTGGCAGGAGGTCTGGCACTCGCCGCAGCCGCCGTGGGCGGCGCTCTTCTTCAGAGTAGCGCCGTTGAGCGTCTTAATATGCTTCATTCTGTTTTCCCTCCCAAATAGAGACTTTAGGGTATTATACCATAGGGTTCTTCCGATTTCAACGCTTTCTGCGTTTTTTCCGTTTGCTCCCGCGCTGGCCGCCGCCCAGCAGTCCGGCGGCCGCGCCCCCGCACAGGGACCCGCACAGCAGGCCGATGCCCCCTGCCTCCAGGGACACATCCCGGAAGCACAGGGCCCCCAGGGTGAGCACCAGCAGGAAGAGCACGCCCCCGGTAAGCAGCCCGGCGGCCAGCCCTCCGCCGCACCGGCTCACCGCCAGCAGTCCGCCGAAGAATCCCCCCAGCACACAGCCCACAATGGTGATCTGGTACGTCAGATCCATGTCCAGCAGCCCGCCGGAGATGGCCACCGACGCTCCCAGCAGGAACAGCATACATACCCCCAGAGCCAGCAGCCCGCCCAGCAGGATGCCCAGCGCGCAGCGCAGCAGTCTGGCGCCCTGGTCCTCCTCCCTTTTTCCCATAAAAAACACCCTCCCTTGCCACAGGTTCCTGATGAAACCTATGCCGGGAGGGCGTTTCTTATTACTTCTTGTCCTTGGCGTCCTTGGTCTCGCCGGGGCCTTCCTCGGTGGTCTGGGTACCACGGGTGGACACGGCCCACTTGGTGAACTCCATGCGCACACGATCAGCGCCGGTCTCGATCACGATGGTGTTCTCCTTCACGGCGCAGATGGTACCCACGATGCCGCCGATGGTGGTGATCTCGTCCCCCACGGACAGCTCGGAACGCATCTTGGCGGCCGCTTTCTTCTTCTTGCTCTCAGGACGGATCAGCAGAAAATAAAACACCGCGACCAGCAGTACCAGCGGGACGATCATCCCCAACATACTGCCTGCCCCGCCGGTCTCCGTGCCGGTGCTGGACAACATCGCGTTGGCAACCTGTGCTGTCAATTCAATCCCCTCCGATTTCAACTTTGACGCCATGCGTCATCAGTGGAACATTATAAAACCATTTGCAGGTTTTGACAAGTGTTTTTCACTATCTTTCACAATTTGTTTTAGATTCGCTCGGACAGCTTGTGGGAATATTCCGCCCGGAAGGCGGCGAACTGGCCGGCGTCCAGGGCGTCCCGGATGCGCCGGGCCAGCTTGTTGTAGAAATAGAGGTTGTGCATGACGGCCAGGCGCATGGCCAGCATCTCGTCGGCCACAAACAGGTGGCGCAGGTAGGCCCGGGAGAAGCTGCGGCACACCGGGCAGTCGCAGTCGGGGTCGATGGGCCGCCCGTCGGTCTTGTACTTCTCGTTGCGGATGTTCATGGCCCCCGACCAGGTGAACAGCTTGGCGTGGCGGGCGTTGCGGGCGGGCATGACGCAGTCGAAGAAGTCCACCCCCCGGGCCACCCCCTCGATGATGTTGGAGGGGGTGCCCACCCCCATGAGATACCGGGGCTTGTCCGCCGGCATATAGGGCTCCACCGCCTCGATGATGTCGTACATCACCTGGGTGGGCTCCCCCACCGCCAGCCCGCCGATGGCATAGCCCTCGCAGTTGATCTTGGCGGTCTCCTTCATGTGCCAGATCCGCAGGTCGGGGAAGGTGGCCCCCTGGTTGATGCCGAAGAGCATCTGATGGGGATTCACCGTGTCGGGCAGGGCATTGAGCCGGTCGTGCTCGGCCTTGCACCGCTCCAACCACCGCAGGGTGCGCTCACAGGAGGCCTTGGCATACTCGTAGGTGGCCGGATTCTCCACACACTCGTCGAAGGCCATGGCGATGTCGCTGCCCAGGTTGGACTGGATCTGCATGGACTCCTCGGGACCCATGAAGATGCGCCGGCCGTCGATGTGGGAGGCAAAGGTGACCCCCTCCTCCTTGATCTTCCGCAGGCCGGCCAGGGAGAACACCTGGAACCCGCCGGAGTCGGTGAGGATGGGCCCATCCCACCCCATGAACTTGTGGAGGCCCCCCATCTGGCGCACCACCTGGTCGCCGGGGCGCAGGTGGAGGTGGTAGGTGTTGGACAGCTCCACCTGGCAGCCGATGTCCTTCAAATCGAAGGCGGACAGGGCCCCCTTGATGGCCCCCTGGGTACCCACATTCATGAAAACCGGCGTCTGCACCGTGCCGTGGGCGCAGGTAAACACGCCCCGGCGGGCTTTGCCCTCGGTTTTAATCACTTCAAACACAGTAAAACCCCTTTATTTTGCAAGTACCACTTATCATACCAGAAACCGCGGAAAATGACAACGCCCCAAAACCAGAAAGAGCGGCGCCCCGCGCCGCTCTTCCCTGTTTACTTCACGCTGTCCATGGTCTGCTGCACCACCGACTCCATGATGGAGGCCGTCATGGCCCCCGGCACATAGCCGTACACATTGCCGTTGACGTCAATCATAAAGGTGGTGGGGAAGGCGGAGATGCCATAATAGGCCAGGGTCAGGCCGGTGGTGTCCATCAGCACCGGGAAGGTGTAGCCGTTGTCCTCCAGGAACTGCTCCACCTCTTCCTGGGACACGTCCTGTCCGCCGGGATTGGCCACCGCCAGCACCACCAGGTCCCCGCTGTTCTCTCCGTAACTCTCATACAGGGACTGGATGTCGGGCATCTCGCTCTTGCAGGGGCCGCACCAGGTGGCCCAGAAGTTGAGAAACACCGTCTTGCCCTGGTAGTCGGACAGGGTGTGGGTGTTGCCGTACTGGTCGGTGAGGGTGAAGTCGGGGGCCGCCACCGTCTGGGGCTGCTGGCTGGCCGAGGGCTCCGGCTGGGCGCTCTCCGAGGGCTCCGGGCTGGTGGTGGTCTCCGTCGCGGGCGAGATGCTTTCGCTCTGGGCGGGGGACTCGGCCACGCTGGTTCCCCCGCCGATGCCGGAGAGATAGCCAGTGATGCCGTTCATAAAGCCGGTGAAGGTCATAATACCCATAAGCACCAGCAGGGCCGCCCCCACCTTGCCGGTGTACTTGACCACCTTCTGGTGGGTCTTGAAGAAGTTGAGCACCGTCCCGGTGAAGATGCCCACCGCCAGGAAGGGGATAACGAAGCCGGCGGTATAGACGGCGATGAGCAAAAAGCCCTTGCCTGCGCTGGCGGCGGAGGAGGCCATCAGCAGCACGCTGCCCAGGGTGGGTCCCACGCAGGGGGTCCAGGCAAAGCTGAAGGTGAAGCCCAGCACCAGGGCCACCAGGGGGTTCATGGCCCACTTGTC
>CALWXZ010000085.1 GCA_944385625.1 uncultured Flavonifractor sp. | reverse complement strand
ACTGCCTTTTAAGCAGTGGGTCCGGGGTTCGAATCCCCGACGGGTCACCATATGAACGAGGGTCGACTTTTGGAACAGATTTTTTGGACTGTTCTAAAAGTCGACCCTCGTTTTATTGTAAAAGGCTTGCTGTTTCAAGGAATTTGCCACGGCAAGCGATCCATAAGAATCTGGACACCAAATTTATAAACAGTTGAAAACAGGGGCAAGAGGAACGAAAAATCTGGGAGACTGTCCCAAACTTTGTATAAAGCTCCTGCGTGGTGTAAAATAGAGGCACCATGCAGGAGACTTTACATATGTCCAGAGAGAATCGCACCTCGGAAGAAAAGGCCTGGCGAGGAAAAATCCGTGAGCTGCTGCCCATGTTTGCCATCTATCGACCGTAGCAGGCGTAGGCTCAGCAGGTGTGTCGGTTACCTGAGCGACTAAATGATTGCGGATAATACACAATAATGGTATAATATTACAAAACGCTGGATTCCGTATTCCAAGACTGCACAGGGTATGGGGGATGGGACATGGCGAGAGATAAAGAAGATAATAAGTTAGAGGGTATATCAATTCTGTTTAAACTGGCGGGTATTTCCATTCTAATTATGAACGCCAAATTGATGGGGGAGACTTTATATCAAGGATTAGAGCAATCCATGGGGCCTTATGAGCTACTAATCCTCTTTTCCATGGGGGTCAGTGTCCTTGAGACGATCAATAACTGGGCCTCTATCAATCAGTACATCAAATATTATAATCATGTCGGCCTGTTTGCCGTGGATATTCTAACGCTGGGGGTGCTGTTTGAACAAGCCTATGTCTTAACCAAAGCGGTTGAGGAGGGCGGCACCATTTATATCACGACCCGGGTAAAGTTCCTCCTGATTACTTATATTGCGTTATACGTTCTGTATATGCTTTGGAACAGTATGATTAGTAGAAATCCAAAGATTTCACCGGGAAAGAGAAAGAAAATTATTGGAGTAACACGCTGGCGAGTGGCGCAAATTGTGCTTGGGATCTTTGCGACAGGAGTGCTAGCCAGTTTGGAAAGGTGTGGATTCATTGAAACGACGGACATTAGGGAACTTTTGTGGATATGGACCACTGGCGCGTATCTCTTTTGGGCCCTGTTAGTCCTGCTTTTTTCACAGAAATTGATTGACGTGCTGCGAATCGCCATGGAAGCGGAGCACACGGCCTGAGGGGGCACTCCGATGGAACGAAACATTGTTGAATGGGTGGATGCGAACAGCGCCACCTTTATTAACCTGAGCCGGGAGATCCACGCCCATCCGGAGCTCTCCGGCGAGGAACACCGGGCGGCGGCCCTTCACGTCCGGCTGCTGCGGGAGATGGGGTTCCTGGTGGAGCAGCCATTCTTGGACTTGGACACGGCATTCCGGGCGGTGTATGACTCCGGCCGGCCTGGTCCCTGTGTGGCCTACCTGGCGGAGTACGACGCACTTCCGGAGATCGGCCATGGCTGCGGCCACAATCTGTTGGGGGCCGTGAGCACATTTGCCGGCCTTGCCCTTTCCAGAGCGGTTTCTCAGACCGGCGGCAGGGTGATAGTACTGGGCTGCCCGGCGGAAGAGACTGCCGGAGCGAAGGTGCAGATGGCGGAGCAAGGGGTCTTTGACCGGGTGGATGTCGCCATGCTTGCCCACCCTTACCATCGTTTTCAAGAAAGCGGCAGTTCCACAGCGCTGCAGGCACTCCGTTTTGCGTTTTTTGGAAAGGAAGCTCATGCGGCGGATGTGCTAAATGCGGGTATCAACGCATTGGATGGAGTATTGGCATTGTTTCGATATGTGGATAAAATCAAGGAAAATAAATCCAATCACATAACAATTAACGGAGTAATTCCCCATGGGGGGACGGTTGCAAATGTGATACCCGGATATGCCGCTGCGGAATTTCATCTCCGGGGACACAGCGGAATTGCTTTGGATGAAGTGGCCAAGAATATGGAGAATGAAGCCGAACGGATTGCGGCAAAGATAGGCGCCAAGGTAAACATAAGCCACTATGAGCCGACCTATGAAAATATGGTTACAAACAAAATGTTGTCAAAGGTATTCAATGTATGCTTGAGACAGGCGGGGCAGGAGGAAATTGCTCCAGCGGAAAACAGCCCGTTCTCGCTTGATATGGGGAATGTGAGTCAAGTTTGTCCCTCCATTCATCCATATTTCGGAATCTGCAAGGGGGAAAAGGTTGATTTGCATACAGAAAAATTTTGTTCCTGTGCAGATCAGGAGTATGCCCATCAGCAGGGGCTTATAACGGCGAAGGCATTGGCGCTTACCGGACTCAGGGTAATGCAGGATAAGGAACTGCTGGTGGAAATAAAGAAGGAATTCCAATCTATGAAGCAGTGTAATGCGTGATGCCCGAGTAGAGAATGGACATTTGGCGGTTCCTGTTAATCAGAGACATAAAGCCCGTGTCAGCCGGTTTTGCACTGGGGATGCAGGCCCGATATGCTTCTGACGCCTTCAAATAAGCAAAGAGGGTAGACGACAAAAGCGGCAAAACCGGGGGAAATACCCCCCGGCCTTGCCGCTTTTAGATTGGGTAAATGGGCTGCTATGGCCGCTGTAGCGGTGCCCGGCGCCGCTCAGGCCCATCGAGCGGGTATTATTTTCTGCGGGGGAAAAGGCCGATGCAGAACAGAACCGCCCCGGCGAAGAGCAGGGCCAGCAGCGCGGGCCAGGTTCCCCGGGCGGCCTCCAGAGCCAGGCCGGGCGGGGTCAGCAGCGAGAGAAGCCGCAGGCTGGGGGAGAACTGAGACAGATCCATGAAGCAGCCGCCCAGCAGGCAGAGGATGAGGGCCAAAAAGGCCGCCAGACCGTCCACCCGCCCCTCCGTACCGGTAAAGCGGATAAGGACAAGGGCCAGCGCGGAGACGCAGAGGGCGTAGGCCAGCGTGGCAGCGGCGGTCCAGCCGTTAACGGTTCCGCCAAAGGCCAGAATACACAGGGAGACCAGAAGTCCCAGTCCCACCAGGGCCAGGCAGTCGCTGCCGTAGGACAGCACCCGGCCCCGGGGCAGCGACCACATCCGGCGCTCCACCCGGCGGCCGTCCCGGCCTCCGGTCCAGGCTGCCGCCGTCAGCAGGGTAAAGAGGACCATCAGCGCGGTAAAGCTGATCTGACTGGGGACAAAGGGGAGGGGCGCCGGGGCGCCGCTGTGGGTCCGCATCTGGTAAAGAGGGGGCATGGCCTCCTCGGCCTCATCCATCAGGGCCTGGAGGCGGGCCGTCTCCTGGGGGGTAAGGGCCCGGCCCAGATGGGTCTGGGCATCGTCCGTCGCCCGGACACGGCTGCGCTGGACAGAGACCTGACCGGCGATGATCTCCCGGGCGCCCTGGAGGGAGACCGCCGCGGAGGCTCCCTCATAGCGCAGAGGGAGCTGCTCCCCGGCGGACATGGCCCGGGTATAGCCCTGACCGACGGTCAGAAGGCCCTCCACCTCCCCAAGCAGGAGCAGGTGAAGCCCCTCCTGCCTGTCGCAGCTGCGGATCGAGAGCTCGGTGTACTGTCCCAGCCGCTGGACAAGCTCCTGGGACAGAGAGCTTTGATCCTGGTCACAGACGGCCAGGCACAGCTGCCCTCTGCCGCCCGACCGTGCGGCGGAGGCGGCCATCCCGCAGAGCAGCGCCACCGCCAGCAGGACGACAAGGCCCCGCAGGCCGCCGGACATGGCGGTCAGCTTGAGGGCAGAAAGACCGGTCAGCCGGGCAGGGAAGGGCCGCAGGGCCGGGGTGGGGATGTGGGGCGCGGACTGCCGCTCGGGACGAGGGGAGGGGGTGCCCCGGGCCCGCCTGCGGCGCAACAGGAGGGCGGCACAGGCAAAGCCGGCCAGCCCCATGGCCGGAACCGGCCAGAGCAGACCCAGCACCTGAGCCGGCGGCAGGCCGTAGGCGGCCCCCTCCAGCCCCAGCCCGGCATAATAGGGCAGGGTAAACCGGCTCAGAAGGGGCAGGGGGGCGGGCAGCAGCTGCCGGGGCCACAGGGTGCCGCCCAGCAACAGGGAGACAAAGAGCAGCAGATTGCCCCACCGCTGGACCGAGGCGGGATTGGCCAGCCATGCGGCCAGAGCCAGCAGAACACCGAAGGCGGCCGCCAGCAGGAGAAGGGCCAGGCCTAGAAACAGCAGGGGGGATGCCGGCCGGAAGATGGCCAGCATCAGGAGCTGAGTGGGCAGGGACAGCAGATAGACCACCAGAAATTTGGAGAGGACGAAGGCCCCCACCGAGCCCCCCAGGGCCCGGTAGCGGGGCAGGATACCCAGCCCCAGCTCCTCCGGCAGGGTTTTGACGGCGGAAATGGAGAAAAACAGGGCCAGCACCGACAGAAGGCAGGCCATCAGTCTTCGCTCCAGCGCACCCTGAAGGTCGGCCTGGACCGCCTCATTTTCAAAGACGCTCTGGCGGCCCAGGGCGTCCTGGAGCAGATGGACTGAGGACTCCTGATAGAGCGCCTGCCGCTGCTCCCCGCTGAGGGTGCCGTAGCACAGGGTATATACCGCCGTGGAGGCCACCTGATTGCCCCGTATAATGTCCATAACGGAGCCAAATATGGAGTAGATCAGGGCCGATTCCAGCGGCATCTCCTGGTTGAGAACAATGGAGACCGGGCAGTCGGTCATGGTGTAGAGGTCGTAGAAAAAGTCCTTGGGGATGGTGATAACCGCCGCCGCGCCCTGGTCCAGGGCCTGCTGGTCACTGGTGTCCTCCTCCAGAACGGAGACGGTGGAAAACAGCTGGATGCGCTTCATCTGGGCAATGAGGGAGCGGGACATGAGGGTGTCGTCCTCATCCCGGACGGCAATGGGAAAGGGCTGCACATAGCTCTGTGTGGTGAGATCCCCCAGGCCGATCCGGAAGGCCACCAGCAGAACAAAGGGCAGCAGCAGGGCGGCCACGCCGGCGCCGCTGAAAAACAGCTTCAAATCCTTGTAGACGGCGGATTTCAGTCCGGACATGGGCTTCCCTCCTCGGGCAGGGGGCGGCCGTTGTGCAGGGTGAGCACCCGGCTGCACACCCGCTCCAGCTCGCCGGGCTGATGGGAGATCATGGCTATGGCGCAGCCCATCTCCCGCAGGTGCTCCACCATGGACAGAATCAGCTCCACCGAGCGGGCGTCGGCGCCCACGGTGGGCTCATCCAACAGCAGCACCTTGGGGGTGACCATCAGGGCGCTGGCCAGATGGAGCCGGCGCTGCATCCCGCCGGAGTAAGCGCTGACCGGCAGCTTGCCCTTGTCGCCCAGATCCAGCCGCTCCAAAAGCCAGCGGCTGCGCACGGCGATGGCTCGCCGGGGCAGCCCGCAGGCCATGCCCCAAAAACGCAGGTTTTCCAGCCCCGTCAAGGTGTGGTAGAGGGAGAGTTCCTGGGGTACATAGCCCACCCTGCCCACCGCCTCCGGGGCCAGACGGTACTCCCCGGCATCGGGCCGCAGTACCCCGGCCAGGATGGACAGCAGGGTGCTTTTGCCCGCGCCGTTGGCGCCCCGAACGCCCAGCACCTCGCCCTGGGAGAGGGTCAGAGAGATGGGACCCAATACGGGGGCGGCATGGCGGCCGTACCGCTTTTCCACCTGCCGCAGGGTACACATAACCGCCTTACCATCCATAGGCGCTGTTGATGAGGGGCTCCAGGTTGCGGATCAGATCCTGATAGACGGCGTCACCCAGCTGCTGGAAGAGGACATTGTACTCATCATAGGTATAGTGGCTGATGTCGTAGGGGGGCGCGTCGGGCGTTTGGGCGGAGGAGCGCTCCGTGGTGTTGATGTTGACCTCCAGGTCGGTAAAGACGCCGTCAAACACATAGGGCTCGGCCTGGAGGCGGAGAGTGTGGTCCACGCTGCCGTCCTGGCCCTGGGAGACATCCAGGGAGAGGCTGACGGGCAGCTGCTCTGAATACAGCTGATAGGAGCCCTGGGGGATGCCCAGCGCCGATTTTTTCTCCGTGTCCATATCGTAATTGAGGCGCAGGGCGTTGCCGTAGGGCTGGATAACGTCGATAAAGCCGCTGGACTGGCTGCCGTTTTTGGTATAGGTGTGGGTTACAAGAAACTGGGGCTCCCCGGAGAAGGCGGCGTAGAAGGCCTCCTGCCGCTGATCGGACTCCTGGCCCTGGGCCTCGTAGACAACGGTGGTGTCGGAGTAGGCGGTGGACAGGCGGATCATACGCACCTGGCTGCCCTGGGTATAGAGCTCCCAGGTAAAGCCCTCCTCCTCCACCTGGCGGCCGGCGTCGGCGGCGCTGCGCTCCAGATCATCGGCCAGGGACAGGATGGCGTCGTCCAGCTGGCTTTCCAGATCGTAGCCGCCGAACACGTCGGGCCCAAAGGCGGAGGTCAGCATATCGGGGTTCACCAGCTTCACGATCAGCTCCCGCAGGGTTTCGTCCTCCCGCAAGCTGCGGGCCAGCTCCCGCAGCATGGCCTCCACATCGGTGGCCCGGGGGCGGAAGGTGTAGCGGCTGCCCGTCATGGAGCCGCCCAGCTGGGGCAGGGAGAAGGAGACGTTCTGTTCCAACGTCACGTTCTCCTGGTTCACCACGGTGTACACCACGTCCAGATAGGACTGGAACAGAGCGCGCCACTGTTTGCCGGAAATCTCCGGCAGGGTAAGTACGCTCAGATCCACCTCTTGACCGGTGAGGGTCTCCACCGTCTGGGAGAGATCCAGAGTGTAGTAGGTGTCCTGAACCTCGGGCAGGTAGAAGCCTACCGTTCCCTTTTCATAGGACAACAGTCCGGTGAGAATGGGGCTGCCCATGAGGGTCAGCTCCCCGTTGGCCAGCAGGGTGTCCCGGTTCAGCTCCACTTTCAGGCTGACGGAGGAGTCGTCCAGATACTGGTTGATGTCCGGGTTGTCGGTGGTGGCCGTAACCGTGAGGTCAGAGGAAAACCGACCGCTGCCCAGGGTGTCCACCCCCTCCTCCAGGAGCCCCAGCGCCCGGTCGGCAAACAGATCCTGCTGGTAGGCCACAAACTGCTGGGCGGGGGTGGAAAAGAGCCGAGGAATTGCGATGACACCGATGACCACCACGGCCACGGCGGCAGCAGCAATGGCGCCGGCGGCGGCCAGTTTCTTCTTTTTTCCGGCCCGGGGCGGGGTGGCAAGGTCCTCTTGTGCCGAAACATCGGGCGCCTGCTGGACAGGCGCTCCGCAGTTGATGCAGAATTTGGAGTCCGGTTTGAGCTGCTCTCCGCAGTTGCTGCAAAAGGCGGGAGCGCCGGCCGGGGGCGTGTCCCGGGGGGCGGGGGCGCCGCAGTTTTGGCAGAACGCGGCCTCGCCGTGCAGCGGGTGACCGCAGTTGGGACAGGTTTTCATCGCAATTCCTCCCTCAATTCAGATGTGTGGTTCACTGTGCCAGGGCCTGGGCCTGCTCCTCCAGCTCCGCAATGCGGGCGGCCAGACGGTCCGCCTGGGTGCGCAGCCGGAGGGACAGCTCCTGCTGGCGGGGGGTGTGGTCCGGCGCCTCCGCCAGCCGGGTCAGGTCGTCCTCCAGATTGTCCAGCTGGACCTGGAGGGTTCCGATTTGCCGCTCCAGCACCCGCAGGATCTCGCTGTTGTCCGGCTCCTCCTCCAGGATGGAAAAGCCGGTGGAGGCCTCCAGCAGCTCAGTTTCCTCCGCGTCATCCAGCCCGAAGCCGGGGTTCCAAGGTTCATTCATATCCGTTACATTCCTTCCGGTTCCATGGTATGTACTAGTCTGATTGGCGAATCTCCTGAAAAACAGGGTTACTGTGATTCTCATCTTCCGTGGCCATGGGCAGCTGGGGCGGCACCAGGGAGCCCTCCGGCGCGCCGTCCAGGCAGCAGGCCTCCAGACTGGGACAGAGGGCCAGGGGAGTGAGATCCACGGGAATTTCCATGGTGTGGATATCTGCCATACGGAAATGCTCCAGCTGGGAGAGAGGGGTAAGGTCCATCCCCTCCCAGGCGTAGACCCGAAGATACTCCAGCCGGGGGGTGTGGTACAGAAGGTCCAGGGAATCCAGACCCGCCGGGCCAAACAGGTAGAGCAGCTTCAGCTGGGGCAGGTCGGATGAGGTGGTCAGCCGGGCGGAGGCCTGGCCGCTGTTTGAAACGGACAGGAACCGGAGGCTGGTCAGCTGACTCAGATCCAGCTCGTTGCCCGCCAGCCGGATGCTCAGGTCTGTGAGGGTGGAGCAGTTCTCCAGCGGCTCCAGGTCGGCCTGGCCGGATACCGGCAGATTAAGGAATTCCAGCTGGGGCAAATCGGTCAAAAAGTCCAGGTCGGTTACCCGGAGATCCTCGCCATAGTTGGCCGTCACCATCAGAACACGCAGATTGTCGCAGTCCATGGTATTCAGCAGTGTGGTATCCTCCGACATATGGCAGTAAACGCCGCTGAGATTGGGGAAGAGGTCCAGGTCCTCCAGACTGCTGACCGGCTTCGTCCCCTCCTCCCCGATACACGCCATCTGTTCCTGGCTGAAGATTTCCTCCAGGGACATACCGTCGATGGTGATATGCAGGTTGGCGATCTGGGCCAGATCGCTGGTGTGCAGGGGGCCGTCCGGCTTGTCGATCAGGATGCGGACATTTTGCTCAAAGACCGGGTCCTGAAAAACGACGACCGGCTCATAGCGGGCAACGGCCACGCCGCCGGCCACCAGACAGGCGGCGGCGATTCCGGCGGCAATTTTCATTTTCAGCGCGACGGCGGCCCCGCCCTTGGCCGCGGTTCCGGCCCCCAGAGCATGAGCGCCCGCCGCTGCCGTCCCGGCTCCAGCTGCGCCGAAACCGACCGTGACGGCCTGCCAGGCCTGTGTAAAGGCGGCGGCAGGGGGCAGTTCGCTGGCCATACAGGGGAACAGGATACCGATGGGGACCAGGGTGTGAAGCCGGATGCCGTCCCGGGACTCCAGCGCCAGTACATCGGCCTTCAGCTTTTTGCGGGCGTAGTTCAGCCGGCTTTTTACGGTGCCGGCGGAGCAGTCCTGAAGCCGGGCGATCTGCTCCACCGTGAGCCGGGAGAAATAGAACAGGACCACACATTCCCGCTGGGTATCGGGCAGGTCCTGAACCAATCCCAGTATCAGCTTCCGGGTTTCCTCCTGTTCAGCCGCGGCTTCGGGCAGGATGCCCTCGTCCGGATCGGGAATGGCCTCCAGAACTCCGCCGTCCACGTCCTCCCCCCGGCTGGCGGGGACATAGCGCCCCTCCTGCCGGTGCATCCGGCGGCAGCAGTTGGCGGTGATCTGAAAGATCCAGCTGAGGAAGGACTCCGGGCTGTGCAGGCTGTCCAGGTGCTGTAGGGCGGAGAGATAGCTCTCCTGCATCGCGTCCATGGCCCGGTCCGGATCGTTGGTAAGCCGCAGGGCCAGGGCATATACCCGCTGGCTGGTCCGCCGGTACAGCTCTTCGGCAGCCTGCCGGTCCCCCGCCTGCGCCCGGCGGACCCATTCAGTCAGTTCCATGCTACCCTCTCCTTCTTCTAAATCTTATTGTAGCAGAGGGTTGAAGTGCTGTCTATGTGTTTTATATCAAGGAGGAACTGGAGTTCCAGAACAGATCTGTGGCCCGGCCCCAAAGAGAGAAGCGGAATCAGCCACTACTACTGGAATCGTGTGAGCGGGGCCGCCCTGTAAAAAAACTCCTGTGGCCGAAAGGTCACAGGAGTTTTTACAGGATGGGTTTACTGGAGGTCGGGCAGGGCGGCCAGCAGCCCGTCCACGTCGGCCTCGGTGGTGTGGAAGCAGCACACGAAGCGCACCACGGTGTGGTCCTCATCATAGGGGCACCAGTCCTCATATTGGCACACCGCATCAATCTGGGGCTTTACGGCGTTGGAGGCGATGACGAACACTTGGTTGGTGGGGGACTCCACCCACAGCTTCCAGCCCTTGGCCTTCAGCCCCTGCTGGAGGCGGGCGGCCATCTCGTTGGCCTGGCGGCCCAGCTTGAAGTACAGCTCGTCCTCAAAGAGAGCCAAAAACTGCACACCCTGAATCCAGCCCTTCTCCATGACGGCCAGCAGGCGCTTTTTCATTCGGAAGAAGCCCTCGGTCAGCTCGGGCCGGGTGATGACCAGCGCCTCGCCGAACATGGTGCCGTTCTTGGTGCCGCCGATGTAGAAGGCGTCGCACAGGTGGGCGAACTCGGGCAGGGTCATGTCGTTGGCGTCGGAGGCCAGGGCGCAGCCCAGCCGGGCGCCGTCAATGAAGAGAAGCAGGCCGTTTTCCCGGCAGAAGCCATACAGGGCGGTGAGCTCCGCCTTGGTGTACACCGCGCCGTTCTCGGTGGCGTTGGAGATATACACCAGCCCGGGCTCGGTCAGGTGTACGTCCTGGTGGAGTTTCAGCAAGGGTACCAGCTGCTCCGGGACGATCTTGCCGTCGGGGGAGGCGGGCACGGTGAGGATCTTGTGGCCGGTGGCCTCGAAGGCCCCCACCTCGTGGCCGTTCAGGTGGCCGGAGTCGGGGCAGATGGCCGCCT